>CAXTMK010000203.1:1901-7655 GCA_964245315.1 uncultured Acidobacteriaceae bacterium | reverse complement strand
CCCGCCTGGTCCACCTGCGCCGTCGAGGAAGAAGATCTCCCTGGAGTCGGGCGTGAAGGCGATGTCGCTCTTGCCGCCGTGGGTGGAGGTGAGCTGGCGCGGACTGGCCGGCTCGCGCGAAAGTTCGTCGAGCGAGTAGGTGTAGATCTAGGAGTTCCCCGAATCATAAAAAAAAAATGCGAGCGTCTTGCCGTCGGGGCTGATGATGGGATCGCGCACGGGGAGCGTAATGGGCAGGAAGCTCAGGCGCTCGCGGATGCCCTCGAAGACGATCTTGGTCGGCTCGATCTTCTTCGGCGCGGCAGCCGCTCCGCGTGGACCCCTCGCCGGAGCCGGCGTCGCTGGCACGGGCGCTTCCGCCGGAGGTTCGTTCGCAGGAGCGGCCGGCGTGGTGGTCGGCGGAGTATCGGGCGCGCCCGGCGTCGACTGGCTGCGGAAGAGCTCGCGGAACTGGTCTTCGCGGAACCTGGGCAGATGCGGCACCAGGTCGACGCGCGCCAGTTGCGGGACTTCGCTGCGCTGGGCCGTGTCGAACAGGATGTAGGTGCCGTCGGGCGACCACGCGATGTGAGACGCGTTCTCGCCGTTGGCCAGGAACGTCAGCGGACGAGCGGCGGCGCTGCCGTCGGCTGGGACAGCGGCGAGGTTGGTGAAGCCATCGACGCCGGTGGGGACGAAGGCGACCCAGTGCGAATCCGGCGACCACGCCATGCGACCGCCAAGCTCGCCGGTCGCGACGGTCTTGTCTTGCGCCGGGGATGCGCCCCCTGCCAGCGTCATCACCTGCAGCTGCTTGCGATTGCGCACGTACGCGACGGACTTGCCATCGGGCGACCATGTGGCCGCGCTGTCGACCTCCAGTCCATGCGTCAGCGCATGCTCGGTGCTGGTGGCGAAGTCATAGACGTAGAGGCTCTGCCCGCCGTCGCGCTCCGAGACGTACAGCAGTTTGGTGGAATCCGGCGACCAGACGGGCGCGGTTTCGGCGGCATCGGTGGTGGTCAGCCGCTGCGGTTCGCCGCCTTCGCGGGATGACGCCGCGAAGATATCGCCGTGCGCCGCGACCGCTACCTTGCGGCCGTCGGGCGAGAGCGCCAGGTTGTTCCACGAGCTGAGCTGCATGTGGGTGACGCCTGGCGTGGTCGGCATGCCGCGCAGCGCGATCGGCACCTCGGCTGCATGGCCGTTCGCTGTGTCGAGCTTCCAGATCGCGAAGCCGCGCTCGAAGAGGATCGTCTTGCCGTCGGCCGAGAGCGTCGGCCACAGGCAGCGTCCGCTCTTGAAGTCGCTCACCTGCTTCGACGCACCGGACGCCATGTCGTAGCGCCAGATGTTCTCGGCGCCGGACTTGTCGCTCATAAAGTAGAGCGTCTTGCCGTCGGGCGAGACCATCGGCCAGGCATGCTTGGCGTCGGCCGGCACGATCATCTTGTAGCCGGCAGAGACCAGCGGCTTCACCCACAGCTCGGTCTCGTCGATATGCGCGTGACCCTTGCGCCACCACTGCGACGCGGAAATTCCTTTCGCCACCAGCACGACCGATTTGCCATCGGGCATCGGCATTGACTCGAACTCGTACAGGTAGCGCTCGCGCGAGACCTCGAGCGGCGTGCCTCCGGTGGCGCGGACGCGGAAGATATCGCCCTGCCCGGCTACGTCGTTGGCCGAAGACGTGAAGTACAGCCACTCACCATCGGCGGACCAGGCATCGAGCGTAACCGGCGCGTCGGTCCAGGTGATGCGCTGCAGCGCGCCAGTCGCGAGCGTCAGCACGTAGATGTCGTTTGAGCCGGTACGTGTCGACTGGAACGCCAGCTTCGCGCCGTCGTGCGAATAAAGCGGACGCGACTCCTCGGCCGGATCGACGATCAGCAGCCGCGCCTCGCCACCCGCGGCAGGGACGGTCCAGATGTCGCCGCCGGAGGCGAAGGCGATCTCCTTGCCATCAGGCGAGAGCGCGGGCGTGGCGAGCGAAGGCTTCGCCAGCTGTGCGTTTGCTGATGAGACTGCGTTTGCTGATGCGGCTGCGAGAAGAAGGGCGACGGCGAGTAGGCGCACGGAGAACCTCTGGAACTGAAATGTGAGATTTCAGTGTAGAGGAGAATCCCGCTGCATTACGCTCCCAACTCCTGCAATTCCGGCGCCGGCAGCTGCGCAGCTCCGGCTACCCGCACCGTGTTACGGCCCTCGTTCTTGGCCTGGTAGAGCGCTTTATCGGCCGCGTCGACGAGGAAGTACGGGTCATCGATCGCGATCGGCGACTCCGACGCCACGCCGCACGATACGGTGGCGCGGATATTCCGCATCACGCCGCTTGGTGTCTCGAGCGCGGGAAAGCCTGCGACTTCAATCAGTTTGCGCAGCCGCTCCGCGACCAGCACGGCTTGTTCACAGGCCGTGGACGGCAGCAGAATGACGAACTCTTCGCCGCCGAAGCGCGCCGCGAAATCCTCCGTCTTGCGCAGCGATTCCGCCACCAGCAGCGCAACGCGTTTCAGCACCTTGTCGCCGTAGAGATGGCCGAACTTATCGTTCAGCAGCTTGAAGTGGTCGACATCGATCAGGACGACGGAGACCACCTGACCCTTTTCCCTTGCCTCCTGCCACACCTCCACCAGCTTGCGATCGAAGGCGTAGCGATTGGCGAGACCGGTCAGCCCATCCAGTTCCGCCGCCAGGCCGAGCTCCTGGTTGGCGTGACTGAGCTTTTCAATCAGCAGGTCGCCGCGGAGGCAGAGCAGAAAGTTCAGCCGCTCCTCGCGATTCTGGCTGTAGTTGGCCACCAGCGTCAGCAGCGTAACGCTGATCGAGAGCACCAGGCCCAGCAGCCTGGTTCCCGGCGGAAGCATCCTGTCCATGTGGCAGAAGTAAATCTCGGCCAGCGAAACCACTGCCGACGAAGCCACCGCGTGCGTAAAACGCAGGCGAATAACGGTGTTCGCAAACACCAGCACGGCCGTGGCGGTGAACTGCGCATACACGGTGTGCACGGCGGTCAGGTTGCTCTGCAGGCCCAGGGCGGCCAGTGCTGCCAGGCAGACGAAGAGCGCCATGCTCGACTCGCGATAGAGCTTCGGCGGCCGAAACAGCATGCTGAAGATCACCAGCAGGGCGAGCGGTACGATGACGCTGCCCCTGACGATCAGCGCGCGCTCACCAGCGCCGGCCGCGAACAGATGCTCCGGCAGCAGGGCAATGTAAAAAAGCGCAATCGCGAGCAGACCCTCCAGCCAGAGGCGTCGGTAGCGGCCTCTGCCGGTCTTCTCTTCGAAGTGTTGCTCGAGGTCGTGCGGAAATGCGAGCAGTCGAAACGCCTGCCCGGAGAGCCTGCCGATCTGCGCCTCGACGAATTCGATAGAGAAGTGGATGCCGGAGCCCCAATCGCGCTGCTTCGTTTGAATATAACGAGTTACAACTTTGTTTTGACAGGAAAGTGATGCAACTTAGGTCGTAGTGCCCGAGGGTTCTGCGTCCAGGAGCTTGATGAAATAGATTTTTTTCAGCTTCAAGACGAAAACCCGGGTCTAAAAGCCCCTGTCATTCTATTGCCTTATTCGTGGGGCTGAAGCCTCACGCTAATCCTGAACAGCGAAAACCGGACTTACTCAACAAGCTCTTAGACCATCCTCGTAAACTGTTGCGAATGCTCGATGGCATGAATGGCGTCGCGAATGTCCTCCATCGGCAGAGGCCTGGAGTAAAGGTACCCCTGCGCCTCATCGCAGCCCTCGAGGAGCAGTAAATCTCGATGCAGCGACGTCTCGACGCCCTCCGCCACGACCGGTATGCGCAGGCCTTTCGCCAGCGCAATTACGGCATTGGTTACCGCGTGACTGTCTGGATCGACCGTCATCTCACGAATGAAAGAGCGATCGATCTTGAGGCGATCGACTCGGAAACGCAGGATATACGACATGCTGGAGAAGCCGGTTCCAAAATCGTCGATAGCGACACGCACGCCCAGAGACCGGATTTCCTCAAGCAGAGCCCTGGGCCTCGGCAGATCGCCCAGCAGGACGTTTTCCGTGATTTCAAGCTCCAGCAGGGATGGGCTGAGGTCCGACTCCTTCAGGATATTTCCGATCCTGAGAGGCAGATCGCTTTGTTGGAACTGCCGCGGCGAGACGTTGACCGCGATGGCTAAGGGCCGATCCATGGCAAGCTGCAACTGTTTTGCCTGGCGGCAGGCGGTGCGCAACACCCATTCCCCAATCGGCACAATCATGCCGTTCTCTTCGGCTAACGAGATAAACTCTGCAGGCATGACCAGGCCCAGCGTACCGCTCCGCCAGCGAAGCAGGGCTTCGACTCCGGAGACCATGCCGGTCTTCATGCAGATTTGCGGTTGATACACCAGCTCGAATTCTTCCAACGCCAATGCGTGGCTCAGGGCGTTTTCCAGATCTCTCCTGCGCGAGGCGATCACGGCCAATTCAGAACTAAAGACCTGCCGGCCATTCCGTCCCTCGGCCTTCGCCTGATACATCGCCGCGTCTGCATTCCTCAACAGAGCAGCGGCGGTTTCTCCGCTGTCGGGATAGACGCTTACCCCGATGCTGGCGGTCGGGGAGATGATGTGAGACCCGATCGTGACCGGCATCGCGATTGCCTGTGCGATTTTCGCGGCAACCAGGTCTGCATCGTCCGCGTTGGTCAACTCGTCGAGAACCAGCGTAAATTCGTCGCCTCCCATGCGCGCGACCAGGTCAGAGGCGCGTACACAACTCTGCAGGCGCTTTGCGATGACAATCAACAATTCATCTCCCACATGATGACCCCGAAGATCGTTGATCTTCTTGAAGTTATCCAGGTCAATCATAAGAACGCCTACCTTGCGCTGGTAGCGCGCCGCTCGCGCAAGGGCGGCATCCAGCCGTTCGCCAAACAGGCTCCGCGTGGCCAGCCCGGTAAGCTCATCATGCTGCGCCAGATGGGAGATGTAGTCCTGGGCGCGTTTTCGCTCCGTGATGTCATAGGCGACCAGAACATAACCGACGATGCCGCTTTTCGCGTCTGTTAATGCGCTTACCGTGAGCTGTGCATCGAAGCGGCTCCCGTCGCGCCGGATCATCTCCCACTCGGCTTCTTCCAACTTTCCCCGGTGGGGGTTTGCGGTCAGGACGTCCATGCCGGGTTTGATACTTGTATTCAGCACTTCGCTGAGTACCGTGGCGCGGTTGGTCACCTGCTGTGAACTCAGGAGGACCAGCGGGGTTTCCCGGCCGATAAGCTCTTCCCGTCCATACCAGAGCATGCGCTCGGCCGCGGGATTGAGTGAAGTGATGACGCCCAGCAAATCCGTCACGATCGTCGCGAACGGCGAGCTGGAAATGATCGAGTGCATGAAATCGGCCAGCTTCGCCACTTCCAGCTCACTCTCCATTTGTGCTGTCACCTCCGAGCTTGTCCCTGTCATCCGCGCGGCGCGCCCAGCCTTGTCGTGAGTGACGACGGCCGTCGTCTGGATATAGTGCACGCTCCTGTCATCCCACTGAATGCGAAAAACGTTATTGAAAGGGCGGATGCCATCCACCGCATCCTGCATCTGCCGCTCTGCCGACTCGCGATCGTCGGGGTGCAGGTACCGCGTCCACAACTCGTAGGATTCCTCACCGTCTCGCGGCTGGATGCCGTAAATCCGATACATCCAGTGGTCCCAGCACAGGCTGTCCTTTGCAATATCCCACTCCCAGATGCCGATGCCGCCGCTATCCGTGGCTAAGCTGAGCCGATCCTTCACCGCCGTGAGCGCCA
>CAXTMK010000203.1:0-1801 GCA_964245315.1 uncultured Acidobacteriaceae bacterium | reverse complement strand
CCGTTCCGCGACCTGCTGGGTTATGTCTTTGAAGCCGCCCGCCAGCCGAATCGGCTTGCCATTCTCATATTGAGCCGCTCCTACCACGCGCACCGGAACCAGCTTTCCATCCGTCCTTACCACCGTGCATTCCATGTCGAATGCGGTGCCGCCGGCGATCGCGGTCTGAATCGCCTCTCTAATCCTGATGCGGTCTTCCGGGATATAGAATTCGATTCCCGCTTCCAAAGTCGGGCGGTAGTCGGGAGCCAGGCCCTGGATCCGGCGTACCTCGGGCGACCAGAACACTTCGTTCGTAGTCAGGTCGACCTCCCAGCCTCCGGTGTTGGTCAGCTGCTCGGTGCGTGCGAGCAATCCCTCGCTCTTACGAATGGCCTCTTCCTGTTCTTTGCGTTCCGTGATGTCGGATGCCGTGATCGCTACGCCATCCCCCAGCTTCGTCGCCTGAATGCGCAGCCATGCTGTCCGTATATTTTCTTCCTGAATCGCGAACTCGCCGACAAAAGACTCTCCGGTAAGGACGACACGTTTGTATCTGTCGAATAAACCGATTTTTCGGTTGATCGCGAACATCTCGCACATTCTGCCGCCGATCAGCTCCTCCATGGAAAACGTAACCAGACGGATGGCATTTCCATTGACGTAGGTGAGAACGAAGTCTTCTATCTCGCCGTTCGCATCGCGTACAGCGTCGGCAAGATAGAGGCAGTCCAGGCTGCTCTCCGCTGCCCCCAGAAATCGAAGCTCATTCAGTCGAGAAGAAGCCGACTGCGTCATAATGAGCCGGATTTTTGGAATAAGAGCCGGAAGGACGACAGCCGTAGTCATGGAAGCGATCGCGGTGATGAGCTTTAGGTCTCCCGCGAGCCAGTACAGCGGTATCCATAGAACAACCACATCCATGGCGTGGGTGAAGCCGCAGGCCACGATAAACAGGCCAAATGCAACGAAAATCAACTTGAACGGGAGGCGCAGTCTTTCGCGATATAGAAGGTGCGCGATCGTGCACGAGATCGCCAGATAGGAAAGAAAAATAAGCGAATCGGAAACGACATGCAGGGTGAGCAGCTGCTTGTTCCACATATAACAAAAGCCGTGCGGCAGGAAGTTAGTCGAACCGATGTGTGTAATTGTGGAGGGCCACAACGCGACAGCGGCCGTGAAGAGGGCGGCTATCAAGACGATGTTATAAACCCAGCTCTTAGTCTGCGCTTTGCTGATCACTTCCACCCCAAAAAATCGCCGCACTAAGTGCAATTGCCCGCAGATAACAGTCTGCCGGGAGTAAGGATGAAATCGTGTATAATCCGGAGTGGATGGTCCATCGGTTCACCCGGCCGGGCTGAGCATAGGCACGAGCAATAAAGCCAATCCCAACAGGATTCTACAGAAGCACATGGGCTATTGCCGCCGATCCGAGGAACTTCAGCTACGACTTTCGTATCAGGATCGGCAACCGCAGCCGCTGCCGACTTATACCCCGTCTCCGGGCATCAACCTTCAGCGACGGCAGAAGACTGCAAGAGCCGTCATTCTGGCGAAGGCAGAATCTCTGCATTAGCTGTTGTTCGTTCTCGTTCAGGGAGCTCCGAAGCGAAGGCAATCGCAACGATAAGAACAAACAAAATACAGAATTCCTGGCTACGCTAGAACACGGCCTCGGGGGCGGTTGCCAGCCGGAGCAGGCTGGATAATCATAAAAAACAAAATGCCGCTCGTAAGCGGCATTTTCGAATGTGGTTATCCTGGTGCCGGGAGGGGGGGTCGAACCCCCACGAGGTTGCCCTCGGCGGATTTTGAG
>CAXTMK010000202.1:0-7703 GCA_964245315.1 uncultured Acidobacteriaceae bacterium | reverse complement strand
CTCGTGGATTCGGCACAAGTATTTCAAGAGCAGTCTGGCGCTGTCGGTGCTGCAGGTCGTGGTGGGCGGGGGGCTGGTGTTTGCGGCGGGCGTGCTGATTGGGAGTTCGTAGCCGAGCGAATTCTACGGAAATTACGCGGGTCCAGGGAAATTTCCCAGACTCGCAAAATTTGCCAGAACTCACCGAATCAACGGAGACTATGGAGCCATCGTTGACACAGCAGCGGAGGGCTTTGATACTCCAAATAGCGAGGTGTTGCGATGACGATCGAGATCCATGAGCCGAAGGTGGAAGCGCTGCTCCAGAAGTGGATGGAGAGCGGACTATTTCGCAGCGAGGAAGAGGCGATCGGGACCGCTCTGGAGAGTGCGGTCACGCGTCCGGTTCCGACTGAAACTCATCGTGGCACGACTGGAGCAGCCCTCTTTGAAGCCCTGCGACGTTGCCCGTACCCTGATGTAGACCTCGAGCCCTCTCGCTCGTCTATGCCGGTTAGAGACTTTAGCTGGTGAACGGCTTTTTGCTCGACACAAACGTAGTCTCGGAACCGCGCCGTCCGCGACCCGATCCTGGGGTACAAAAATTCTTCTTTACGACTCCGCAGGAGGAGATGTTCATCAGTGTCGTTTCAGTGGCAGAGGTGCGGTACGGCATTCAACTTGTGAATGACGTCCAGCGGCGAAACGAGATGAAGTATTGGCTGTCGACGATCGTGCGTCCGATGTTTCCCGGGCGAGTTCTGGATATAACCGAAAACATCATGCTCAGGTGGAGGACTGTGCTCGATGAAGGGCGAAAGAGGGGACGTACCTTCACGCAGCCTGATCTGCTGATAGCAGCCACCGCTTTGGAATACGGCCTCACGGTAGTCACACGTAATGTGAAGGACTTTGCCGGGCTGTCTCTGAATATCCTGAACCCCTGGGATCAGCAGCCTTAGCCCTTTATCCAGATGCTGCGCGCCGGTCTGAGAACACGCGGCGAAATCCACTTTGAACCATTCGAAATCCAAGCCAGAGGCCCGTCACGCAACCCACGCTCAACATCAGCGCGATAATTCCCGCCGCAGCTGGATGGCGCGATACGAGCCACGTCAGGCCGATGGCCGCGCCGTCCTCTGCCGTGCTCAGGCCGGCGTTTGAGAGCGGCTCCGGGAGCGGCGTTACGGCGACGCGCATGGCGGTCTTCGAACCGTGGGCGAGGGTTGCGATGGCGGCTCCGACGGCGGTTAACAGCACATGCATCTCGGGCGTCAGGTGTTGCCCGACGGCGTAGGCCATCAGCGCGGCTACGGGGATGCGGACGAAGGTTTGCAGCGCGTTCCAGACCAGATCGAAGGCGGGAATCTTGTCGGCGACGAACTCGGCGGCGAAGAGGATAGCGCTCGCGACCATGATCCACATATCGGCGAGGGCATGCAGACCGTCGGGCAGGGCGATCCAGTGCAGGCGCGCCAGAATACCCAGCGAGAGTACCGTTGCGTAGACGTTAAGGCCGGCGGCAAAGCTGAGGGTGATGACGATGGCGGCCAGTGTGGTGGGCGATATCGGCAGAGCGGGCATGCTGGCAGGGTATCAGTCTTCCGGGCCACGGGCGCACATGACATTGCCGTGGTTGTGGGGTAGGCTCTGAGCATGAAGACAGCTGTTGCATGCGCCCTTCTTCTCCTTGCAGGCGTTCTACCCGCACAAGCACAGACCGCGAAGGGCGCCGATGGCAAGCCGCTGGCGTTTGAGGTGGTTTCCATCCGACTCAGCGCGCCCGGCAGGCAGATGCCGCTGTTCGGGCCTACGGCGGATGGCTACCACGCCATCGGGCTGCCGGTGCTGGTCTCGATTCTGCAGGCCGAGCTTCCGACCGGCGCGGGGGAGTCGGCCTACTTTACGAACGATCGCATCCTGGGCGCGCCGGACTGGGTGCGCAGCGAGCGCTACGACATCGAGGCCAAGGTGCCGGAGGCCGACCTGGCCGAGTGGCACAAGCCCAACTCGCAGCCGGCGATGCTGCACACCATGTTGCGGGAAATGCTGGCCGAGCGCTTCAAGCTGACGCTGCATCGCGAGACGAAGGAGTCGCCGGTGTACACGCTGGTGCTGATGAAGGGCGGTCCGAAGATGAAGGAAACCAACCCGGACACGCCGCATCCGTCGGGAATTGCGATGCCGGGAGGAACGGTGATGGTTCCGGACCAGAATGGACAACTGCTGAATTTCTATGGGGCGTCGATGTCGTCACTGGCGCTGGTGCTGTCGAATTTCTCGGGGCGACCGGTGATCGATCAGACCGGGCTTACGGCGAGGTACGACTTTTCGCTGGATCGCTCGGCTGTAATGGCGCTGCAGATGGAGCGTGCGGGTGTGCCGCAGCCGTCGGCGAGCGACTCGGGTTTGTCGATCTTTACGGCGGTGCAGGAGCAGCTGGGATTGAAGATGGTTTCAGGGAAGTCGTCGGTGGAGACGCTGGTGCTGGACCATATCGAGAAGCCTACGGCGAATTGATTGGATTGCGCGGGAAAAGGCTTGCTTCGGGAGCTTTAAGCTGTTGAGCTTTAAGCTGAAAGCTTGAAGCGCATATCCTGAGGGTTTGTCGTCAGGGTGCAGTTGGCGGCGATGCGGCCGTCCGACTGCAAAGGCGCTGGTCTTAGAGTTGTGAGTACAGGGTACAGAGTCAAGCGACGCCGGATTTAGAACTGGAAGTAGATGAACGGACGGTAGCCGAGCGGGAGCATCGAGAGCGCGAAGGCCCAGACCATTCCATATACCAGCGCGAAGCGCGGCAGCGTCAGGCGGCAGATGGCGCCCTCGAAGTTGAGGCGGCGCATCAGCAACTGGCCGGCAAGCAGCACCGGGCCGATCGCAGCCAGCCATAGCGGAAGCGTCTGCGAGCCGCCGCGGTCGAGGAAGAGGTAACGCTTCATCATCAGCCAGGCGATGGAGAAGTTCGGTGAGCGGAAGAGGATCCAGGTCATGCATACAAAATTAAGGGTGAGGAACCAGCTGGCGATGCGGCGCCACGGCTCCTGCGCGGGGGTCGGCGGGAAGTGCCTGCGGAACTCCTGATGGACGACCTGCGCGGCGCCGTGCGCGCCGCCCCAGGCCACGAACGTCCAGGCCGCGCCGTGCCACAGGCCGCCGGCGAGCATGGTGATCAGCAGGTTGCGATAGACCAGGATCCGGTACTTCATGCGGCCGCCGCCGAGCGAGAAGTAAATGTAGTCGCGGATCCAGGTGGAGAGCGAGATGTGCCAGCGGCGCCAGAAATCCTGAATGGAATCCGACAGGTACGGCGCGTTGAAGTTGAGCACCAGCTTATAGCCGATGAGCGCGGCCACCGCGATGGCCATGTCGCTGTAGCCGGAGAAGTCGCAGAAGATCTGGATGGTGTAGAGCCATGTCGCCGTGACCGAGGCGAACGCGGTGTAGGACGCCGGATGGTTGAAGACCTGATCGACGTAGGGCGAGATGTTGTCGGCGAGGCAGACCTTCTTGACGTAGCCAAGAAGGAATAAGTACATGGCGTGCTTGACCTCGTCGAGCGACACATGGCGCAGGGACGACATCTGGGGCACAAAATACTTGGGCCGCATGATGGGGCCGGCGACCAGTTGGGGAAAGAAGGACGAGAACATCAGGTAGTCGCGCAGGCTGGAGACAGCCGGAATCTCGCGGCGGTAGACATCGATGGTGTAAGAGAGCAACTGGAAGGTGAAGAAGCTGACGCCGACGGGCAGGATGATGCGCACGGTCGGCTCGTCCAGATGCACATGCAGGACGCCGGCGAGGCCGATGGCGCCATCGACGAAGAAGTGGAAGTATTTGAAGAAGCCGAGGATTGTGAGGTTCATCGCCACGGAGAGGGTGACGTAGATCTTGCGGATGCGCAGCGACCGGGGGTCGGCGCCGTCGGCCGCGGCGATGCGCAGCGCGAAGAACCAATCCGCCGAGGAGATGATGCACAGCATTACGGCGAAGCGGTAGTCCCATGAGCCGTAGAAGTAGTAGCTCGCCATGAGCACGAACCACTTGCGCAGGTTGTTTGAGCGCAGGCTCCAGTAGACCGCGAGGACGATGGCGAGGAAGATGAAGAATCGCAGCTCTACGAAGAGCAAGGCAGCCTCCCCGAAGAGCAAATCGGCCTCCGGAAGTCTACTGACATGGGGGCGGACCGCCATGCGCCGCGTACCACCGCTGGAGTTCCTGCGCCAGGATTGAGGACATCAGCTGCGAACCGGCGGCGTTGAAGTGCGAGTCGTCGAACCAGAGCGTAGGGACGAATAACTGTGGAAAGCGATCCGCGCGGGCGAGATTGACGATCGGAACCTCGATGCGGCCGTGGGGACCGTCCACCGAGAGGTGGTCGGGATAGTCGGGGCTCTCGGCCTTATTGGCGGTCAGCGGCATTACGACGTAGACGAAGGCGACGTTCGCCACGGGGCTCTGGGCGGCCAGTTGCCGGACGAGATAGCTGCTGCCCGCCGACGGCGTCTGCGGCCGGATGGCGGGATGCTCGGGCATGCGGTTGAAGGCGGATACGATAAACGGAAAGGTGGTGGGATTATCGCCGAGCACCATCTGGCCGCGGCGGTCGTCCTCGGTCTGCAGCTGCATGATTTCGTCGCTGAGCGGCGGCGCGAAGATTTTGTTGCTCAGCATGCCCAGGTTGATGTCGTGCAGGAACATGGCGGCGAAGGCATACCCGGCGCGGCCGGCGCGCTGGCTGAAGCTCAAATCCGGATCGGCGAAGTGGGTCGCGAGCCTGGTCACCGGCCAGTCGTAAACATTGATGGCGCGGGGATGGACGAGGTGATCGTTGGTGAAGTTGGTTCCGGCGCCCAGTTCCAGGAGGATGATGCAGGGCTGCGGCGGGGCGGCGGTCTGAGCGGGTAGCTCCAACTGCTTGAGGAATTGCGACGCCATGACGTACTGCTCGACCTGGCTGCCGCCGATGACCGCGAGATTTCCGGTGTGAGTCGCGTAATCCGATCGGGCCATCGTCCGGTCGAAGGCGCCGGGATCGAAGCCGTTGTGCATGTGGCTGCTGCCGAAGGCGGCGGAGAAGAGCTTGCCGTGCCATTGCGAGAGCATGGCCAGTTTCTCGCTGCGGACATCCGCGTGCAGATAAAGCGGATCGCGGATGGCGGCGTGCAGAAGGCCGGCGGTGGCGCAGAAACCGACTACGGCGAACGCGATGGAGCGGAGAATCTCGCCGGCGGAGGGCCGGCTGCCGCGAGCCGCGGAATCCTCATCTACCTGCATCTGCGTTTCTGGCATAGGTTAAGTGGAGTTGAGGCGCAAGCCCCGTAGTTCGATTGTACATTGGCTGCCTTGCGGGATGGTGTTCGCGCGGTCGTGGGCCGCCGGAAAAGTCGCGCTCGAACTGGGTCGGGCCTTCAGCCCAGGGCAGTATCGGCATCCGTGACCTGGGGGGGTTGCCCCAGGCTGTTATGGGTCGGGCCTTTGGCCCTCAAGGCGATGCTGCGAAGTTGAGAGTTAAATGGGAGTGGAATAACTCGCCGCGTTCATGCCTGATTCGGCAAAGACCTGTAAAATAGAAGAAATATCATGATTTCAACCTCCAACGTAACGATGCGCTATGGCTCGAAGCTCCTCTTTGAGGATGTCTCGGTGACCTTTACCTCGGGCCGCCGCTACGGCCTTACCGGGCCAAATGGCGCCGGCAAATCGACATTTATGAAGGTTCTTACCGGCGAGATCGATCCGCAAAAGGGAACCGTTGTGCGCCCGCGTAAAGTAGGCGTTCTGAAGCAGGATCAGTATGAGTTCGATGCCTATCGCGTGATCGACACGGTCATTATGGGCAACAAGCCTTTGTGGGCGGCGCTCGAAGAGCGGGAGATCATCTACAACAAGGCGGAGATGACGGATGAAGATGGTTCGCGGCTGGGCGAGCTGGAAGGCATCGTCGGCGACGAGGACGGCTACGAGGCCGAGGCTAATGCGGCCGTGCTGCTGCAGGGGCTGGACATCCCGGACGAGCTGCACGAGCGCAGGATGAGCGAGCTGCAGGGCGGGCAGAAGGTTCGCGTGCTGCTGGCGCAGGCGCTGTTCGGCGACCCTCAGGCGCTGCTGCTGGACGAGCCTACGAACTATCTCGACCTTGAGTCGATCCACTGGCTGCAGGATTTCCTGATCCGCTATAACGGCACGGTGATTACGATCTCGCACGATCGGCACTTTCTGAACGCGGTCTGCACGCACATCGCGGATATCGACTACGAGACCATCATCACCTACACCGGCGGCTACGACGACATGGTGTTGCAGAAGACCTCGGTCCGCACCCAGATTGAGAAAGACAACCAACAGCGCGAGAAGAAGATCGCGCAGTTGAACGACTTTATCGCGCGGTTCTCGGCCGGTACGCGGTCGAGCCAGGTGAACTCGCGCAAGAAGGAAGTGGAGCGGCTGGCTACGAGTGAGCTGGCGCGGTCGAACATCGCGCGTCCGTTCATCCGCTTTGATATGCTGCGGCCTTCGGGCAAGACGGTGCTCGAATTCGAGAAGGTGAACAAGAGCTATACCCAGAAGGACGGCAAGGTCGAGCATGTGATCGACAGCTTTTCTGCGTCGGTGAATCGCGGCGACAAGGTGATCCTCATGGGCCGCAACGGCCAGGGCAAGACCACGCTGATCAAGGCGCTGCTGGCGAACGGGCCGGGGGTCGAAGAAACGGACGTCTCGATCGATTCGGGCAGCGTGAAGTGGGGGCATGAGGCGTCGATCGGCTACTTCGCGCAGGACCATAAGGGCTCGATCCAGCTGGGCATGACGGCGTCGGACTGGCTGCATCAGTTCGATCCCGCGGCGACCAAGGAGGATATCCGCGGGATTCTGGGGCAGATGCTCTTTCGCGGCGAAGAGGGCCTGAAGAAGACCGATGCGCTGAGCGGAGGCGAGGCCGCGCGGCTGCTCTTCTGCAAGATCATGCTGCAGAAGCCGAATGTGCTGGTGCTGGACGAGCCGACGAACCACCTGGATCTTGAGGCCATCAATGCGCTGAATCAGGCGATCCAGAAGTACGAGGGCACGGTGTTTCTGGTGACGCACGACCAGGATCTGATCGAAGAGGCGGGCACGCGCATCTGGCACTTCAAAGGCGGGCCGGCCAACTTCCACATTACCGATCACAAGGGCCCGTACGAAGAGTACGAGCAGCAACTCGCGATGGCGAGCAAGTAGGGACACGATGGCTGCACTCGAGACAAAGCGGGGCAAGAACGTTCTGGGGCTGCCGCTGGCGACCTGCGGCTGCGAGCCGATGACGGGCTTCTACCGCACCGGCTGCTGCGAGACCGGGCCGGACGACCTGGGCGTACACACGATTTGCTGCGTGGTGGATGCGGCCTTTCTGGCTAAGTCGAAGCAGCTTGGCAACGATCTTTCGACGCCGATGCCGCAGTATGGATTCGCGGGGCTGAAGCCGGGCGACAGGTGGTGCGTGTGCGCGGCTCGCTGGCTGGAGGTGCAGCGCGCCGGCGCCGGCTGCCCGGTAGTGCTGGAGGCGACGCACGAGAACACGCTGAAGATCGTGCCGTTCGAGCTGCTGATCCAGTTCGCGGTCATTCCGGCGCAGCTGCACTGACGTCATTGCGGCTGTGGCGCGTTGAGATACCTTAGCCGGTTTTTCACTGTTGAAGCACATTAGAAGTGTCCCCTGTTGTCCTCGATAGAAGTGTCCCCTC
>CAXTMK010000201.1:1732-7766 GCA_964245315.1 uncultured Acidobacteriaceae bacterium | reverse complement strand
CGCGCTGCCGGGGCCGCCACGCCGCCAGAATCGCTATGACCGACAGACTCCTAGATAGACCGGCTCGTCTGGACGCACCTTGTGGAAACGGATGATCAGATTATCGTACTCGGTGTAATAAACACGGAAGCGGCGGCCTGGAAACTCGAGGAAAAGCCTGACGGCCCAAATACGAGCAGCGGATCTACCAGGTTCGCAAGCCGCCAGGAAGTCCGGATGAGTTTCATCATAGGTCCAGTCGAGAACGGCGAACGTTTCGCCGTTCTCAGGGATCTCTTCTGACTGAACGGTCTTCCGAATGGCTTTGGTATCGTTGCGGAACTCGTCGAATACATGGGTATGGTTCACGAATGATTTCCAATCCGTGCGGGTGCCAGAGAAATCCCGCCGATCTGGGTTCGAATGCCGGGAGAGTAGGACGAGATCGTGTTCCGCAACGAAATCGGGCCATCAGAATCTGGAGACAGACAGTGCCGACATGACAGACAAACGACCCATTATGCAAGAGTAGGCCATGGATCAACCGAGCAACGATCAGGTCGGGGGATTCTGTGAAGAGGCTGCTTTCTCGTTGACTTTCAGCAAGCTCTTTGTTATTTTTAGAGGGTTGCAATGTTGTCCGCGTGAACTCCTTGTGAATTGGTGAGCCGATTCGACTGGCGGGGGTATCTTGCGGTACACTATTGCGAGTAACACTGAGAGCTTTACCGCGGGACTTCTCGGAACGGTTTGAGAGTCGGGCAACACTGCGGCCCTTCGCATACACGACTGCGCCACCCCTCGCCTTGAGTGGGCTATGCGGTCGGGAACAGCGAAACGGAGCTGGAATCTTCTTAGGACCACGGGTCGAAGAAGATATCTCGGTCACCGTCGACTGTATTTCGTCTGAGTAGATGTACAGACGTACACAGCAGGGAACAATCTTCGCGCGAGGCGCTTCAGCGTCCTCATGCTTTTGCGCGTATGGCGTTCTTCCAGGCAGTGTGCGTACAAGTTTAGAAGCAGATCCTCCCGCTGCGCGGAAGGATGACAAAAGGAGCAACACGTGCCTACGTTTCATCAGCTCGTCAAGCAGGGCCGCACGCCCACCCGTTATAAGACTGCCTCGCCCGCGCTGCAGGGTTCGCCACAGCGCCGCGGCGTCTGCACCCGCGTTTACACCCAGACGCCGAAGAAGCCGAACTCGGCGCTGCGCAAGGTTGCGCGCGTTCGCCTGACCAACGGCATCGAGGTCACCACCTACATCCCGGGCATCGGCCACAACCTGCAGGAGCACTCGATTGTGCTGATCCGCGGCGGCCGTGTGAAGGATCTGCCGGGAGTTCGCTACCACGTTGTGCGTGGTACGCTCGACTCGGTCGGAGTGGCCAAGCGCATGCAGAGCCGGTCGAAGTATGGAGCGAAGAGGCCGAAGGCTGCGGCGAAATAGCAAGTTGTAGCCTCTGAAACAAAGGGCTTTTTTGTTTAATAGATCTATAAGTCCAGTCGCTTGAGAAGTTCGGCGCTGGAGGAAGAAGAGAAGAGCAATGCCGAGAAAAGGTTATATCGCGAAGCGGGAAGTTGCCGCGGATCCCGTCTACAACAGCACGCTGGTCACCAAGTTTGTGAACTCGATGATGTGGGGCGGCAAGAAGTCGACCGCGCAGGGCATCTTCTACACCGCCATGACCAACCTGGAGCAGAAGGGTGGCGACGAGGCCCTGAAGCTGTTCAAGAAGGCGATCGAAAACTGCAAGCCGCTGCTCGAAGTGAAGAGCCGGCGCGTGGGCGGGGCGAACTATCAGGTGCCGATCGAAGTTCTGCCGGAGCGGCGCACCTCGCTCGCTATCCGCTGGCTGGTTACCTACGGCCGGGCACGCGGCGAAAAGGGCATGGTCGAGAAGTTGACGGCCGAGCTGCTGGACGCGGCCAACGGGCGCGGCGCGGCGATGAAGAAGAAAGAAGACGTTCATCGCATGGCCGAAGCGAATAAGGCGTTTGCGCATTATCGCTGGTAGTGCAGGGATTAGGGATTAGTAAGAGTAAGGCACTAACCGCAGGTTTAGCCTGCAGAGAAGAGATACTACCGTGGCACGCACTATACCTCTGAATCGTTGCCGGAATATCGGGATCATGGCGCACATCGACGCCGGAAAGACAACGACGACCGAACGTATCCTCTTCTATACGGGCATCACGCACCGTATCGGCGAGGTGCATGAGGGCACTGCCACCATGGACTGGATGGAGCAGGAACAGGAGCGCGGCATCACCATCACCTCGGCCGCGACCACCTGCACCTGGAAGAACATCCGCATCAACATCATCGACACGCCGGGCCACGTCGACTTTACCGCGGAAGTCGAGCGCTCGCTGCGCGTGCTCGACGGCGCGGTCGCCTGCTTCGACGCGGTCGCCGGTGTGCAGCCGCAGTCGGAGACGGTATGGCGCCAGGCGGACAAGTACAAGGTTCCACGGGTCTGCTTCATCAACAAGATGGACAAGGCTGGTGCGGATGCGGTCTACGCCACCTCAACAATCGTTGATCGCCTCGGCGCGCGCGCGATTCCGATCAACATTCAGATCGGCGCCGAAGCCAAGTTCCTCGGCGTTATCGATCTCGTCACCATGAAGGCCATCCTGTGGCACGACGAGACGATGGGCGCGGAGTATTCAATCGAAGAGATTCCGGCCGATCTGCTCGAAACCGCGACCAAGGCGCGTCACGACCTGATCGAGGCCGTTGCCGACTCCGACGACGAGATCATGAACCTGTATCTCGAAGGCGAAGATCCGACGGTCGAACAGTTGAAGGCGGGTATCCGCAAGGCCACCATCGCGATGAACATCTTTCCGGTGCTGTGCGGCTCGTCGTTCAAGAACAAGGGTGTGCAGACGCTGCTCGACGCAGTGGTAGACTATCTGCCCAGCCCGCTCGACATCCCTCCGATGATCGGTCACGACCCCGACAACATGGAGAAGGAGATCATCCGCAAGCCGGACGATAGCGAGCCGCTTTCTGCTCTGGGCTTCAAGATCATGACCGACCCGTTCGTCGGCCAATTGATCTTCATCCGCGTCTACTCGGGGATGCTGAAGACGGGCGATTCAGTGCTCAATCCGCGCACCGGCAAGACCGAGCGCATCGGGCGTCTGTTGAAGATGCACGCCAACAAGCGTGAAGAGATCACCGAGGTTCTGGCGGGCGACATCTGCGCGGCGGTCGGGTTGAAGAACCTGATCACCGGCGACACCATCTGCACCGATAAGGCGCCGGTGGTGCTCGAGTCGATCGACTTTCCCAAGCCTGTGATCGAGGTTGCGGTAGAGCCGAAGACCAAGGCCGATCAGGAAAAGATGGGCATGGCCCTCGCCAAGCTGGCGCAGGAAGATCCCACATTCAACGTGCGCACGGATATCGATTCGGGCCAGACCATCATCGCCGGCATGGGCGAGCTGCACCTTGAAATCATCGTGGACCGCATGATGCGCGAGTACAAGGTCGAGGCCAACGTCGGCAAGCCGCAGGTGAACTACCGCGAGACCATCCGCGCCAACGCCGAGGCGGAGGGCAAGTACATTCGGCAGACTGGCGGGTCCGGTAACTATGGCCACGCGAAGATCCGGATTTCGCCGAACGAGCCGGGTAAGGGCTACGAGTTCTCAAACGACACCAAGGGCGGCACGGTGCCCAAGGAGTACATCAAGCCGATCGACCAGGGCATCCAGGAAGCGATGCAGGGCGGCATTCTGGCGGGCTACGAGATGGTCGATATCAAGGTGAGCCTGTACGACGGCAGCTACCACGACGTCGACTCGAACGAAATGGCCTTCAAGATCGCCGGTTCGATGGCGTTCAAGGAAGCCGCGCGCAAGGCCAAGCCTGTGCTGCTCGAGCCGGTAATGTCGGTTGAAGTGACTGTGCCGGAAGACTACATGGGCACGATCATCGGCGATCTGAACTCGCGCCGCGGACGGATTGAAGGCATGGAGATGGTCGGCAATACGCAGGCGATCCGGGCCAGTGTTCCGCTGTCGACGATGTTCGGCTACGCAACCCACATGCGCGGAGCTACCCAGGGACGCGCGAACTACTCGATGCAGTTCAAACAGTATGAAGAGGCGCCCCGGTCGGTGAGCGAAGAGATCATCGCCAAGCAGACGGGCAAAGACAAGTAGCTGGCTTTAGCGTCAAAAACAAAAGACTTTGTTTGGTTTTTTATAGGAGAATTATTATGGGCAAGGAAAAGTTCGATCGCTCGAAACCGCACGTCAACATCGGCACGATCGGTCACATCGACCACGGCAAGACGACCTTGACGGCTGCGATTACGAAGGTTTTGTCGAAGCACAATCCGAAGAACACGTTCCGTTCGTTCGACACGATCGACAACGCTCCCGAAGAGCGCGAGCGCGGTATCACCATCTCGACCTCGCATGTGGAGTACGAGACGCCGAACCGCCACTATGCGCACGTCGACTGCCCCGGCCACGCCGACTACATCAAGAACATGATCACCGGCGCGGCGCAGATGGATGGCGCAATCCTGGTGGTCGCGGCCACCGACGGCCCGATGCCGCAGACCAAGGAGCATGTGCTGCTCGCGCGCCAGGTGGGCGTGCCGTTTATCGTGGTCTTCCTGAACAAGTGCGATGCGGTCGAGGATGAAGAGCTGATCGAGCTGGTCGAGATGGAAGTGCGCGAGCTCTTGTCGAAGTACGACTATCCGGGCGACGATACTCCGATCATTCGCGGTTCGGCTCTGGGCGGCCTCAACGGAGAGGCCCAGTGGGAGGCGAAGATCGACGAGCTGATGGAAGCGGTTGACAAGTTCATCCCGCAGCCGACGCGCGCCATCGAGCTTCCGTTCCTGATGCCGATCGAAGACATCTTCTCGATCTCGGGTCGTGGCACCGTGGTTACGGGCCGTATCGAGCGCGGCAAGGTGAAGGTGGGCGAGGCGTGCGAGATCGTCGGCTTCGGCGATACGCAGGCGACGGTCTGCACCGGCGTCGAGATGTTCAAGAAGCAGCTGGACGAGGGTCTTGCGGGCGATAACGCGGGGCTTCTGCTGCGCGGCATCGCGAAGGAAGCAGTGCAGCGCGGGATGGTTCTGGCCAAGCCGGGCTCGATCAAGCCGCACACCGAGTTCAAGGGCGAGGTTTACGTTCTGAGCAAGGAAGAAGGCGGACGTCACACTCCGTTCTTCAACGGCTACCGTCCCCAGTTCTACTTCCGCACCACGGACGTGACTGGTTCCGCGAAGCTTCCGGAAGGCACCGAAATGGTGATGCCGGGCGACAACATCGCTCTCGAAGTCACCCTGCACACGCCAGTTGCCATGGAAAAGGGCCTCCGCTTCGCTATCCGCGAAGGTGGCCGTACTGTAGGCGCAGGCGCGATCTCGGAAATCATCAAGTAGTCCTACGCGGACGGCGGGGCGCGCATCGCGCAGAACGCCTGACGCAGAAGAGCGGCGAGCTTCGGCTCGCCGCTTTTGTTTGTTGGCATAGAATTCCGAAGTATGGCGGCACTCCTGCAGTATCCAACAGAGTTGAAGCTAGATGGCATCGCCTTGCCGGCAGTCGTCAAGCCTTTTATGCCAATGAGCGACATGGAGCTGCTTGAGTTCTCCGCGAGACACCAGCCTTTTCGGGTGGAACGCAACGCCAAGGGTGAGTTGGAGATTATGACACCTGTCGGTGGACGCGGCAGTTGGTTCGAAGGCATCGTTATCGCTCAACTCGGTACCTGGTCGCGGGCAAACGGTGGCTATGCATTCAGTTCTGCTGCGGGCTTCAGCTTGCCGGATGGATCCGTCTTGAGCCCCGACGCCTCGTGGGTTTCAGCAGAAACCTGGGAGGCGCTGACACGTGAGCAGCAAACGGGGTTTCAACCAATCTGTCCAGAGTTCATCGTCGAGGTCCGTTCCGCGAGCGATCCGCTGGGACGCCTCGATATAAAAATGCAGAAGTGGCTGACGAATGGTGCCCGACTTGCTTGGCTAATCGATCCGCAACGCAAACTGGTTGTTGTTTTTCGCCCGGGGTACGA
>CAXTMK010000201.1:1041-1722 GCA_964245315.1 uncultured Acidobacteriaceae bacterium | reverse complement strand
CTCTAAGCCCGAGCAGATAGCAGCCGAAGTTGGTCCCGTGGGATTCGCACTCGTCTGCACGCAACTCTGGTAGAAGGCTTACTAGGCTCTGTCGTCTCGAGCGGCTCAGACTGAGATGACTTCTACATACGCGCATAGCATCACCACCATTTGCTCACATAGCGCCTCATGCTCCCGTCCGGGAACGCGCGACTCGAGTATGCGGCGACTAATGCCAATCATGGTGGACTGCAGCATAAAGCTAACCTGCTCAATATCAACACGCAGCTTTGCGGGAGAGCTCGCAATGGCGCGCGTAAAAGCGGCCTCCTGTCGGACGCGGAGATCTTCCGTGATCAGCAGGCCGTCGATGTCGGCGCTGACGGAGTAAAGGGCAAGACTGGTGCGGGGCTCATACATCTTCGTTCGGAAGAACGTCGTTGCGACGTTGGTGACCACTTCGCAGAGCGGCTGGCCGTAACTCGCTTCGCACGCCGCCTCAAAAACTTGCGTCACTTCATTCAGGTGGCGACGGAGCACAGCCTGCAGCAGTGAGAGCTTGTTGGGGAAATACTGATACAGCGTGCCGACGGATACACCCGCACGAATGGCAACCAGCGTAGTCGTCAGCTTCTCCTTGCAGACGCGCACCAGAACCTGAATGGCGGCATCGAGAATAGCGTCCACTGTGGCGACGGACCG
>CAXTMK010000201.1:343-1031 GCA_964245315.1 uncultured Acidobacteriaceae bacterium | reverse complement strand
ACCGGCTGTTTACGGGCCTTTTCGATGGGTGCAACAAGCGTCGGCAAATACGAACTCCTAACCTGAAGCTTTCTTCATCTAAGTATATGACGCCGCAAGCAGCGGCGGAGGAGATCGACGTGGCAAATCAGAATCTAGCAGGACAATACACATTTCCAGGCACCGAGCTGACGGTGCATCGCATGGGCTACGGCGCCATGCAGTTGGCAGGACCTCACGTTTTCGGCCCGCCGAAGGACCGCGCAGCCTGCGTGCAGGTATTGCAGCATGCCATCGAAGCAGGCGTCGACCACATCGATACCGGCGACTTCTACGGTCCGCACATCGTGAACCAGATCATCAAGGAAGCGCTGCATCCGTACCCGAAGAATCTCGTGCTCGTCACGAAAGTTGGTGCGCGCCGCGGGGACAAGGGCGAGTGGATTCAGCAGCACGATCGTGAGTTGCTGACCTCCAGCATCCACGACAACCTGCGCAACCTGGGACTCGACGCGCTTGACATCGTTAACGTGCGCGGCAAGGGATTGTCCGCAGCCGACCCCACCTTCGACATTCGCCCGGCGGTTGAAATCATTGCTGAATTCCAGCAGCAGGGACTGGTGAAGCACATCGGCGTAAGCAACGTGAACGCCAAGCAGCTTGCCGATGCACAAGCCATCGCACCTGTGGTCTGCGTGCAGAATATGTA
>CAXTMK010000201.1:0-333 GCA_964245315.1 uncultured Acidobacteriaceae bacterium | reverse complement strand
ACCTGGCGAACCGCGCCGACGATGAGCATATAGAAGATCTCGAAAATCACCGAATCAATAAAAAAAAAATATTTCCTCTTGGCGGCTTCTCGCCGATTCAGTCAGGCAAGTTGGACGAGGTCGCAGCTTCGCTCAGCGCGACGCCGATGCAGGTAGCGCTAGCATGGCTGCTGCATCGCTCACCCAACATCCTGCTGATTCCGGGAACCTCCAGCGTGAAGCATTTGGAGGAGAACCTGAAAGCGGCGGAACTGGAACTCTCCGATGAAGTGCTGCAGAAGCTCGACGCCATCAAGGACGAAGCGAAAGCGTAAACGCACCATCCACTATCGG
>CAXTMK010000200.1:0-7772 GCA_964245315.1 uncultured Acidobacteriaceae bacterium | reverse complement strand
GTCTGCCCTCCACCCGCGCGCAAGCCGTACATTCGCCAAGCACCGTGACCTGTTCCGCCGGTATGCCCGCAGCCACCAGCTGCCGCCGATTCGCCTCCCACAGATCGAGATTCTTGCCTTGAAACAAGCTCTCGTCTGCGAACGCTCCCCGCACCTCATCGCCCACCTCGTAGCAGCACACGCCAATCGACGGCCCGACCGCCGCGATCATATCTTCCGCCCGGCAACCATAAGTTCGCGCCATCTCCGCAATCCCCTGCCCTACGATGCCGGCTGCCGTCCCGCGCCAGCCCGCGTGAAAGCCCGCCACTACTCGGAGTCGCGTATCCGCCACCAGCACCGGCACGCAGTCGGCCGCCTGTACGCCGAGCATCAGCCCTGGCTCGCGGGTCATCAGGCCGTCGGCCTCCACAGCCTCACCCGCCCGCGCGATTACCACTCGCGTCCCATGCACCTGGCGCAGCGCCACCAGTGTGGAAGATTCATCGCCCGCGACCGCCCGTAGAAGGCGTGCGCGATTCCCTTCGACCGCAGCCCGGACGTCGTCCTTCGTGAACCCGAGATTGAGGTCGTGTCCGCCATACACCGTCGAAAGCCCACCCAGCCGGGTGCTGAATCCATGCCGCAGCCATGCAAAATTCTCCCAAGCCGGGACACGAATTACCGGAAGCTCGCTCACCTGTTACCCCTTTTGCCGCGTTCCCACAAAACGTTTGCACCTGAAACTCGTCTAAAAGTGCGGCAGCCCAGCCAAACGATGGGCGAAAACTCCCCCCGACTCGTTCAGAGCAAAATAGTTTGCCTTTAAATCGCCTCTCCTCAACAACAACGATCGCCGTTACAGCCAGACTGAATGCCGGTTGCATCCTATGCTGGACAGCTGTAAGATACGCGATTGCTGCATCGGATAAATAATTGACCAGTCTCAACTCACAGCTCCTTCGCTCCCGCATCGGCAAAGTTTGCGTCGCCATCATCGGCGCGACACCGGCCGAACTCCTCGATAAGGCCGCGGCCGCCGTCAAGGACACGCCGTTCCTCGAATTCCGCCTCGATTACCTCGAAGAGCCCGCGGCTGCCATGCCGAAGATCAGGGAGTTCCTCGAACTCCACAACGCCGCAACGGTGATCGCTACCTGCCGCCGCGAGGAGGGTGGCGGCAGGTTCGCCGGATCCGTCGCGGCCGAACTCGACATCCTCATCCAGGCCGCCCAGGCCGGCTGTCAGATCGTCGACATTGAGCTCGAATCCGCCGAGGCGCTTCAGCCAGCCGATATGCAGAGGCTGCGCGACACCCGCGCCGGCATCATCGTCTCCTACCATAACTTCAGGGAAACCAAGGATCTCGACGCCGTCTACGCGCGCATTGAGCCCTTTGACCCCGATTTCGTCAAGATCGTTCCCACGGCGAAGTCGCTGACCGACAACGTCACCCTGATGCGCTTCATCGAGCGCATGAGCGACCAGGCCGACATCCTCGGCATCTGCATGGGCGACGCCGGCATTATCTCGCGCGTGCTCGGCCTGCGCGCCGGTTCGGTCTTCACCTTTGCCGCCGCCACACCGGGCGAAGAGACCGGCCCCGGCCAGATCGCCGCACGCACCCTCGTCGAAAACTACCGCATCGAGGAGGTCGACGCCGCCACCAAGGTCTACGGCGTTGCCGGCAATCCGGTCAACAAATCCATGTCGCCCATCATGATGAACACGGCCTTCCGCCGCGAGACCGTCAACGCCGTCTACCTCGCGCTGCAGACGGCCAAAGTCGACGACCTGGTTGCGCTCATCAACGAGATTCCGATTCAGGGCGTCTCCATCACGATGCCGCACAAGCAGGACATCCTGCCTTACCTCGAACACATGGACCCGCTCTCGAAGAAGATCGGCGCCTGCAACACCATCCTGCGCGCGCCCGGTCCCAACGGCGAGCCGGGCAAGCTGTACGGCTTCAACACCGACGTGCAGGGCATCATCGCGCCGCTGGAGAAGCGCATGGCGCTCAAGGGCGCTAAGATACTCGTCTTAGGAGCCGGCGGCTCCGGGCGCGCAGCAGTCTTCGGCCTGCGCGACAAGGGCGCCGAGGTCCACATCCTGAACCGTACGCCCGAGACCGCCACGAAGCTCGCACGGCAGTCCGGCGCCAAGGTCTTCAAGCGCGAATCGTTCCACCACAAGACCAATCCGGCCAGCTTCGATGTCATCATCAACTCGACGCCGGTCGGCATGGCCGGCAACAAGGGCACACAGATCCTGACCGCCGAGGAACTCCGCACCAGGTTGGTCTTCGACCTCGTCTACAACCCAGTCGATACGCCGCTGATCCGGCTGGCGCGCCAGCAGAATATCGGCGTAATCACCGGCGTCGAGATGTTCGTGCAGCAGGGCGCGCGCCAGTTCGAAATCTGGACCGGCAAACCGGCGCCCGAGGAAGAGATGCTGCGCGTCGTGGTTCACGCCCTACGCCAGCAGGCCGAACTCGCCGCCGCCGCTCCTCAAGCCGAACCTGTCAGGAAGCCCAAACTCAGCAAAGCCTCCTGACCTGCCGGGGGGCAGTCCGAGTCAGGGAGCCACGGGACTCGGGACGGTTGCGTTGGCCGCGGTTCCGCGGAGCAAGACCTCGGTACAAAGCGCGATTCCGCTCAGAGTCCACATGCTGCCCGCGGCGAGTCTTAGAATTGCCGGAATGTGGATCGCCGCCACCACGTCGAAGAAGACGGTTCCGATCGACACGGTCGCGAACGTGAGCAGCCACGTCCGCAATCCGGCATTCCGCTCCCGCAGCGCCTGCGCCCACAACAGCGTCAACGGAAGCAACGCGATCGCGTATCCATGCCGCCATGTCACGGGCGCGCTCAAAAGCACCACCAAGGCAAAGACAGCCATCAGCGTCGCTCTCTGAGCCCTGGTCGAAACCTTTCGCTGTCGCCATACCAGATACAGGCACCAGGCATAAAATCCCAGGCTGGCGACCTTCGAAACGACCGTCAGCGCGGGCGGCAGAGACGTGACCACGTCGTGTGCGAAGTAACGCCGGAAGTACATCGCCTCGATCAGGGACGCGATGCACTTGTTATCGAGCCAGGAGATCCCGCCGCCCATTGCCGCCAGCACCGTCACGGATTCTCGCAATGTGTGCCATCCGTTGTACGTTCCCATGGCCAACACCAGCGCGCCGACGGCCGCCGCGTAGGTGACCAGCCAGCGGCGCTCCCACCAGATCAGCATCAGCGGAACGATCAGCAGCGGCGTCACCTTCAGCACCGTAGCCAGCGCAATGGCGCAGGCCGAAACGGCCATTGCGCCCTCACCATAGGCGGCCACGCCGACCGCCCACAACAGCAGCATCAGAATCGTGACCTGACCCACATCGATCGCCTCCACAATAGGAAAGAAGCTATAGGCGGCGACCATCAGCACTACAAACTCCGCCGACATGATGCGCATGGCAAGCATGCGCGCGAGGATGCCGCAGCTCAGCAGCACCAGCGCGAGGTTGATGAGCCGCCACACCACACTCGCAGCCGACGGCGATAGCCGCCACAGCGGCACGAACAGGTCCGCCGCCAGGGGCGGATAGAGATACATCATCACGCTGGGAAAGCCGGCCGTTCTGGCCTTCACCGCCAGCGGACTATTCACCGGGGCGTCCTTCAGTTGTGGATTGCCGTCGAACGCGCCGGCGTACAATTCGCCCCGCGGCGCGTCATGGACGGTCTGCCCGGCAAAGAAATAAACGACGAAGTCGACGTCCCTGGATTGATTGTGAACCTGCCCAAAGTCGCGCTGCAGCTTGCTTCCCGCCGTCATCAGGCCCAGTGCCAATGAAAACAGCAGCAGAGCGCCGGGAAGCCTTTTCAGTGCCATCACAGTTTCTCCAAATTCCGTCCGAACCATGACTGTTGACTCGCGACTCTGCACTCCAAGATCAAGTTCTTCGCCGCTAAGCCACGGGAACCGCCATCTCCGCTTCCAACGTCCTTAGAATCGAATCCCGATCCGAATCCAGCACAATCGGCGGCTTGCGAAGCTCCGCGTGCAGCGCCCGGTCCGCCGCCGGAATCGCGCTCTCCTCGGCCTCGTTCAGCAGATCGCCGCGATGGTAGTCGATGGTGTAGGTCGAATCCTTCAGCGTGTGCCCGGTCAGGATCAGCACGACGCGCTCCTCCGTCCCGACGCGCCCATCCGCCACCAGCTTCTTCAGCCCCGCCAGCGTCACGGCCGAAGCCGGCTCGCAGCCGATGCCCTCCGCGCCGATCTGCGCCTTGGCGAGCGCAATCTCCTGCTCGGAGACCTCTTCGCACCAGCCGCCGGTGGTCCGCAGCGCCGCGACCGCCTTGCGCCAGCTCGCCGGATTGCCGATCCGAATCGCGGTCGCGCGCGTATCCGCAACCACCGGCTCCAGCGTGAGGCCGCCACTCTCCTGCATCGCGCGATACAGCGGATTTGCGCCCTCCGCCTGCATGATGGAGATCTTCGGAACCCGCGGAATCAGACCCAGCTGCAGCATCTCCGCAAATCCCTTAGCCAGCGCCGACGAGTTCGCCAGGTTGCCGCCCGGCGCAATCACATGCTCCGGAACCTGCCAGTCCATCTGCTCCAGCAGCTCGAACGCCGGCGTCTTCTGCCCTTCCAGCCGGTATGGATTGACTGAGTTCAGCAGGTAAATCGGGTGCGTCCGCACCATCTCGTTCACCATGCGCACGCAGCCGTCGAAGTCCGTGCGCAGCTGGATCGTGAGCGCGCCGTAGTCCATCGCCTGCGACAGCTTGCCCCACGCGATCTTGCCCTCGGGGATAAAGACGATCGAGCGCAGCCCGGCCCGCGCCGCATACGCTGCCATGGCCGCCGAGGTATTGCCGGTGGAGGCGCACGCCACCCACTGAAACCCGCGCTCGACCGCCACCGACAGAGCCGCCGTCATGCCCGTATCCTTGAACGATCCCGTGGGGTTCATCCCCTGGTGCTTGGCCAGTATCCAGGGAATGCCCAGCGCCTTCGCCGCGCGAGGCAGGTCATAGAGCGGCGTGTTGCCCTCGCGCAGCGTCGTCACGCTGTTCATGTCGTTGACGATGGGCAGCAGTTCGCGAAAGCGCCACACGCCCGACTGGTCGATGGCCTGGGTGCTCGACCTGCGCTCCTGCCACAGCCAGCGCAGCGCCAAGGGGTTCGGCAGCGAACCCGGAGCGCTGCCCAGGGGCTGTTCGCTCAGGCTCCAGGGGTACACTACCTCAAACAGAGATCCGCAGTCGGCGCAGCGGAAATCGCTCGGAATTCTTTCGCCGGGCAGGCTTATCGAGCAGCCCGTGCATCGTATCTGGTGTGTGGAGATCATTCCTGCCCTTGTTGAGTCGTCGCCTTCTAGGTTATACGAAGATTGCCGCGTTGTTCTTCTCCGTCGCGGCAACCGCTCAGCAGAAACCCGTCGTGCTGCACATCGCCGCCGCCGCCGACCTGCAGCCGGTGATGCCCGCACTTGCGCAGGCGTTTGAAAAAGAAACCGGAGTAAAGATCGAGACGTCCTTTGGATCCTCCAGCGCGCTCGCGCAGCAGATCATCAACGGCGCGCCCATGGACAT
The DNA here is from genome assembly GCA_964245315.1 of uncultured Acidobacteriaceae bacterium. Classification (GTDB taxonomy): domain Bacteria; phylum Acidobacteriota; class Terriglobia; order Terriglobales; family Acidobacteriaceae; genus Edaphobacter. The sequence continues at coordinate 2,196 of CAXTMK010000200.1, read as the reverse complement.
CTTCCTCGGCGCCGACTTCAGCTTCCCCGAGAAGGTCGTCGCCGCCGGCCTCGCCGACGAGGCCGCGCCTGTCCCCTACGCGACCGGCACGCTCGTCGTCTGGACCCGCAAGAACTCGGGCATCAGCCCTATCTCCATCGATCGCGTCACCGACGCCAGGGTGACCCGCATCGCCGTCGCCGACCAGTTCCACGCACCCTACGGTCGCGCCGCCTACGCCGCGCTCACCTCGATGAAGCTGCTCGACAAGGTGCAGACCAAGCTCGTCACGGCAGAAAACGTCAGCCAGGCAGCGCAGTTCGCCGAATCGGGAAACGCGCAGATGGCGTTCATCTCGCTTACGCTCGCCAGCACCGACCACATGAAGCAGGTCGGCACCTTCGACCGCGTGCCTAAGGTCTACCCGGAAATCCGTCAGTGCGGCGTCATCCTCAAGGCCTCGCCGAATCTCGCCGAAGCCCACAGGTTCATGACCTGGCTAAGCTCCTCCAAAATCCAGGAGACCCTGCCCAGGTTCGGCCTCGACCCCGCCCGCTGAGGCTAGACAAATCCAGCCCTATAGAATCACCCCATGGACAGCCAAGCCATATGGCTAACCCTGCGCCTCGCCACGACGGTGACCGTCATCCTGCTCACCTTTGCGACCCCGCTCGCGTGGTGGATCGCCAATACCCGCAGCCCGGCGCGCACGTTCGTCCAGGCCATCGTCGCCCTGCCGCTGGTGCTTCCGCCGACGGTCATCGGCTTCTATCTCCTGGTCGGCCTCGGCCCGCTCACCGCGCCCGGACGAGCGCTCATCCACCTCCTCGGCCATCCGCTCGCCTTCACCTTCGGCGGCCTCGTCTTCGGCTCGGTCCTGTTCAGCCTGCCATTCGCGACGCTGCCGCTCATCGCCGGCTTCCAAAGCGTCGGCCCTGAGTATGTCGAGGCCGCCAGCCTGCTCGGCGCCAGCCCGCTGCGCAGCTTCTTCGACGTTACGCTTCCGCTCGCCCGCCCCGCGCTGCTGTCTGCCGCGGTGCTGGTCTTCCTGCACACGGTAGGCGAGTTCGGAGTCGTGCTGATGCTGGGCGGCAACATCCCCGGCTCGACGCAGACGCTCGCCATCGCGCTGTTCGACCAGGTCTCCGACGGCAACTACGCCGGCGCCAATCGCACCGCGCTGATGCTGGTCGTGCTCTCGGTTATTGGCCTGGTGGTGGTCTACGCGCGACCGCGGAGGCAGCTTGCCTAGTCAGGCCTATCGCATCGTCCTGCGCCACAGCGCCGGTCCGCTCGATCTCGACGTGCAGTTCGATCTCGACCCGGGCTGGACCGCGCTCTTCGCTCCCTCGGGCGCGGGCAAGACCACCATCCTGCGCATGGTCGCAGGCCTCGACCGCCCCAAATTTGGCCGCATCGTCACCGGACCCGGCCTCGTCCTGCTCGACACCGCACGCCGCACATTCATCCCACCGCACCTCCGGCGCATCCGCATGGTCGCCCAACGGCCCGCCCTCTTCCCTCACCTTTCGGTGCTGGAAAACATCCGCTATCGCTCGACCGCGGCCAGCGAGATCGTCTCCCTGTGCCGCGTCGCCCATCTGCTCGACAAGCGGCCGTCGCAACTCTCGGGCGGCGAACGCCAACGCGTCGCGCTGGCCCGCACCCTCGCCGCGCCGGAGTGCCGCCTGCTGCTGCTTGACGAGCCTTTTACCGGCCTCGAGGCCTCGCTCCGCGATGACCTGATTCAGGACCTCCGCGCCCATACGCAGCAGCGAGAAATACCCGTCCTGCTGGTTACCCACGACCTGGCCGAAGTCTTTGCCGCCGACGCCCATGTGCTCAAGATGGAAGACGGCCGCATCGGCGCGAGCGGTCCCGCCGCGGAGATCCTATCCGGCGAACGCACCCGACTTCTTGAGCGCCTCTCCAGCCCGGAGAGGCAAACGTCGTGAGCTGTAAGCTTAAAGCTTGGAATGATGCAGATATGCGGCACTACAATCTACCCCAGCATTACCGGCTCCTGCTCCAGCGTGATCCCGAACCTCTGCTCCACCGTCAGCACAATCAGATCCCGCAGCCGCAGCAGTTCCTCGCACGTAGCATCGCCGGTGCGATTCACCAGCGCCAAGGTGTGCTTCGACGAGATCCCCACCCGCCCCAGCGCGAAACCCTTCCTGAACCCGGCCTTCTCGCTCAGCCACGCCGCCGCGATCT
>CAXTMK010000199.1:0-7778 GCA_964245315.1 uncultured Acidobacteriaceae bacterium | reverse complement strand
TGCTGATCGCGCAGCACGCGGCCGAAATCGCAGCGGGATCGGCCGCGTGCTGCGCGATCAGCAGGCGCGTGATGGTGGCGGCGCGCGCGGTCGAGAGCTCCCAGTTGGTGGCGAACTGCGTGGTGTGGATGGGGACGTTGTCGGTGTGGCCTTCCACCCGCATGGGCTGGTTGGGCAGCGCGCCGGCGATTGCGTTCAGCACGTCGAGCGCCTCGGCGCGGACGTCGGCCGAGCCCGAGGCGAAGAAGCCGCCCTCGCGCATCGAGGCGACCAGGCCCTCGGGCGAGGCGTGCACGCTGATGACGCCTTCCTGCAGCTTGCTCGCGGTGATCTCTTTCTTGACCACTTCTTTAATGCGATCGGCGGACGTCTTGTTCTGGGTGAGCGAATCGGATTGGTGCAGCGACGGCAGCGGCAGCGAGAGCGGCGACGGGGTGGCTTTGGTGATTGCGTCGGGATCTTCGGCCAGGGGCGGGGTGCGCGAGTGCGGATCGAAGATGCCATTGTGATCAAAGGCCGATTGCATGGAGTGCGCCAGCGCGACCGTCTTGCGCTTATCGTTTTGCCCGGACGCGAACAGCACCACGAAAAAGGCGAACAGCAGCGTGATGAAGTCGGCGTAGGAGACGAGCCAGCGCTCATGGTTCACGTGTTCAGGATGTTTCTTCTTCATGCGGTGGCCTCGGCAGCCTTGGCGGCCTTGGCGGAAGCGGGATCGTCGGGGGCTTTGGAGTCGAAGAGGAAGGTGCGCAGCTTGGTCTCGATCATGCGCGGGTTCATGCCTTCGAGGATGGAGATGACCCCTTCGATCATCATCTCTTTCAGCATGGTCTCTTCGCGATGGCGGAACTTGAGCTTGGCCGCGGCGGGCAGGCAGATGAGGTTGGCGATGGCGACCCCGTAGATGGTGGCGACGAAGGCGGTGGCGATGCCGCGGCCGACTTCGTCGATGTCGGAGAGGTTCTTCATCACCTGGATCAGGCCCATGACCGCGCCGATGATGCCGACCGTGGGCGAGTAGCCGCCGGCGGCCTCGAAGACGGCGGGAATCTTCTCTTCGATCTCGGATTTGTTGCCCAGTTCGAGCTCCATGATCTTGCGCACCTCGGATGGCTCGGTGCCGTCGACGGCGAGCATGAGGGCCTGCTTGAGGAATGGATCGTGGATGCCGTTGACATCGGAGTCCAGCGAGACGATGCCGCTCTTGCGCGCCTTGTTGGCGAAGCCGACGAGCTGCTGCAGCGTGGCTTCGCCGTCGTGGCCTTTGTGCAGGAACACTTTGATGAGCGACTTGCATGCGGCCAGGAAGATGTTGAGCGGAAACTGCAGCATGCAGGCGCCGGCCGTGCCTCCGATGACGATCATGGCGGCGGTGGGCTTCACGATCTCCATGGGATTGCCGCCTTCGATCATCATGCCGCCCAGGATGCCGACGAGCGCGAGGATGATGCCGCCGATGCTTGCGATGTCCATGGTCTATTCCTCGTGTGCGTGTAAGAGTGTCGCGGCGGATTTTGCGTTGAGCGCGGAGAGAGCGTCGGGCCATGCCTGCGCGAGCACGTTGGCGCGGAAGGCGAGGATGCGGGTGATGACTTCGTCGCAGGATTCGAGCACGAGGAGCTTCTCGCCGGTGACGAGCGAGAGCGTGGTGTCGGGCGCGGCTTCGGCATATTTGATGAGGTCGCAGTTGATGACCAGGCGATGTCCGTTAAGGCGGGTGAGGTCGATCATTCGCGGCTCCTGCTGGGTTCATCGGCATGGGCAGCTATGGCAATAGAAGGGCCCGAGCTTTGAAAGGGCGCGAGTTCAGTCGCGCCGTTAGCTATGGGGGATGATCGTGCGCGACCGGCATTCCCTCCGCGGCTAAAGCCGGACTTTCTCCTGCATCCGGATGGCGCGACTGAAGTTGCGCCCTTTGAAAACGAAAGCGCAGCGAAGTTGCGCGCGTTGAAGCATCTCTGCCGCAATTCGTGCTGCATTTCTAAAGTCGTTTTGCACAGGGCCGATGGAGTGAGGGAACACGGAGCCTTCCGCTCAACCCTGGGACAGGCGCCGTGAACCTAAACCGAACTACAGGAGCGGATCAAAATGTCCTTGGGACTTCTTTCAAACATCGCCTCTATCTACGCGCAGAACAACCTCAACATGACCCAGAACAGCCTGCAGAACACGTTGACGCAGCTTTCCTCGGGTTCTCGCATCAACTCCGGCGCGGACGACGCAGCCGGCCTGGCGGTTGCCAACGGCCTTGGCGCCAACGTAGCCGCTCTGGGACAGTCCACCAGCAACGCCAGCTCGGGCATCAGCCTGCTGCAGACCGCCGACGGCGCTCTCTCGCAGGTGACCAACCTGCTGAACCGCGCGGTAACGCTGGCGACTGAGTCTGCCAACGGCACGCTCAACTCCAGCCAGGTCAGCTCGGCCAACCAGGAGTATCAGAACATCCTGTCCGAAGTCGGCAACATCGGCTCGACGACCAACTTCAACGGCAATACGGTCTTTACGGCGACCACGAAGACGGTTTTCATGAGCGATGGCACCTCCTCCGGTGCGCAGTCCTTTAGCGAAACGGTCGGAACCCTGTCGGCTTCCAACATCGGCGTATCGGCCCCGTCAGCCGGCACCACGACCCCTGGCACACCGACGGCGATGACGAACCCGACGCCGGTTGCTTCGACCACGACCGCTGGCGCGTCCGCTACGTTTACCGCACTGGGCAGCGCAACCGATACCATTTCGGGCACGCTGTCGGTAACCGGCGCCAGTGGCGCATCTACCGCTGGAACTGCGGTCGTCTCGACGCTGGCAGCGGGCACCACGCTCGCGGCTGCCGTGACTCAGTTGAACGCGCAGTACACCGCGGGAAGCTCGGGCCTGGTCGCAAGTGTGGGTAGGGCGCGGGCAACACCCTCAAGTTGGTCATCACCAGTACGTCGGATGGCACCGCGGCCGATAATCCTATCTCGCTGACGGGTACATCGTTGGTCGATACCACGGCGGCGACCACGACTGGAGCCACGACCGGCGCCGGCGCGGGTGTGAACTTCTCGTCTACCGCGACCGTCAACGTCTCGCAACTCACCGCGGCGACTGCGTCTACGGTGCTGACCAGCGTGACCACCGCCATCCAGGATGTCGCATACCAGCGCGGCGTTCTCGGTGCCAACATCAACCAGTTGACCGCTGCCTCGAACGTCGCATCGTCCGAGTCGGTCAATCTCACTTCGGCGCAGAGCAACATCACCGCCACCAACTACGGCGCGGCAGCAAGCGACTTGGCCAAGTACCAGGTGCTCAGCCAAACCGGTATCAGCGCCCTTGCGCAGGCTAACCAGACCTCGCAGATGGTTCTGAAACTAATGCAGTAAAACTTCGCGTCCCCTTGGGTAGACAGGGGGAGTCGATACGGGGCGAGTTCCGGATTCGGGCTCGCCCCTTTTTTCTCAAGAGCTGGTTCAGGATTCTCTAATGCCGCGGCGCATGCGTTTGGCACGTCGCTTGCATTCGCACCGGGGACACGGAGACACGATGGCGACAGTCGGACTCAGCTTTGGATCGGCGACCAGCGGTGCTGGCTTCGACGTGACTTCGACCGTCACGTCCATCCTCGCGATCTCCCAGGCGATTGAATCGCCATGGAAGGCGCAACTCGCCAGCCTGCAGGCGCAGAGCACTGCATTGAGCGGGCTCGGCACCAATCTTTCCACGCTTTCCACCGATGTGAGCGCACTGACCAACTTCGATGGCGTCCTGTCGGCGAAGGAGGGTTCGAGTTCCAATACCGACGTGCTGACACTCTCCTCCGCAAGCACCTCCGCGATCGCCGGCAGTCACACCGTCACCGTCGAGAACCTCGCGCAGACCAGTTCCACGTACTCGAACAGCATTACCAAGGCGGCCGACACCCTGAGCGGCAGCATCAGCTTCGGACCCGCCGCCAATCAGAAGATTACGCTCGGTTCGACCAACAACACGCTACAGAAGCTGGCTGCCGCCATCAACAATGGGGCTTATGGTGTGACGGCGAGCATCGTCAGCAGCACCACCGGCTCGCGGCTTTCGATCCTCAGCAACACCAGCGGGCTGGCCGGCCAGCTGAACGTCACCGCCAGCCTGACCGATGTGACCAATAGCAATGCAGCCTTGACCTTTGGCAACGGACTCAGTGGCCTCGACGCCAAGCTGAACGTCGATGGGCTGGAGACGACGAGCGCGTCGAACACCGTGACCGGCGCCATTCCCGGCGTAACCTTTCAACTCCTCGCTCCCTCCACAACGCCCGTGCAGATGCAGATCACGAACAACAACAGCTCCATCGAGACCGCGGTCCAGCAGATGGTGACCGACTACAACACTGTCGTGACCGCCATGAAGACGCAGGAGGGAAAAGATTCGACAGGAGCCGCCGAGCCGCTCTTCGGAAGCCCCACGCTTTCGCTCATACAGCAGCAGCTTTCCTCCGCACTCCTGGGAGGCAAGGCGAGCGGCAGCATCACCAACATCGGTCAACTCGGGATCAGCCTGGGCGACGACGGCACCCTTAGCCTGGACGTAAGCACGCTGGACGCGGTACTGAACTCGAATTTTTCCGATGTCGCGGGATACTTCCAGAACTCCGGCAGCTTCGGCCAGACCCTTTCAACCGCGATCAATTCGCTCGGCTCGAGTTCGACTACCGGCGCCATCAGCCTTGCGCTGGCTCAGAATGCGTCCGAGGAGACGGGCCTGAATACCGACGTGACCAACGAAGATGCCCTCATCGCATCCCAAAAGACGACGTTGACGACCGAACTGAATACAGCGAACCAGATACTGCAATCCATTCCTTTGCAGCTCAACGAAGTAAACGAAATCTACAGCGCCATGTCGGGCTACAACAATTCGACTGGATAAAACAGGCAATCTCAGGAGCGAAGCATGAACTATCAGCAGCAGGCATTGGTTGGGGCGACCGGCGTTGAGCTTATCGTCGGGCTTTATGACGCGGCGCTGCGGTCGCTCTATCGCGCAAAACAGGCCGTCGAAGAGGACGATGTCCGCGGCCGGCGGCTGGCCATCAACAAGGTGGTCGACATCATCATGCACCTGCAGGCGCATCTTCGTCCGGATGTCGGCGGCGCGCCCGCGCTGGCACTTTCTGACTTCTACGCCGCCATGTTCAGCATGACGCTCGAGGCATCGCATGCCGCTTCGGCGGAGGGCTTCGACGAGGTGATTTCATGCGTGCGCAACGTGCGCGAGGCCTGGGCCATTGTGGCCAAGGATCCTGAGGCGGGTAAGGTGTTGCCGCGCGAGTTGCGGACGGCGGAAGAGAAGCTCGTCGCGACCGTGCCGGTGCAGAGTGCTGAAAGGGAAGTAGCAGTCGCACGCTGGTCGGCGTAAAAGCAGTGGTAAGTGACAAGTGGTCAATGGTAAGTTACTGATCGCTGACACTGATCACTGCATTACCAGTTCTTGCTCCAACTGCTGCTTCTCATACAGCCGCGTGTAATATCCTCCGCGTTCGAGCAGCTCTTCGTGCGTTCCGCGTTCGGCGATGCGACCGTCGACCAGCACCGCAATCTGGTCGGCATTGCGCGCGGTAGAGACGCGGTGCGAGATGAAGATGGTAGTGCGGCCCTGCATAATGCGCTTCAGGCCGAAGAGGATCTGCTCTTCGGTGTAGGTGTCGACGCTCGCCAAAGCATCATCCAGGATCAAGATGCGGGGGTTGCGGATGACCGCGCGGGCGATGGCGGTGCGCTGCTTCTGACCGCCCGAGAGCGTGATGCCGCGCTCGCCAACAAGGGTCGAGAAGCCTTTGGGAAATTCGAGGATCTCGGTGCGGATGTGGGCGATGGAGGCGGCGTCTTCGATCTGCTGCTGGGTGGCGTCGGGTGCGCCAAAGCTTACGTTGTGGGCGAGGGTGTCGGAGAAGAGGAAGGTCTCCTGCGGGACGACGCCGATCTGGCTGCGGAGGTCGGCCAGCGGCCACGAACGAATGGGTTCGCCGTCGATCAGCACCGAGCCGGGAGCGGCGTCGTAGATGCGCGGGATCAGGTTGATGAGGGTGGATTTACCGGAGCCGGTCGGGCCTACGATGGCGAGCGACGAACCTGAGGGTATTGTCAGGTTTATGTCGTGGAGGACCGTGGGACCGCCGGGCGTGTAGGCGAATGTCAGGTTGCGGAAGGCGATCTCGCCCTGGAGGGTTGATGTGGTCCGAGAAGCAGATCCCTCCGCTTCGCTGCGGGATGACAAACTAATTTCAGGGGAGGACAAAGCGGATTCGCGGGATGATAAATCGGAGATGGTGGGTTGTTCCTTCAACAGTTCGTCTATGCGAATGACGCTCGCCGTGCCGCGCTGGAAGAGATTCACGACCCAGCCCACGGCGATCATCGGGAAGGTAAGCTGCACCATGTAGACCAGGTACTCGGCGAACTCGCCGGCGGAGATGCGGCCTTCGAGCACCTGGTGGCCGCCGACCAGCAGCGTGATCATCAGCGACAGCCCCAGCACGAATTCGAGCGTCGGCCATAGCATCGCCATCAAGCGAACGAGATGTAGCGACCGCCCGATGTATTCAAGGTTGGCGGTCTCGAAGGATGCGATCTCGGCCTCTTCCTGGGCGAAGGCGCGGATGAGGCGGGCGCCGGAGAAGTTCTCCTGCGTCTTCGCGGAGATGTCCGAAAACATGGCCTGGATGCGCTCGAAACGCTTGTGAATGCGCGCGCCGAACTGCTGCACCAGCAGCGATGCGAAGGGCAAGGGCACAAAGGCGAACAACGTCAGGCGCGGGCTGATGCGGATCATCAGCGGCAGCGCGAAGGCGGTGAAGACGATGGTATTGGCCGAATACATGATGGCTGGCCCCAGCAACTGGCGCACGGCATTCAGGTCGTTGGTGGTGCGCGCCATGATGTCGCCGGTGCGGTGCGTCTGGTAGAAGCTGGCAGACTGGCGTTCGAGGTTGGCGAAGAGATCGTTGCGCAGGTCGAACTCGATCTCGCGCGAGGCGCCGATGATGACCTGGCGCGTGATGTAGAGGAAGACCGCCGAGGCCGCGGCGAGGGCGAGCAGCCGCAGGGCGTGGAAGAGAATCTTCTGCTGCGTGACGCCGGTCTTCAGGTCGTCGACCGCGTGGCCGATAACGACCGGAATCAGAATGCGCAGCGCGTTGTAGATGACGACCGCAACCCCACCCCAGGCGAGGTGTTTCCAATAGCGCCTTAGGTAGGGGTAGAGCGGGCGGATGCTGTCCATATGCCTGGTTAGATGAAGCTCAGACGGCTAAGGCTTCGGAGTTGTTGGCGGAGGGGCAGAAGTCGGCTTGGTGGAGTCGGTCGGCGGCGGTACCGTAGCTGGATTGGCGGGGTTGACGGGTGGCGGCGTGGGCCTGGTCGGGCTGCCCGGAGGCGGCGCTACCGCCGCAGGCTGGGTTCCGGGCTGGCCGCTCGGAAGTCCCATGCCGGGTTTAGGCGCCGGCGGCGTTGGCGGAGTCTTTGGCTTGGGCTCGGTCTCGGAGATGTCGACCAGTTCGACGTCGAAGATCAGCGTGGCCTTGGGCGGGATGGGTGCCTTGCCCTGGGTTCCGTAGCCGAGCTGGAAGGGGATGATGAGGCGGCGCTTGCCGCCTACGCGCATGCCCGCGAAGCCGGTGTCCCAGCCCTCGATGACGTGGTGCTGGCCGTAAGGGATGGTGATAGGCTCGCCTTTGTCGATGGACGAGTCGAACTTGGTGCCGTCGGTCATGTAGCCGGTGTAGTTGATGGTGTAAAAGCTGTGCGCGCCTGCGA
>CAXTMK010000198.1:0-7841 GCA_964245315.1 uncultured Acidobacteriaceae bacterium | reverse complement strand
CTTCGATACCGCCGCCGAGCGCCGGACGAAGGAGGCAAATGAGCGCATCGGCATCGCGCGCGCTGCCTTCTTTCCGACGCTGAACTTCGCGCTCAGCGGCGGTATCGAAGCCTCCACGCTCAAAAACTTCTTCTCCGCCGCCAACACCGCCTACGCGCTCGGCCCCACCTTCGGCCAGACGCTCTACGACGCTGGCCGCCGCCGCGGCATCTCCGAGCAGACCTACGCCAGCTTCGACGAGTACTCCGCCGATTACAAACAGACCACCCTCACTGCCTTCCAGCAGGTGGAAGACAACCTCGCAGCGTTGCGCATCCTGCAGCAGGAGGCCGACCAGCAGCGCCAGGCCACCGAGGCCGCGCAGGGCGCGCAGCGCATCTTCAACAACCGCTACGTCGGCGGCATCGACACCTATCTGCAGGTCGTCACGGCGCAGAACACAGCGCTCAACAACGAACGCAACGACATCGACATCATGCGCCGGCGCATGGACGCCTCTGTGCTGCTCATCAAAGCTCTGGGCGGCGGATGGACGACGGCACAGCTGCCGACATTCTGATGTCCGATTGTGCAGTGGTCGGCGCGAGCGAAAAGCAGCTTCATGACGGGATGACAAGCAATTACCTTTTGTTTGTCATCCCGTCACGGATCTGCTTTTGTCTTCCTGCATACCTTCCGGGACTTCGGGCCAGGATCAGATCCTCATCTCCCACAGCATGCGCGCCAGTTCGGGCAGTCCGATGGCGGTCGTGTTCTTATCGATCGGATAGCGATCGAAGCCGGCGTTTACGACAAAACGCCGCTCCGGCTTCAGGTCCTCGCATGCGATGCGGAAGCCTTTCTCCGGGCGCGCGGAGAGGCTGCGCTTGATCTCGATCGCCCATAAAGCTCCTCCGGGAAGCTCCAGTAGTAGATCGATCTCGGCTCCGGCGAGCGTTCGATAAAAGCTGGCAAAGGTGCGCCAAGGAGCCGCAGCAATCAGATTTTCGATGACGAAGCCCTCCCACGAGGAGCCTAGGACGGCATGACCCGCGAGATCGTTATAACTCTCCAGATTTAGCAATGCGTGAACAAGGCCGCTATCGCGTATATAGACCTTCGGCGATTTCACAAGACGCTTACCCAGGTTGTTATGAAAGGGTGCAAGACGCCTGACCAGCAGCAGATCGGCGAGCAGGTCGATGTAGCGCTGAACCGTCTGCGAACTGATCTGGAGCGAAGCCGCGAGCCGCGAAGCATTTAGAATCGTGCCCTGCCCGTGTGCCAGCATTGTCCAAAGCCTCTCCAGCAAGCCGGCAGGTAGACGAAAGCCGAGCTGAGGAATGTCCCTTTCGAGGTAAGTCCGGATAAAGTCTTTTCGCCAGAGCCGGCTCCTGGTGTCGTCCTGGGCCAGGTAGCTGCCGGGAAAGCCTCCCCTGACCCAAAGCCGTGTCACCGTATCCGAATCGGCGGCCACCTCCAGCACGGAAAGTGGTCCCATGTCGATGTAAGAGATGCGGCCGGCCAGACTCTCACCCGATTGCTGTAGCAGATCGACCGATGCAGAACCCAATATGAGAAAACGCCCCAAACCTAGGCCGGTGCGGCGTCCCTCATCAATGATGCCGCGCAACGAACTGAACAGATCTGGAACGCGTTGAATCTCATCCAGTACGACCAATGTGTTTCGGTACTCACCAAGAATGAGTTTGGGATCGAGAAGCTTTACCCGGTCTTCGGAATCTTCGAGGTCCAGATAGAGGGAACCCGGCCGCTCGCCGGCGATCTCTTTGGCGAGCGTCGTCTTTCCCACCTGACGCGGACCGATGATGGCAACAGCCGCCTGGTAAGACAGACTCAGCCGCACGTCCTGAGCCACCACGCGCTCAATCATCCTTGTAGATTAGCCATCCAATCACGGATATACAAGGATAATTGCTCCCGGGTTCTCAAGGATCGCTTCGGAACAATTTACCTATTGCACGACAGCGTTCCATCGCTTCTGTTAGCATTTCCGCCTATGAATTCCCTCCGTCGCGATCTCCTCAAGTTCTCTCCGCTGGCGCTTGGCGCCTTGGCTCCCTCGTTCGCCCACGCCCAAAAGCCGGTCGCCGCGGGTAGCCTGCTCATGTTCGACGTGCGCGGGTTTGGCGCGTCCGGCACCGGCAAGACGCTCGACACGCCCGCCGTCAATGCGGCGATCGAAGCCGCCGCGGCTGCCGGTGGAGGCACCGTTTACGTCCCGGCCGGCACCTATCTATGCTTCTCGATCCGCCTGAAGAGCAATGTGGAGTTGTACCTGTCGCAGGGCTCCATCATCCTCGCAGCCGAGTCGCCCAAACCGGGCGAGACCACCGGCCAGATGGGCGGCACCTACGATCCCGCCGAGCCCAACACCGCCTGGGACGCGTACCAGGACTACGGCCACAACCACTGGCACAACTCCCTCTTCTGGGGCGAGAACATCCACGACTTCGCCATTACCGGGCCGGGTCTGATCTACGGCAAGGGACTCAGCTTCGGCGCCGGTCCGGGCCGTGCGCCGAACGCCAGCGGAGGCGCGCCGCCGAAGACGCCCACGCCTCCGGCCGCACCGGTCGCCGCACGTCCGCCCCGCGGCGACTATCCCCTCTACCAGGCCGAGCAGCCCGGGGTCGGCAACAAGGCCATCGCGCTGAAGAACTGCCACAACGTTTTATTGAAGGACTTCTCCATCCTAAAAGGCGGACACTTCGGCCTGCTGCTGACCGGCGTCGACAACCTCACCATTGACAACCTGCGCATCGACACCGATCGCGACGGCATGGACATCGACTGCTGCAAGAACGTGCATGTCTCCAACTGCACCGTGAACTCGCCCTGGGACGACGGCATCTGCCCGAAGTCCAGCTACGCGCTCGGCTACAACCGCGCCACCGAGAATGTGAACATCACCAACTGCGTCGTCACCGGCTACTACCAACTCGGCACGGTGATGGACGGCACCTTCAAGCAGTTTGCCGCGGATGCAAAAGGCGTCGGGCGCACCGGCCGCATCAAGTGCGGGACGGAGTCGAACGGCGGCTTCAAGAACATCACCATCTCGAACTGCGTGCTCGAAGGCTGCAATGGGCTCGCGCTCGAGAGCGAAGACGGCGCGCTGTGCGAGGACATCACGATCTCGAACATCACCTGCCGCAACCTCATCAACGGGCCATTGTTCTTCCGGCTGGGAGCGCGCCTGCGCGGCCCGAAAGACCAGACCAAGGTCGGCACGCTGAAGCGCATCATGGTCTCGAACATCGCCAGCTCGAACTCGCTGGCGCGGCTGCCGAATATTTTGTCCGGCATCCCCGGCTACCCCATCGAGGACGTGAAGATTACGAACTTCTACATGCAGCACCAGGGCGGCGCGGGCGCGGATCAGGCGGCGATCGCCCCGCCCGAGTACGAGGACAAGTATCCTGACCCCGGCATGTTCGGCGGCATGCCGGCGCAGGGCTTCTATCTGCGTCACATCAGGAATCTGGAGATGAGTCATGTCGAGATCGCACCCATCGCTCCGGACGTGCGGCCATCTTTCGTCCTTGAAGGTGTGGACCGCGGCGACTTCATCGCGATGACCGCGCCGCCCAAGCCGGCGTTCGCGTTCCACCACTCCAGCGACATCCGCATCCACCTGAGCCGTGCGGCGGCGGATACGGTTCTGGCGGCGGCGGACGGGCAGACGGCATAAACCGGTTGTGCGTTCGGGAACTCCGTGTAACTATCGGACGTACCTCTCTCAGGCACGCAGGAGTGTTCCGATGAACTATCAGGTTTCACGCGATGGCCAGCTTTACGGGCCGTATACCTTTGCGGATCTTCAACGTTATGTAGCCAGCGGCAACGTGCTGCCCACCGACATGGCGAAGTCGGAAGCGATGACGGACTGGCTGCCGGTCTCGCAGATTCTCGCGGGGTCGCAGGCGGCGACGCCGGCGTCCGGATTCTCCACGCCGGTCTACGATCCGGCGCAGGCGAGTTTCACGCCCGCCGCGCAGCCGATCAACGGCGGGCTTGCCGCCTCGCAGTATCCCGATGCGCCCAACCTGCACTGGGGTCTGGTCCTGTTGTTTTCGCTGCTCACCTGCAGCCTCTTCATGTGGGTCTGGAACATCATCGTCGCGGCCTGGTTGAAGCGCGTTCAGCCCAATGCGAACTCGCTCTACCTGTACATTGGCGCGGTCGTGCTGCAATTCGTCCAGCTTTCGTTGGTCCTTCCCACCATTCAGCTGGCGATGGCGCACGGACACCCGACGTCGCATCCCGGATCCAGCCTGATCGGGCTGCTGGTGTGGGTGGTGCGTCTGATCGCTCGTTTCAGCCAGCGCGCCTCGCTGCAGGAGCACTTCAACACCGTCGAGCCGATCGGCCTCGACCTGAATCCCGTGCTGACCTTCTTCTTCGGCGGCCTCTACTTTCAGTCGGAGCTAAACCGCATCAACGCGATGAAGCAGGCGGCACGCCCTGGCGCGGGACGCGGGTACTAACGCAGTGAACGAAGGCCGCCGCCGCGCACATCTGGAGCTGGCGGCGGTCGTGTCTGGCGTGATCGCGCTGGCAATTTTGTTACGCCGCTTTCCTCCGGAACAGTATGGCGTCTATCCGCGCTGCCCGATCTTTGAGTGGACCGGGTTGCTTTGCCCGGGGTGCGGCGCTACCCGCGCGCTGGCTTCGTTGGCGCATGGAAATCTGGCCGAGGCACTGCACTGGAATGCGCTCGTGGTGATGTTGCTGCCGGTATTCGTGGCCTGGGGCGTGGTGGTCTATCGGCGGGCCTTATCTGGTGAAGGGACGACCTGGCCTAAGCTGCCGAACTATGGCGTGATGGCGCTGCTGGTCGTGGCCGCAGTATTTGTGATTGTCCGCAATATAGTTGGCTTCGTTTAGGGAGCGTTAGCAAGTGTGATGGAAATCCCATCCTGCCGATAAACCTTGCGCTCGCCGCGAACTGTTCCCGGAATCTTGCCGGCGCGAACTTCCGGCAGCATCGCAGCAACCTTCGCGAGGTTTGACGGGTCGGCCTCGGGCAGGTTATGCGCGGGGCGCAGCACGTCAACTTCCGGAGCCAGTTTGGCCAGCCGCTCGATGGACCGCTGATAGGCATCGAGGTCGGTCTCCGGCGCCCACAGCCAGAGCGAGCCTGGATAGTAGGTGTCGCCGGTGAACAACTCGCGCTGGCTGCGGTCCAGCAGGCACAGCGCGTCCGGCGTGTGGCCGGGCGTCAGCAGGACTTCGAGCTTGCGGCCGCCGAGGTCGATGATCTCGCCGTCGCGGACCGTCCTGGCGATCTTAAAAGCGCGGTCGACATAGGTCTTCTGCTCGACGCCGTCGGGCAGCGGCGCGCAAAACTGGCCCGGCGCGAGCTCGGACTGCATAACTGAATTGGGATAGCCCTGGGCGTTCCTGCGGGTGAAGTCGGAGTCGACTCCCATGACATCCGCGAAGGCGTAGTTTCCACCCATGTGGTCGTGATGGGTGTGGGAGTTGAGAACTGTCACGGGCAGCTTCGTGAGCTGCCCGACGACCTGGTCGATGCGTCCGATGCCAAGGCCGGTATCGAACAGGAGCGCACGCTTTTCACCCACGATCAGGTACGAAAAGACGCGCTGCGACTGACGCGGCTCCCACAGCGCGAAGACGTTGCCGGGCAGGCGATAAACCTCGAACCAGCCGTCGCTGATGGGCAGCTTCTCGTACCTGGCGAAGATGGGACTGCGGGTGTCGCAGTTCATCTGCGCACGGCCGAACGATGGCAGCAGGATGGCTAACAGCACAAGAAGTCGAGAGTGGCGGCGCACGTTCATTTGTCTTTTGCTTCAGGGCCAAAGGCCCGTCCCGTAACAGCCCAGCGCGAAGCCCTGGGTTTACGTTCTGCCACAAAACCGAGGGCTAAGGGCCCGACCCAATTCGGCCACGAACTTCAAACTTCGGTACTGGTGAATAACCCCATGGTCGCGCGACAAAACCGCGCGCGAACATAGGGCACCCGACTTATGGTCACTTCAGTTTGGCGCCGGCCAGCTGGCCTACCGCGCCCAGCGTCGTCTGCGCCGAGTTCAGCCCCAGCCGGAAGTCGGCGTCGCTGTAGAACGAGTAAACGTCCGTTGGCTGATGATGCTGCGGATCCCAGCCCGCGCCCATCTGCGCTCCGCGCTCGACCTCGCGCATGCTCAGCGACGGAGTCAGGTCCATGAACGGCGTCGAGTCGGTATTGGTCATGTGCGGCCCGACGTTGGCCGGGTAGTCGGTCGCGTACCTGTCGTCGGCGAGCTGGAACTTGTGCGCCATCATCATGGCCTGGTCGGCGAACTTCGACGTCACCTGGTACTCGATGTTGATGTCGGCCTCGGGGCGCTGCTCCCTGCTCATGGTGCCGTCCTTGTGCGGCATGCCGTGGTCGAACATCATCATGTCGTGCTGCACCATGCCCAGCCACTTCGGCTCCGGGTACCTGCCTGACCCGGCCGGCGACTCGATGCCCTGCAGGTCTTTTCTCTGCGCCACGTAAGCATAAGCGCCGTTCAGGCCCGTCTCCTCGTTGTTCCAGAGCGCGAAGCGGATGCTGCGGTCGGTGACCACGTCGGGGCTGGAAAAGATGCGCGCCAGCTCCATCACCAGCGCGGTGCCGGAGCCGTCGTCGTTGGCGGCCTCGCCCCAGCCGATGCCGTCCATGTGCGCGCCCAGGATGTACATCTCCTCGGGATGGGTCGAGCCGACCTTGGTGCAGTACACCTCTTCGCGCTCGCCGTCGACGGAGGGCGGCGTGTCCAGCTCGCGCAGCTTCACGTCGGGCTGCTTCATGGGATCGCTGTTCACTGAATCCGGCATCAGGACTCCGCGCTTATGCGAGCCGCCGGGACCGACGCTGGGATCGGCCGGGGGACGGCCACCACCTGTGCCGGGAACGCGCGGCGGCGGCGCTTTGTAGTCGTACCTGATGCGCTCGGTGTTGGTGCAGCCATAGCTCTTCAACTGCGCTTCGATCCAGTCGACCGCGGCGCGGTTGCGGTCGGTGCCCTGGCGGCGGTCGCCGAACTGCGTCAGGCCCTTGATGGTGGCCTTATACTTCTCAAGCGACAGGCGTCCGACCATCGTGGCGACGGGATCGGCGGTCGCGGGCGCAGTCTGCGCAGACAGTGTCGCGGCGGCGCAGAGACCCAAGGCAAGAGCGGGGGAGAGGAGGCGCAGGCTAGAAGGCATTGTGGGGCAATCGTACCACGGCGGCGAGCCGACCTTATGCGGTCAGCTTCAGATCCAAAGCTATAAACTGATAACCACGCCTTTTTCGGAGGGCACACGAACGCAGAAGGAGTTAGAACGTCGTCTTCTTCTCCAGATTCGCCTCAATCTCCGCCCGCGTCCGCCACACATCGCGCCACTGCTTCTTCGCAAACAGCGGAAGCTCATCGGTATGGTGCCTGCATCCCGGCTGCGAGCACTCGCCATACGAGACCAGCGCCTTCGCATGAACCGGCTGCGAAAACTCCAGCGCAATGGTAAAGCCATCGCCGTGCACCGGCGTGCTGATGCCGTCCTTACTCGGCCCCGGCGTCACCACGCGGAAGATGCCGATCGCACCCGGCCCGCCGTTGCCCGGCAGGTCGACGCCATCCACCGGCGCGCCGCGCGGACCCGCCGCCGCGCCCGCGCTCTGCCCGTTGATCTGGAGCCGCAGATACTCGCCCCACGCCTTGTCGATCGAGCCATACTGCGTGGCCGTTGCCTCCGCTGCCGCATCCAGCATCGCCGCCGCCGCCTTTGCATCCTTGATGCCCATCGGCGTCGTAAGCGGCTTATCGATCGCATACGGCACGGCGAAGTTCCGCGTCGAGGCGGCG
>CAXTMK010000197.1:0-7904 GCA_964245315.1 uncultured Acidobacteriaceae bacterium | reverse complement strand
TCTAACAACAGCGCGCCGGTGCGCTGGGCCAGCGGAATGTCCGGCGGCAGCATGGGCGGGTGGGTATGGGAGGGATCGGGCTGCGCGGCGAGACGTTTCTTCAAGTCGCTGTTCCAGGTGTCGAAGTGGTCGACCCAGCCCTGCACGGCGAAACGCCAGCCGCCGATCTTGTTAACCTGAAAGCTGGCAGTCCAGACATCGTTGCCGGTTTCGACCATGGTGACCGTGCGCCAGCGGCGGTCGGTCTTGTGCTTGTAGAGCAGCCGCGCGGCGACGTGGTCATGGCCGTCGGAGAAGATCGCTGCGGTGACGATGACCTGATCGCCGAGGATGCGGCACGCGGGGTAGCGTCCGGAGTTCACCCGGGGTTTTACATCTTTAATTACGACGCGGCTGCGGCCCTGGGTTGGTTTCATCAATTCCAGCTTTCAAAAAAATACACCCGCTTTGTTACATCGTCCCAGGTCGTCGACGTATTCCGCCGAAGCGCATCCAATGAGACAAGCGATCCCTGCTCATGGTTACAGATGCGAGCAACTCTCACAGGGTTTGTGCATCGTGTTAAAGGTTTCAGGTAGTTGTCATATTTGGAGAAGATGATTTGTTCGGACAACGAGCACCGAAGACACCTCCGCTGCACGCCCAGAAGATCGAAGATTACGCGTTGATCGGCGACTGCGAAACGGCGGCGCTGGTGGGCCGCAATGGGTCGATCGACTGGCTCTGCTGGCCGACGTTTTCTTCCTCGGCGTGCTTCGCCGCGCTGGTGGGAACGGCGGAGCACGGCTTCTGGAAGATCGCGCCCGAGCGTAAGCCGGCGTCCATCACGCGGCGCTACCTGCCGGACAGTATGATCGTGGAGACGACCTTCGAGACACGCTCCGGCACCGTGGCGCTGATCGACTTTATGCCGCCGCGCGGGGAGTATTCGGATGTGGTGCGCATCGTGCGCGGCCTTCGCGGCAAGGTTGCGATGCGCATGGAACTGGTGGTGCGCTTTGACTACGGGCTCTCGATTCCATGGGTGACGAAGATGCCCGACGGCATTCGCGCGGTCTCCGGCCCCAATATGGCGGTGTTGCGCACCACGGCAAAGCTGAAGGGCGAGGGCATGTGTACGGTCGCCGAATTTACGTTGAAGGAGGGCGAGGAGCAGGCCTTTACGCTGAGTTACGCTTCGTCGGTGGGCAAGGACGGCAACCAGGCGCCGAAAGATCCGACGGCCTTCGATCCGCATGATGCGTTTGACGACACCATGGCGTACTGGCAGGAGTGGAACGCCAGGAATACCTATCAGGGCGAGCATGCCGACGCGGTCAATCGGTCGCTGATGACGCTGAAGGCGATGACCTACAGGCCATCGGGCGGTATCGTGGCGGCGGTGACGACCTCGCTTCCGGAGCAGCTCGGCGGCACGCGCAACTGGGACTATCGCTACTGCTGGCTGCGCGACACGGCGTTCACGCTGCTGGTGTTGCTGCGCTTCGGGTACGAAGAAGAGGCTGTAGCGTGGCGGCGCTGGCTGTTGCGCGCGATCGCCGGCGCGCCGGGGCAGTTGCAGAGTATCTACGGCATCTGCGGCGAGCGCCAGTTGAACGAGTGGAAGGCCGAGTGGCTGCCGGGATACGAGAACTCGAAGCCGGTCAACATCGGCAACGGGGCCGCGTCGCAGTTTCAGCTGGATGTTTACGGCGAGGTCGGCTCGGCGCTGGCGCGGACGCCCTTTCCGGACGATATCAAGGTGTCGTCGAGGTCGCTGCAGGCGCAGTTGACCGATCACCTTTGCCAGGTGTGGGATCAGCCGGACGACGGCATCTGGGAGACGCGCGGAGGGCGCAGGCACTTCACGCACTCCAAGGTGATGGCATGGGTCGGGCTTGACCGCGCGATACGCCACTACGAGCAGTACGACGGCGGCGGCGATATCAAGGGATGGAAGAAGAATCGCGACCTGCTGCATAAGGAGATCTGCGCGAAGGGCTTCAACAAGAAGCTGAACTCGTTTACGCAGTCGTATGGGTCGACCGATCTGGACGCGTCGTGCCTGCGCATTGGGCTGGTGGGATTTTTGCCGATGGACGACCCCCGCATTATCGGCACGGTTGAGGCGATCCAGAAGCACCTGATGGCCGATGGTTTTGTGCAGCGCTACAACACCCGCAAGTCGAAGGACGGGCTGCCGCCAGGCGAAGGGGCTTTCCTGGCGTGCAGCTTTTGGCTTGTCACCTGCCTGTGGCTGATCGGCCGCAAAGAAGATGCGCGCAAGCTGTTCGATCGGCTGCTGGCGTTGCGCAACGATGTCGGGTTGCTGAGCGAGGAGTGGGATACGAAGCGCAGGCGCATGACCGGGAACTTTCCACAGGCGTTGTCGCATATCGCGCTGGCGCATGCGGCGGCGGCGATGTCGGGCGCGTGGAAGCCGGACCGGCCGGGGTTAGACAACCTGCATCGAGACGCAACCTGCGGCGTGCGATCGGCACCTAACCAGTGACTCAGAAGGCACATTCGCTATGGCAAAGTTCAAGGTGCCGGTATCGACTTATCGGCTGCAACTGCATAAGGGCTTCACTTTCGACGACGCTTCGGCGATCGCGAAGTATCTGTACGATCTTGGCATCTCGCATGTGTATAGCTCGCCGTACCTGCAGGCCGCGCCGGAGAGCATGCACGGCTACGACGTGGTCGATCACCAGCGGGTGAACGAGGAGCTGGGCGGCAGTGCGGCGCATGAACGGTTTTCGAAGACGCTGGGCGAGAACGGCCTGGGGCAGGTGTTGGATATCGTGCCCAACCACATGGCTATTGGGGCGCAGAATCGCTTCTGGTGGGATGTGCTGGAGAATGGCGCCTCCAGCCGCTATGCGTCGTTCTTCGACATCGACTGGAACCCGCAGGAGGAGCGTCTGCGCGACAAGGTGCTGGTGCCGGTGCTCGCGGACCAGTACGGCAGGGTGCTGGAGTCGGGCGGAATAAAGGTGCTGCGTTCGGGCGCGCAGTTCGTGGTGGAGGCTGCGGGACAGAAGCTGCCGGTGGCGCCGACTTCGCTGCCGGCGATCTTGGCCAAAGCAGCCGTTTACGCACACTCGGACACGTTAAGCTTCATCGCGGCATCGTTTGGGCGGCTGCCGGCGCCATCGTTTGAGGATCGCCGCACGGTGTTGTCGCGGCACCGCGATAAGGTGGTGATCGCGAAGCTGCTCGACACGCTCTGCGCGGAGGAAGACGGCATCTGCGGCGCGATCGATCGCGCCGTCGCCGAGTTGAATGCGGACCACGATGCGCTGGACGATCTGCTGAATCGGCAGAACTATCGGCTGGCCTATTGGAAGACCGCGGACCAGCAGCTTGGGTACCGGCGCTTCTTCGATGTGAACAGCCTGATCGGCTTGCGAATGGAGCGCGCGCACGTCTTTGAGGAGACGCATGCGCTGATCCTGGACTGGCTGAAGCGGGGCGTGCTGGATGGCGTTCGCGTCGATCATCCGGATGGTTTGCGCGATCCGCTCGGCTACTTCAAGCGCCTGCGCGAGGCCGCGCCCGAGGCCTGGATCATCGGCGAGAAGATTCTGGCTGCGAACGAGTTTTTGCGCGAGGAGTGGCCGATCGACGGAACCAGCGGCTACGACTTCATGAACGTCGCGCTGGGGTTGCTGGTGCGTCCGCAGGGCATGGCGGAGTTGCGCACGGTGTATGGCGAGTTCACCGGGCAGCCGACCGAGTTTCCGCCCATCGCGCACGATAAGAAGGTTGCGGTGGCGCAGGAGGCGCTGGGGTCGGATGTAAACCGGCTGGCGAATATCTTTGTGGACATCTGTGAGAATCATCGCGATCAGCGCGACTTTACGCGCGCCGACATTCGCCGCGCTCTCCGCGAGTTGGCGGCCTGCTTCGCGATCTATCGAACGTATGTGTATCCGCAGGAAGGTTCGCGGCAGAACGAGATTACGACGGACGATGTGCGCTTCATCGCCAAAGCGGTGCAGTGCGCGAAGGACAATCGCAGCGACATGGACCCGGGTTTGTTCGACTTCTTCGAGCAGGTGCTGACGCTGAAGATCAATGGGCGTCTGGAATCGGAGTTCGTGCTGCGCTTTCAGCAGTTCACCTCGCCGGTGATGGCGAAGGGCGTGGAGGATACGGCGTTCTACTGCTTCAACCGTCTGACCGCGATGAGCGAGGTAGGCGGCAACCCGCAGTGCGATGGATTCTCGCTTGAGTACTTCCATGAGTACCAGCAGACGATGCAACGCACGCATCCTTTGTCGATGACCTCGCTCTCGACTCACGACACCAAACGCGCGGACGATGTACGGGCGAGGCTGGCGGTGCTGAGCGAGATTCCGCATGAGTTCGCCGACGCGATCGCGCGCTGGGCCGCTCTGAACGAGCCGCATAAGACGAACGCGCTGCCGGATCGCAACTCCGAATATTTTCTTTACCAAACGCTGATCGGCGCATGGCCTATCGATGCCGAACGCACCAAGGCCTACATGCAGAAGGCAATGCGCGAGGCCAAGCAGCAGACCAGTTGGGTGGCAAACAACAAGGCGTATGAAGATGCGCTGAACGGCTTTATCGACGAGATTCTGGAGAGCAAGCCGTTTCTGGCGGAGCTGGAGGCGATGGTGGCGCGCGTGCTGCTGCCGGGCCGCATCAACTCGCTGGCGCAGACGCTCTTGAAGCACACCGCGCCGGGGGTGCCGGACCTGTATCAGGGCGCGGAGTTGTGGGATCTTTCGCTGGTCGATCCGGACAATCGCCGGCCGGTGGACTACGAGTTGCGGCGCAGGCTGCTGGACGAGTTGAAGGGCCTGAAGGCTGAGCAGATTCTAGCGCGGATGGATGAGGGCTTGCCCAAGCTGCATGTGGTCCATACGGCGCTGCAGTTGCGCAACCAACATCCTGACTGGTTCGGCCGCGACGCCGCATTTACGCCGATTGCGGCGGAGGGAGCGAAGGCTTGCCATCTGGTTGCGTTTCTGCGCGGAGACCACGTCGTGACGCTCGCGCCACGTCATCCGATGACGCTGGCCAATGCCTGGCAGGACACGAGTATCGACCTTCCCGCGGGCATGTGGCGCAATCGAATGACGGGCAAGGGCATCGAAGCATCGGGCGGAAGCATCACAGTCGCGTCGCTGCTGCAGGACTTTCCCGTAGCACTGCTGACTCGCGAGGAGAACTAGAATGCATGATTTTACGGTCTGGGCGCCGAAGCCGAACAAGGTCGCAATCAAGATAGGTGATGCCGTGCATCAGATGGCAGGTCCGGATCGCTCGGGCTATTGGAAGTGCGCCGTCGAGGATGTCGTGCCCGGCACGGAGTACGGCTTCCTGCTGGATGACGATGAGACCGTCTATCCCGATCCGCGCAGTCTGTCGCAGCCGCACGGAGTTCATAAACCCTCCGCGGTCTACGACCACAAGGCGTTTCAGTGGGAAGACTTTCAGTGGCAGGGTCCGCCGCTCGGCGGCGCGGTCATCTACGAGCTTCACATCGGCACGTTCACGCCTAAGGGAACCTTCGATGCGGCGATCGAAAAGCTGCCCTACCTCTTCGATCTTGGAATAACCCACATCGAGGTGATG
This sequence comes from uncultured Acidobacteriaceae bacterium, assembly GCA_964245315.1. Lineage (GTDB taxonomy): Bacteria > Acidobacteriota > Terriglobia > Terriglobales > Acidobacteriaceae > Edaphobacter. The sequence goes on along the minus strand of CAXTMK010000197.1, from coordinate 2,315 downwards.
CCGGTCGCTGAGTTCGCCGGCGGCCGTGGCTGGGGCTACGATGGCGTCGCTCTGTTTGCGGTAAACCACTGCTATGGCGGTCCCGACGCCTTCAAGCGCTTTGTCAACTCCTGCCACCTGCACGGTCTCGGAGTCATCCTGGACTGTGTCTATAACCATTTCGGCCCGGTCGGCAACTACACCGGCAAGTTTGGACCTTACAACACGGACAAACACCACACGCCATGGGGCGACGCGATCAACTTCGAGGACTCCGGCTCCGACCAGGTGCGCAGATTCTTCCTCGATAATGCCAAGATGTGGATGCGCGACTTTCACGTGGACGGTCTGCGTCTGGATGCGATCCATGAGATCATCGATCGCTCCGCCGTGCATTTTCTGGAGCAGCTCTCGGCGAATGTCGACAATCTCGCATCGACCGTCGGGAGGCGTTTGTTTCTGATCGCGGAGTCCGACCTGAACAATCCGCAGATCGTCACACCGATCGAGGCCAAGGGCTTCGGCATGGACGCCCAGTGGAGTGACGACTTCCATCACTCGCTGTTCACGCTGCTGCATGTCGATGAGGGCGGTAAGGGCTACTACGACGACTTCGGCGAGTTCGAGTGCCTGGCCAAGAGCCTGAAGGCGATGTTCGTCTATGACGGCGTCTACTCGGTCTACCGCAATCGCAGGCATGGGCGTCCCGTGGACGGACTCTCTGCGCACCGGTTTGTCGGTTTCATCCAGAATCACGACCAGGTCGGCAATCGCGCGACCGGCGATCGCCTGGAGCACATCGTCGGCTCGCGCCGGACCAGGGTTGCGCTGGGGATCGTGCTGACCGCGCCGTTTATCCCCATGCTCTTTCAGGGCGAGGAGTTCGCGTCTTCGAGTCCGTTTCTCTACTTTGCCGATCATGAAGATCCTGAGATGGCGAAGATGGTCGCGGCCGGTCGCAAGAAGGAGTTCGCGGCGTTCGGCTGGGATGAGTCGCAGATTCCTAACCCCGAGGATCTCTCTACGTTTCAGAACTCGCGGCTGAAGTGGGACGAGGTGGGCGAAGGCAAGCACGGCGAGATGCTGGAGTGGACGCGGGCATTGATCAAGCTGCGGCGCAACTCGCTTTCGCTGAACGACGGCGACCGCGGCCACATCAAGGTGCAGTTCAGCGAGGAGAAGAAGTGGCTGCGGATGGATCGCGGCCAGCTGAGCATCTTCGCCAATCTGGGCGAATCCCCGGCGCAATTCAAGGCCTGCGAGGGGGAGCGGATCGCGCTGGCGTCGGACGCAGAGGCAAAGCTGGAGGCTGGCTGCCTGACCGTTCCGAGTGACGCGCTCGTGATACTGTCGTCGGAGACGGAATAAAGACGTTCTTTTCAAACCCCTTAGACGCGGATCTTCCTCTAAAATTACAGACATAGCCGGAATCGACTACCTTTGGCGAAACTTTTGCCGTGGTGGTCCGTATCATTCTCAGGCCCCCGATTGGAACTAAGCGGAATCAGCGGTTTCCGAGGGTCTGCGGGGTCTGTTTCCAGGTCCGCAGGTTGGAAAGGGTACTGAAACGATGTTGAAGCCGCGCCTAAGCCACGGATTGTCACAACTCGCAGTGGGCGTCTCGCTCGCCATGATGCCAGCCACGCTCCTGGCGCAGACCGCCGCGCGTCAGACCGGGACAGTCAAGAGTAACGACGGCAAGACCCTGGTAGTGACCAGGGCGGACGGCACCACTGCGACCGTCTCAGTGGCGGATGACGCCATCGTGGAGCAGCTCGCTCCGGGAGTCACCGACCTGAAGACCGCCGTGCCGGTAAAGCTGTCCGACATTATGGCCGGAGATAAGGTCGTCACCGGCAAGGCTGGCGACAGCGATACGGCCTCGCGTGTGATCGTGATTAGGTCGTCGGATATCACAGCGCGCAACCAGGCCGAGCAGGCGGACTGGCAGAAGCGCGGCACCAGCGGGCTGGTGAAGACTGTCGACGGCTCCAACATTACGGTTTCCGTCGGTCCAAAGACGGTGATGGTAAGCACGACCCCAAAGACGGTGTTCCGCAAATACGCCGGGGACTCGGTCAAGTTTCAGGACGCCACGGCGGGCTCCCTGGCCGACATTCACGCCGGAGATCAACTCAGCGTTCGCGGCGATAAGTCGCCCGACGGCTCTTCGGTCACGGCTGACGAGGTGGTAACCGGCTCGTTCTCGAACCTGTCCGGCCTGCTGACCGCCGTGGATGCGACCGCCGGAACCATTACATTCAAGGACTTGACCACCAGGAAGCCCGTCACCGTAAAGATCACGGCCAACTCCGATGTGCGCAGTCTGCCTGCAC
>CAXTMK010000196.1:1335-7945 GCA_964245315.1 uncultured Acidobacteriaceae bacterium | reverse complement strand
GCCTTGCTCTACCCTGATCTTCATCTCGAAGCACAAGGCTCCGCAGCGATCCGCATCGGCCAGGGTGTCGTCATCTCGCGCGGCGTCCACCTCGTCGCCATGGCCGGCATCTCCGTCGGCGCCGGCAGCATGATCGGCGAAAACACCAGTATCCGCGACGCCAACCACAAGCGCCTCGCCGGCAAACCGCTCCGCGACGCCGGCCACGAAGCCCAATCCATCACCATCGGCCGCGAGGTCTGGATCGGACGCGGCGTCGCCATCCTCGCCGGCGTCACCATCGGCGACCACGCCACCATCGGAGCCAACGCCGTGGTCACCCGCGACGTGCCCGCCAACACCGTCGTCGGCGGCGTCCCCGCCGTCCCGCTGCGCGCCCGCTAAAAGAGTTCGCCATGCGCTATCTCCTGGTCACCCACATCCCGTTCGCCCGCCAGGCAGATGGCTCGGTCATGCTGGACCGTCTGTGGGCGGAGGATCTGCAGGGCCTCGCCGGAGCCGTCGGTAACGTCACCGTCGCCGCGCCCGAGTCCGAGGCGCAATCCATGCAGGCATGGGGCACCGGCTTCGCTTCCCTCACCGCGCAGGATGGCATCGCCTTCATCGGCCTGCCCATCCGCCGCGGACGCCTCGACCTCTTCCACACCCTGCGCCTGCGCAAGGCGCTGCGTCCCGCCGTTGCTGGCGCCGACCTCGTCCACACCAGCAATCTCTTCGAGCCCAACACCAACCTCTACTTCGCCCACGACCTCGCCGTCCGCCTCGGCAAGAAGACCGTCTTCGTCGTCGCCGAAGATTTCTACGACATGCTCCAGTGGGAGTGGGTCCGCCCGCAGCAAAGCAGCTTCCGCTACGCCCGCAACCAGCGAACCCTCGACCGCCTCGACCGGCACGTCCGCGCCCGCGTCCACAACGCCTCACTCACCTTCCTGCATACTCCCGCCGCCGTCGCCCGCTACCGCTCCTGCGCCGCCAACGCCGTCGCCATCCGCCAGCCCGTGCACGAGCACGAAGACGTAATCTCCCTCGAAGCCCTCGCCGCCCGCACCGCTGAAATCGCCTCCGATGTCCCGCTGCACCTCGTCACCGCCTCGCGCCTGCAGCCGCTCAAGGGCCTCGACATGCTCATCCGCGCGGTCGCGATCCTCAACCAGCGCAACACCACCGTCTGCGCCACGCTCTACGGCTCCGGCCGCCAACTCGAAGCGCTCCAGCGCCTCGCCGCCACGCTCGGAGTTCAGCATCTAGTGTCTTTTCCCGGCCCCATCCAGCCCGCTTCCGCCCTGCGGGACGCGCTCGCCCGGCAGCACGTCTTCCTGATGCCGCACCTCACCAGCGACTTCGGCCGCGCCTTCTTCGACGCCGTTGCCGCCGGCCTGCCCGTCATCGCCTTCCGTTCCGTCGCCAGCCAGGACACCGTCCGCGACGGAATCGACGGCCTGCTCGCGGCCAACGCCGACCCCGAATCGCTCGCCGCCGCCATTGCCCAGCTCGACCGCGACCGCCCCAACCTGAACCGCATGGCGTCCGCCGCCCGCCAGCGCGCTCTCGACAACACCAAATCCTTCTGGAACGCCTACCGCCTGCAGATGATCCGCGAACTCTTCGACTGAAACCGGAATCTGCTTTCGTCTCAAGCTTAAAGCTTAGAGCTGGCAAGCTTACAGTTCGAGAATCAGCCTTTGTACTCCACCAATCCCGCCCGCTTCCCACGCCGGCGATTCCAGAAAAACTCCATCTGCCCAATGAAAATCGGTACCTGCTGCAGATGCGAATGGACCCCATACAGCAGCACGGCCACCATATCCGAAGACTTCCACCGCGCCTTCCATGCCGTACGCAGTACGAACGCAACGATCACTACTATCAATTGCAGGGCTACCCAAATAGCCCCTATCGCAATACTAGCCAGCAGGATCACAGCCACTGCTAACAAGAATAGGGCTTTCTCTCGATTCCGCTTCGCATCCTGCAGCCAAAACGGCTGTTCCGTCCCGCGAAACCGCTCCGAAACCTCCGCAAACGCATGCCCCGCTCGCGTCGCCCGACGCCAGTATTGCGCAAAGCGCGTGATCGCCAGATCATGTCTGGTCATAGGCCGATCCACATGCAGAATCTTGCCGCCAGTCCCCAAAATTCGGCGGCAGAGCTCCGGCTCTTCCCCTGCGATCAGCGTCTCATCGAACCCGCCGGCAATCTCCAGCACCGCCCGCCGAAACAGCGCATCCCCTCCGCAAAACAGTGTCCATCCCGGCGCATAGATCCAGTCCAGATCCAGCACCCGGTTATAAAGCGTCGCTCGCGGAAACATCTCCCGCCGATGTCCCCAGACCACCGCGACTTCAGGCCGCGCGAACTCTTCCAGCGACTCCGCCACGAACCGCGGATGCAGCACCGTATCGCCATCGAGAAACAGCACAATCTCGCCCCGCGCGATCCGCCATCCGGCGTTGCGTCCCATCGCCGCGGTCGGTCTCGCGGCCTTCAGCGCGACTGTGCTCGCCCCCATACGCTCAGCCAGGGCCACGCTTTCGTCGCTGGAGCCCGAGTCCACATAGATCGTCTCAGTATCAAATCCGTCGCGAAGCATAGCCGCAACCGAAGCCAGGCAGCGTTCCAGCCGCGCGCCCTCATTGCGTCCGATCACCACCACGGACACCACGCGCGCCCTTTGGTTTGTCATCCCGGAGGGATCTGCTTTTGCACTTTCATTCATTCCGCTCACAGCCGCCGCGCCTTTACCACCGCCGGCACTCCCACCGCCACGCACCCATTCGGCACGTCGCACAGCACCACCGCATTCGCGCCGATCGCCACATCGTCGCCGATGCGGATCGACCCCAGAAGCTTCGCGCCCGCGCCAATATCCACGCGATTCCCCAGCCTTGGCGATCCGCGCTGATTGCGATATCGCAGACCTACCGTCACGCCCTGCCGTACCACGCAGTCATCGCCGAAAACCGCGTCGCCGCTGATCACGATCGCGCCCGTATGCTCGACCGTGAAGCGCTGCCCGATCACCGTCTCGCATGGAATCTCGATCCCCAGCAGCGCGTCCGCGATGAACTTCAGCAGCTTGTAGAGAAAAGAGAACGGCATGCGCAGCGTCCGCGAGCGGATGCCGTAGCGCCAGCGCCCGAAGCGATACACGACCAGCGCCCAGAAACCGTGCCGACTCCAGTTGCAATCGTGCGCCTGCCAGTCCTGGCGGATATTCTCAAACATTCCGGTCAGCTCTGACGCCGGCCATTGCCATTCGCGGCGTCGTCATGGTCGCGAGCCGCGGGATCGCTCGTCACCGGACGCGAACCCGACGCCCGAGCCTGCTGGAACTTGCTCAACAAGCCCCACTGCCGCGTCAAAACAGGCTCCGGCAAAGGCTCCGTCTGCGTGGCCACGCCGGTCGGCTGGTCGGCTTCCTGATCCTTGCCCGTCCAGCGCCGCCGCAGCGGGTCCGACCGGTCATATCCGAAGGTGCTTCCACTGTCCGGCCGAGGGTTCGACGCAGGCACCGGCGATGGACGATCTCGCCAGCCACTCCCCGTCGAGCGCAGCGGCGGAATCGGATCCCAGCGTCCGCCCGTCAGATGCCTTGAAGCCTCTTCATACACCGGCTCAACCTCGTACTGGTTCGAATCCTCAACCGGCTCTTCGTTCAACGTCTCTACACGCGCCGGCTCCAGCGACACCGGCGAATCGGGAATCGGCTCGCCGTGCATCTGCTCGACGTGTTCCGGCTCCAGCCGGGCCTCGAGCGCCGCCTCGTCAACCGGCGCAGTCTCAACCTCCGGCTCAGAGGCACTCGGCTTTTCGACGTGCTCCGGTGCCATTTCCGGCATCTCAGCCGCTGGCTCCGCGATCTCTTCGACCGCAGCGTCGGGCTCGACAAACTCATGAACCGGTTCGTGCTCTTCAACGGCCGCAGCCACCGGCGCGACCTCGGCCGCTCGCTGAAGCTGATAAAACGACAGCGGACGGGGCAGCCTGCGTACCGGCTCCTCAGATATTGCCGGAGCAACGGATGGCGTCTCGACAAGCGGAGCGTCTACAACGGGCTCCGGCTCAACAGCCACCGGCTCCAACTCAGGGAGAGCCGCCTCTTCCAACGCCGTCTCGATCGGCTCATCCTGCGCCTTGACGCCAGGATGCACCGGGACTGCGCTTCCCGGGTCCGGCACGATCTGCAGGCGCGAGTTCTTCGCAGGAAAGATGGTTGGAGGCGTCAGCGGCGCAGCAGGTCTCTGACGCGAAATCTGCTCCAGCCGCGCCGCCAGCGGCAGATCGTACTCCTGGCTCTTCTCCGGCTCAGGCGCCGCAGCCTGCAAAGCGATCGCCTCCGCAGGCGTTGCGGCGTCTTCCGCCGCATCCGGGATGATGCTGAACCTCGGACCTTCGTCACGTCCCAGCAGCCGACCCAGCCAACTCGCCTTGCGCGTCATTCCCGCATCTCCGTTGGAAGCCCGAACATCCCTGTTTGCTGAGAGCTTTGGAGCAATTTTCTCATGCATCGTGCCGTTTGCTTTGGCTAGCGCAGGCTCTTCTTCGAAGTTTTCCCACACCTGCTGCACCGGCGGAACCGCCCCGGTCTCCACCAGCACCGGGCCGACCGCGCCTACCGTCCCGAAGCCGCGCCGGATCGGAGCTGCCGGTGCAAGCTTCTCTTCCTCAACTTCTTCAACCGCCTCAACCACTGGCGCCGAAGCAGCAATAGCCGGCAGCTGCCATTCAACAGATTCCGGACTTTCCGCGGCAACTTCAAACGCCCGCACGTTTGTGTCGGCCGGCTCCAGAGTCAGCAGATTGACCGGCTGCTGCGCTGGCTCCTCTTGCCGAATAGGTTCGTCCGGCTCCTGATGGATCTCCGCCACCTCAGCTTCGCGCGAGGCCTCGAACCTTGTCTCCGCAACCGGCCGCTGCTCCACAAGTTCGGGCACGCGAATCGGCCGCGCCTGCGCCGAGAGCCTGCGCTCCAGCGACGCAATCGCCGTCCGGAAGCCCGAATCCGCAAACCGCAGCTGCAACTCCGCCAGCACCGCCCCGATGCCCGTCACCTGCATGCGCTCCAGCAACTCGGCCGCGCAATAGAGCTCATGCCGCGTCGTCACGCCCGACTCCACCAGCAGAATCGTCGCATCCGCGCAGCGCGCCACATACTCCGTCTGCCCGCAGTTCAGCAGCGCCTCCGACTCGATCAGCACCAGCCCGTGCCCGGCCTTCAGCCGCGCCATATTCGCCCCGACGAACCCCTCGCTCGACTGAGTGGAGGCGTCCGGGTGCTCCACAATGGCGAAGCCAGGGTGAACCTCGCCGCCGGACAACATCTCCGGCGCGGTCGCCACCACCACATTCACGCCGATCTGTTCGAACTTCCGCCGCAACGCACTCGCATACGGAGCGATATCCGTCGTCAGGCTGACCGCCGTCAGCAGGAAGGTGCGCGCGCCGCCGTTCCGATACGCGCTTTCGATGCCCGCGGCCAGCCGCAGCACATACTCTTCAAACACGCGCTCCGCCACGTCGTTCCGCGCCGGCAGCACCGCCAGCGGCGGGAACCCGAGCACGTCGCCGATGTCCGTCTCCTCATAAATCCGCTGATCCCGCTTGCGCGCCAGCACCGCCGCAAAGCCGCCCAGCAACAACGCCAGCGGCAGCGCTGCCAGAAGCAGAAGCTTCACCTTGCTCGGCTCCGGGTTCGCAGGCACCGCGGCCGGCATTGCGATCCGCACCTGCCCAGGTCCGTTCTGGTCCAGACGCAGCGCCCGCAACGCATCGTCCACCGCCGCCGCGCGCGCATCCAGCCGCACAATATCCGCCGTCACCTCGCTCGCCCGCTGCAGCTTAGGCCCCGCGCTGGTCGCATGCAGAATCTGCCGCGACAGCTCGCCGTTCAGCCGAGCCTCCACATCACCGGTGCGCTGCAGGTCGGTGCGCAGCTTGTCCTGCACTCTTTGCGCAGCCTTTTTGCGCAGCTCATTCGTCGCGGAATCCAGCGTCTTATCCAACTCCGCGATCTCTTCCTGGTTCACCTTGTAGATCGGATTCGTCGGCGTCATGCCCGCCATCTGCCCGTTCAGGATCGCCCTGCGTTGGCTGATCATCGCCTTCATGCTGTTCAATCCTGAGTCGCCCGCAACCACCTCATCCGCGGCCGCCGTCAACCCATTCGCGCCCGGCCCCACCCCGCTCAGCGACGAGAGCTGCGCCGCCGCGGCCTCATGCGCCGCCCGAGCCTCAATCAACTGCATGCGGATTCCAGCCAGCTCCGCGTCGTAGGGATTGCCGCCTTCAGCGCTGAAATTCGCCACGCCGATGCTCGCGCTGAGCGCCGCCTGCTCCGTCCGCGCCGTCTGCAATTCACCCACGATACGCTGCCGCTCCTCATCCAGCAGCTGTGCACGTTGATCCGAGGCCGTCGACGTCTCCTTGTGCACCGTCGTCAGGTACGAATTCGCCACCGCATTCACGATTGCCGCCGTCTTCGCCGGATCTGATCCCTTCAAATCGATCGTGACCTGGTAGCTGTTCAGCACCTTCGCTGCCTTCAGCTCGCCCTGCAGCTGGTTCAACGCGGTCTTCGACGCGCTGTCGCACGGCTACTCGCGGCTCGTCG
>CAXTMK010000196.1:0-1325 GCA_964245315.1 uncultured Acidobacteriaceae bacterium | reverse complement strand
AACGCGGTGTTCGGCGTCGGCCCCCGCTCGCCCCACACGTCCCGCGGCAGCGACGACAGCGCCGCCTGCAGCACGTCCGGCCGTTGCATCGTCTGTATCTGCTCGTTCACAAACGCGTCGTACTTGTTCGAATCGAAGATCGACTGTGTACCGTCCGCCAGCAGCCTGGGCGGCATCGGCTCCAGGTACACCACGCTCTCGGCCAGATACATCGGCTTCGCATGGAGCGCGTATCCCACCAGGCCCACGAACACGACGCCCGCCACCACGCCCGCCACCACCGGGTGCATGCGCACGCTGCGCAGAACCTGCGGACGGAACGCCGGCACGTTTGCATTCTTCCGAAGGATCACTCCGGAAGTTTGTGGCTGTGTCTCATCGGCCGGCTTGTTCGTCGTAAATTTCATTCCATCCTTATGCTCTAACCCTTGTTGTCATCCCGAAGGGATCTGCTTCTGCCGTTGCCGTTTTGTTTGTCATCCCGAAGGGATCTGCTTCTGTCCCTGCCGTTGCTCGTTCTTAGCTCACAGCTTACAGCTCGTAAACTTACAGCTCCCGAACCATGTCTTTTACTGCCGATTGAACAAAGCCGCCGTCGTAAACAAATTGATCAACGGGGAAAGCTTCTCGAACACATATGCTGCCTGGTTGAATCCGCTCTCCGTCACATACACCACATCGCCCGAGTTCAACGTCAGATCGAGAGTCCCGGGCTGCAGCAGCGTCTTGAACGGAATGGCCTGACTCCTCCCGGTCGTGCTCGACACCACCTCAATTGTAGGATTCTTTCCCGCCGTAATGGTCAATCCGCCGGCCTCCGCCAGCAGCTTCTGCAGCGTCGTGTTCTTATCCAGCTGCAGCGCGCCCGGATGCATCACCTGCCCCAGCACCGACACATACCGCTCCGCCGCCGACGGCACATACACCACATCGCCGCGGCGCAGGCGCAGGTCCGCCAGCGCGCTTCCGCTGTCGATCAGGCCCTTCACATCCACCCACATCACCTGTTCCTGCCCGCGATAGATCGCCACCCGCTCCGGCATGGCCGAGGCCATCTTCAGCGGCTGCACCACGCCGGCCGGCCCTATCAGCGAACTCGTCTGCGTACCCTTCAAGACGCCTCCGCCGACGGTCAGCACCTCCAGCAGCGTCGGCGGCGCGTCGAAGCTCACCACGCCCGGGTGCTCCACCGCGCCCAGCAGCAGCACATGGTTCGAGGTGTATTTATCCACCCCCACCGTCACGCTCAGCCGCGTGTAGTACGGACTCAGCGAAGCGGCAATTACCTCCGCCGCCTGCTCGCGCGTCTTGTCCGCGATCAGGAT
>CAXTMK010000195.1:1731-8133 GCA_964245315.1 uncultured Acidobacteriaceae bacterium | reverse complement strand
GACGCAACAAGCCCCCATTGCTCATGGAGGGCATTGTTGCGCCGCAAAGATAAAAACTCACCCTATCGGCAGACCCGCTAATTTGGCATATGTCACGGGGTTTGCGTATTCGTACCCCTCTGCAATCTTGCCATCTCGGATAACGAATTTGAAGATGTAGACATTGTTGTAGGCGGTGCCGTCCTGGGCGATGTAGTCGCCTCTTGACTCCACAAAGACATTGCTGCCGTCTATGCTGACGAAGTATCTGGGATCGAGCATCTTGATCTGCTTGAAACGCTCCAAGACCTGACCTTGATACTTGGTGACGGCTTCCTTGCCCTCGTATGTGAACCAGTTCTCTTGTTTCCCTGACGCAGCCAGGGGGAAGATGTACACCGCATCGTCGCTGAAGAGCTCCATGGTTGCGTCGAGATCATGGCGTTCTTTGGCGGCGAAGAACGCTTTCGCGAGGTCAAGCGCCGTGGTTGAACTTTCCTGTTCTTTGTTGCTCATAGTTTCTCCTTTCACGTTTATGTTTGATCCCAGGCCAGCTTAGGGCACGCATTAGCGGCAATCTCTGGGGGCAATTACGATAAGGAACACCGGTCAGGTACGCTTTCGGCTCGACCTGAAAGATGCATTCCGGGTGCGGTTCACCCAGGAATAGCGAAGGCCCGTACGCAATGAAGAAAAAACAAAACACGAGCAAGACAGGCCAACATTCCAACTCTATAGTCGGCCCAAAAGAGAAATCTGTCAACATGTTGACAGACCCGTTTGGGGCCCTGAATGACGACGCCCGCCGCTTCCGGCGTTTCACCCGCGCCGTTTTCGCCGCGCATGCCGCTGTGCTAAAACATGGCGATGCGATGAATGCGCGTTTTCAGCAAAGCGCTGCGCGATGGAGAGTGCTCATACGGATCGAACTGGGTGATGTTTCCGCGTCAGCTATCGCCAAGGTGACGGGCTACTCACGTCAATCCGTCCACAGGCTTTTGGCTGAGTTGCAAACAGAAGGTTTGGTTCGGACATCGGCAGACCCTGCAGATCAGCGTAGGTTACTGCCTCAACTCACCAGAAAGGGCCGGAAGTTGCTGCTGGGCATGGAGACTGGTTTTAACATTTGGGCTCAGGAACTGCTTGTCCCTCTAGAAGCATCACGACTTGAGCAGACCTGCGAGTTCCTTGAGGAAGCTGTAATCCTTCTCCAAAGCAAGGAAGAGGCCGTTAAGGAAAGGGGGACCCCACGAAAGAGTCTGTTCAAGGATTCGTCCCTGCACTCGCGTTAGAAGCAGTTCCGGGTTCTCATCTGTTGCTTACAGCGCAAGATACTAATCGACATCGTCATGATCCCTCCTAATAGCTAAACTTGTTTGCTAGAAAGACAGACCTCCGCTCCTATCACGCCTTCTGCTCATATCCCCGATACCTGCGCTTCGATCCGCCATCAGCACCACAATCAGCGGGTGCTGCATTACGTCGCCACTCGCCCACCCGAAGCCGTTGGTCGGTGGGAGAATCGGAGACTTAAACCAGTCGAGACTCGATCATAGTGCCTATTGAGGAGCTGGCGGATCTTTGATTCTTAAACCCCGGAACGCAAGCGCCAAAAGTCTCCTGACGCGGGCCTCACCGGCTGGGGTTGGAGGGATTCTCCAAAGGAGGCCTATGAGGACAAGGATGTCTTCTGGATCGGTTCCCTGAGGAAGATCACCGGAGATTTCGCATGCTTCGATCATTTGGCGGACGGCGCCGAGCATCGGTCCATAGTGTTCCTGACGGTCCTGCGCCGATGTCGCCGCGTGGACGATATCGGCGACCCCGTATTTCATCTTTCCGAACTTGACGAGCCGGTCGCACCACAGGCGGAGCGCCTGGCCCGGCGAGTGTTTGGCGAGCAACGAGGGAGCAAGCGCTACCAGGGAAGCAATCTCCTTGCGGTAAAGAGCAAGCACTAAGGATTCGCGGGTCGCAAAGTGCCGGTAGAGCGTACCCGCGCCGACCCCTGCAGTCTTCGCGATGGAGTTCAGCGAAGCCGCTGGATCAGCCGTGAGGGCTTCGCGCGCCACATCCAGAATTCGATCCTTATTCGCGCGAGCATCGGAACGTAATTCTTCTTCAATCATGTTCATCTTGACTATGCGGAGAGTTCTCCGCTAAGCTCAAAAGCGTACCGGAGAGTTATCCATTTGTATCCGGTTCGGAGGGAATATGCAATACACAAAACTCGGTCACACCGGTCTTGACGTCTCCCCCATTTGCATCGGCTGCATGGGCTTTGGTGATCCTTCTCGCGGCCATCCGGCCTGGTCGCTGGATGAGGAAGCTAGCCGATTGTTGATTCGCCACGCAATCGAAGCTGGAATCAACTTCTTCGACACAGCCAACATGTATTCGAATGGCGGCAGCGAAGAGATCGTCGGGAGAGCCCTCAAGGATTTCATCCACCGCGACAGTGTTGTCATCGCGACTAAACTGGCCGCAGCCACGCGGAATGGCCCGAACGCTATCGGGTTGTCCCGGAAGGCGATCATGACGGAGATCGACCATAGTCTGAGACGGCTTGGCACGGACTACGTCGATCTCTACCAGATTCATCGTCGTGATCAGTTGACTCCCTGGGAAGAGACGTTGGAAGCGCTTCACGACTTGGTGAAGATGGGCAAAGTCCGGTATCTCGGGGCTTCCTCCATGAAGGCGTGGGAGTTCAGTAAGGCGCTGAACCTGCAAAAGGCAAATGGATGGACGCGCTTCGTCTCTATGCAGGACAACTACAATCTCGTGGCTCGGGAAGAAGAACGCGAGATGCTGCCGCTTTGTGCCGACGAAGGAGTGCAGACAATAGTCTATAGCCCGCTTGCGCGCGGCAACTTGGCGCGTTCATGGGGCCAGACGACGGCCCGTTCCGAAGCTGAACCTGCGGGTGCCAGGCAAAATGAAGCGACCGCCGCAAGCGATCAAAAGATCGTCGAAGCGGTGGATGCTATTGCTAAGGAACGCGGAGCTAGTCAAGCGAAGATCGCACTGGCGTGGCTACGTCGTAATCCCGTTGTTGCGGCGCCGATCGTGGGTGCGCTCAAGGCTCAACACATCGACGATGCAGTCGCGGCTCTCGACATCACTCTGACGGAGGATGAGGTTACAAGACTTGAGGAGCCTTATACGCCACGGCTAGACAATCAGAGCATCTCTGATCCGGACGTCCTGCACCGCGCGATGGAGGCAGCGACCGGATTCAGAGTGAATGCAGCTTAAATAAAATGACGACGCCGCGTGTCGTTCGCGTGTGGCCGCGGCCTTGCAGCCGACGACTCCTTCACCGCACCAAGGGTGGGGCTCGCGCATCGCGCGTAAACGTTTGAAGAGAAAGAAGTGCAGTTATGCCGATCCACAGAGCTAGATGTTCAATGGGCTTCAGAAGCATGGTGTGTGACAGCTCCGCTTACAAACGAATCACATCAGTCAGGGAGCTGGAAGCTTTGAGTGTCGATCAAACGAAGCGCGTGCGGCTTCAACGTCTCCTCGGCGGGCAAACGCCCACATCGCCAGTGCTGTACCCGGAACGAGGACCTCTGTGCCGAAGTCAGTAAGTTCATAATCTACTCGTGGCGGAATGCTTGATGTCGCCTTGCTTGTGATGTAGCCGTCACGCTCTAAACCGCGCGCCGTCGTGGTGAGAACTTTCTGCGAGATGGAATCAATGCTCCGTTTCAGCTCGGTAAAGCGCATGCTGCCGCGCGAGAGCATGTAAACGACGTCGGCGGTCCGCCGCATCTCTGGCACGGGTAAATCTGCAGTCATGGGCGATCCTGGTCGCCAGGGTCTATAAACCCAGTCAACGGTCGAGTCTCGGTAGCGCCTAAACAAACGCTCCTTGGTTCGTCAATCCGACACCGACTGTCGCCTCTTTGCAGATGAGTAGATCACACAGGAAGCATGGAGTGGAGGAGGAACTAGACTGTGGCGGGATACGCACGAGCGATACTGGCGAGAAGCGCCGTTTCGCAGTAATGGCGAAGAGGCTCAATCGGTAGCCCCTTCACCTTTGGTTTGTTATCGGCATCATGCCGCCATCTACGCGTAAGTTGCCACCTGTGATGAAGTCGGCGAGAGGACTTAGTGTTCAACGGCCGCAACAGATCGTGCGCTAATGTGCTGAATCTATAGTCCAAGTTGTCGTCCTTCTAAATCACGGCTGCGGGGCAAGCGGTCACTCCGGTCACTCGGAAGCCCCTTCGAGGGGGCTGTCCTGAATGCACTGAAGTGGTCACTTTAGCCGCGCAAACCTGCATGCTATAGCCGGTCGTCTCGCATTCTCTTGTTTCGTCGATCCAACTAGGCGGGGCCGCCACCGCTGAGAAGCAGGTGCTGGCCGCTTACGAAGCTGGCAAGATCGCTGGCAAGAAACTCTGCTGCATTGGCGGAGTCTTCTAACGTGCCGATGCGGTTCATCGGCATGAAGTTTTTGATGAATCGAGCAATTTCCGGTTTCGGGTCGGCATGTCTGCCGGCGCCTTGGGTTGCCGTGGGCAGTATCGAGTTGACCGTTACGCCCCGGTATCCAATCTCCTTTGCCAAGACTTCTATGAGAAAACGCGGAGCCATTTTGCTGCCCCCGTAGAGACCATGGCCGGGCATCGGGAAGGCCGTTGTGCTTGACCCTACGAAGATGATGCGACCGTTGTCCGCTACATACTTCGCGGCCTTTTGGATGGTAAATAAAGCACCTTTTGTGTTGGTGTTGAAGAGCCGGTCATACTCCTCCTCGGTGAAATCGAGAACAGGCTTCCCTGACATCTCGAGACCCGCATTCGCCACAACGATGTCAAGGCGGCCATATCGCTCAAGTGAGATCTGGAAAAGGTGTTCGAGATCGGCTACCTTCGAGACATCCGCCTGCACTGCAAACGCTTTCCCGCCGGAACGTTCGATCACGTTCGCGGTTTCCTGAGCAGCCTCGGCAGAGGAGGCATAATTCACAACGACGCTTGCGCCTAGAGCGCCATAGCGCTCGGCGATGGCCTTGCCGATTCCTCGACCCGCCCCTGTGATGAGTGCAACCTTATTGTTGAGATTGGTCATGCTGACTCCCATTGATCTGGTGTTTCCTGACGGAAGGTAC
Organism: uncultured Acidobacteriaceae bacterium; assembly: GCA_964245315.1. Lineage (GTDB taxonomy): Bacteria > Acidobacteriota > Terriglobia > Terriglobales > Acidobacteriaceae > Edaphobacter. The sequence goes on along the minus strand of CAXTMK010000195.1, from coordinate 3,029 downwards.
TGAAGAGGGCGCCTTGTGCTGCGCCCTCCTCTCCTGGGCTAGATCGACTGTCCGCCGGAGACTTCGATCCGTTGCGCATTCACCCAGCGGTTGTCCTCTGTGAGCAATGACGCGATCATCGGGCCGATGTCGTCGGGAAGCCCCGGACGACCAAGTGCAGTCGCATCCGAGACCATCTTGTTGACTGCGGGGTTGTCGCGCACCACGCCTCCACTGAAGTCGGTCTGAATGGCTCCCGGTGCCACAGCGTTCACGGTAATACGACGTGGACCAAGCTCCTTGGCCAGGTACTTGGTAAGGACTTCGATGGCTCCTTTGAGCGAGCCATACGGGGCGCTCTCCGGGATGATGATCCGCGTGAGCCCGGTCGAGATCATCACGATGCGGCCGCCATCGTTGATGAGCGGAAGCAGTTTCTGGGTCAGAAAGAACACCCCTTTGAAGTTGACGTTGTAGAGCAGATCCAGCTCAGCCTCTGTTGTTTTCTCGAATAGCGCATGATGGGAGACGCCCGCGTTATTGATCAGAAAGTCGAAGCGCTCCGCGCCGAGCTCCGCGAGCGCCTTTCTTGCCTGCTGCACAAAGGGCTCGAAAGAACTTACGTCGCCGACGTTAAGCTTCAGTGCGATGGCCTTAGCTCCCGCCTTGTTCACCTCCGCAACAGCCTTATCGGCTTCTGCCTGATTGGAGTTGTAGGTGAAGATTGAGTGGACACCCCGTTTGGCGAGGTGAAGCACTGTGTTCCGGCCCAGCCCGCGGCTGCCTCCGGTGACGATTGCGATTTTTCCTGCGATTGACAAGCTTTTCTCTGTGGGCATTGTTTCCTCCAGCGCACGTACTTGTAGTGCGTACTGGTAGTTAGATACGCCACACCATGCCGTAGCACCTGCCCAAACTCTCCTGCTTTCTGCCTAATCCTGCTTTCCTTTGATACAATCACCTAGGGCGCTGAGGAGTAGAAAGCAAATGATGCTGAGTTCGCTAAGGGAAGCAGCGGCACGATACACCGAATCGCAGGGAGGACTAGGTCCGTTTGTGACCGCAGTCCCCGGACTGACGCTTCTTCGTTCAAATCACGAAAAGCGAACCAACTTTCATATCTGTAAGCCGGCACTGTGCATCGTCGTTCAGGGCGCCAAGTGGACCATGTTTGGGGAGGCACGCTTTGATTACCATGCGGGCCAGGCCTTGGTGGTCAGCGTCGAATTGCCCGCGTTCAGCACCATCGTTGAGGCAAGTCCGAGTGAACCATACCTTGGTGTCATCATTGAGTTCGATCTTGCCATCATGCGCGAAGT
>CAXTMK010000195.1:0-1631 GCA_964245315.1 uncultured Acidobacteriaceae bacterium | reverse complement strand
TATGAGAGCCCGACGCAATTCATTCGCGAGTATGGACGTATGTTCGGTTTGCCCCCTCGGCGAGACATGGTCAGCCTCAAAGAAGCTGCTTCTTAGCTCCGTCGTTCGCGGATTTGGTGTCTAATCCGCGAGTGATCGTTCATTCGAGCTGTCATATTTGTGGACGTCGCTCTTTAACCTGTTCCCCCATTTTTCCAGGAACCATAACGTCTGTTTTGTCTCAAGATGTTTCGTCAAGCATTTCTGGTCGCGCCAGCGCTCGGCGACTAGCATGCGTCCGCTGAGCGCGCAATCTAAAGCGATTGCGTAGAAAAGACAGCCGTTGTCGTTGGTGGAGCTGGGGGTGAGTGCCTTAACATCGGCGAGAAACTCATCCGCAACAGCCGGATCTACGTGAATGTAACCCATCACCGTAATCATCAATCCTCCTAGTTCCGTTAGCCGAGTGGGGAGCATCGACGGTCCCTTTCCGCAGCGTAGTCCTTGAGCATGGGATGAGTTCCGTCCTCCCTAAGCCGTGAGCACGATCTTGCCTTGAATGTGCCCTTGAGCGGCTCGCTTGTGCGCTGCTTGAGCGTCGGCGAGCGGGAACGTGCTGTCTATGGCTACTCGAACCCTGCTTGCATCGAGCAAGTGCCCGAACTCTGCGAGTTGCGGTCCGTTAGAGCGCACCTGGGTACTTGAGACTGTGACGCCTAGTCTTTCCGCCTCTTCGCGATCGGAGAAGCCCAGGAAAACGGGGAATAATGCGCCCCCGCGCTTGAGCGTGCGCAGGAAACGACCTGTAGTAGGACCACCGAGGGTATCGACGACAAGATCAACGTCATGTACGACCTCTTCAGCAGCTCTCTTTGTGTAGTCGATAAATTCGTCGGCCCCGAGCTCGCGCAGGAAGGACTCCTGTGTGGACGATGCCACGGCAATGACGTGCGCACCCTTCCACTTCGCAAGTTGCACCGCGAAGTGACCCACGCCGCCCGCAGCACCATTGATGAGTACCGTCTTGCCACCGAGCGGCACTGGCCGGTGCGGTTCCGCTTGAAGTGGATTCGGATGATCGTGTCCCACATCGATCAAGAATTGCCACGCGGTAAGTCCAGACATAGGTGCCCCTGCTGCGTGCACGTGGTCGATGTGAGCCGGCTTTAGTGCGAGTTCCGGCGCGGGCGCAGCAATGTACTCCGCATATGCACGGCTCTCCCCAAAGCTGGGGAAGCGAATCATCCCAAAGACTTCGTCCCCGACCTTGAACTCCTCTACATCCGGGGCAACGGCCTCTACGACTCCCGATACGTCGGTCCCCGGGATGACAGGCAAGGGCACTTCTGGCCTCCAATCAGGAGGCAGGTCCTTATAACCCTCACGTAAATACCAGTCAGGGGGATTGATGCCGATCGCGTGAACGCGAACGAGCACTTCCCCTGCCTCCAGTTCAGGAACCGCTACGTCTTCGTAGCGCAGCACCTCAGGGCCGCCGAACTCGTGTAGTTGAATAGCTTTCATAGTATTTGCCGACATCGATCTCTCCTTCCACCGCAGAGGGGGGTATCCTTATCCGGAGCACCGCTCCAAATCACCTCTTTACAACATACGGAGCGGTGCTCCGCTTGTCAAACTGGATCAGTATGAGA
>CAXTMK010000194.1:0-8134 GCA_964245315.1 uncultured Acidobacteriaceae bacterium | reverse complement strand
GGAGGCGATGCAGGCAGCGCGCATGCTGGTCATCAAGTACAACTCCGAGCCCGCGAAACTCGATTTTATGGGCCGCCTCGGCGAGGCGCGCTGGCCGAAAAATCCGGGTAAGGAACCTGCGGGAAATCATCGCGGGGACGTAGCCAAGGGCTTCGCGCAAGCCGCAGTCACGGTTGACGAGACCTACATCACACCCATCCAGAACCACAATCCGATGGAGCCGCACGCCACCATCGCATGGTGGGAGGGCGAGAAGCTGAACCTCTACGACTCGACCCAGTACATCTCCGGCGTAAAGATGACGATCGCCAAGCTGCTGGGGCTTCCGCTCGATGATGTGCGTGTGCAATGCCCATACACCGGGGGCGGCTTCGGCTCGAAGGGCTCGTCCTGGTCGCACATTCCGCTGTGCGCGATGGCGGCGAAGGTCGTGGGCAAGCCCGTGAAGCTGGTCCTCGGGCGCGAGCAGATGTTCGGTCCGGTCGGCTGCCGGCCGACGACGGTGAACAAGATCAAGATTGGCGCGACCTCCGACGGCAAGATCACGGCCATGCAGCAGGACGTGGTGATGCATGCGTCGGTGCTTGAAGACTTCACCGAGCACTCAGCCGGTCCGACCAAGATGCTCTACGACAGCGCCAACAACTCCGTGACGGAGAAGCTGGTGGAGATGAACGTCGGTATCTGCACCTTCATGCGCGCGCCGGGCGAGGCTCCCGGCACATCGGTGCTCGAGATTGCGATGGACGAGCTGGCGGAGAAGCTGAAGATGGATCCGGTGCAGCTTCGCCTGGTGAACTACGCCGAGAAGGATCCAAGCCACGACCGTCCCTGGACCGAGAAGAATCTAAAGGATTGCTATAAACAGGCCGCGGACCGGTTCGGATGGACGAAGCGCAATGCGACTGCCGGTCAGATGGTTGAAGGCAACAACCTGATCGGTTACGGCATGGCGACTGCCACCTATCCGGCCAATCGCTCCGCCGCGCAGGCTGTGGTGCGCATCCTGCCGGGTGGGAAGGTTGTCGCCGCGTCGGGAACGCAGGACCTCGGCACCGGCATGTACACGATGATCGCTCAGACGGCAGCCGACGCGTTGAATATGGACCCGAAGCTGATCGAGGTAAAGCTGGGCGACTCAACTCTGCCCAAGGCTCCGGTTTCCGGCGGCTCGCAGTCGACGGCTTCGGTCACGCCTGCGGTGCGCGACGCGGCGCAGCAGGCAATCCTCAAAATAGCCGAACTCGCGGTGAACGATGCCGCATCGCCGATGCACGGTATGAAGACCACCGACATCACGGTGAAAGATGGACAGGCGTTCGCGAAAAATGCGCCTTCCGCCTCTGAAAGCATCGCGGCTCTTATGGCTCGCAATGGCAACAAGCCTATCGAAGCCATGGGGTCCGCGGAACCATCCGAATCGAAGGACGCCTACACGTCGCAGTCGTTCGGTGCTGTCTTCGCCGAGGTTGCGGTCGACAAAGATACGCACATGGTGAAGGTGCGGCGCGTCGTAGCCACCTACGACATCGGCACGCTGATGAACGACAAGACAGGACTGAATCAGCTGATGGGCGGCATCGTGTGGGGCATCTCGTTCGCGCTGCACGAAGAGGCGCACATCGACCCGGTCTACGGGCGCACGGTGAACGAAAACCTGGCCGAGTACCATGTTCCGGTGAACGCCGATGTCGGCACCATCGACGTGACCTGCCTGAACATTCCGGACATGAAGTTTTCGCCTCTGGGCGCGCGTGGCATCGGAGAAATCGGGATCACAGGCGCTGCGGCGGCGGTTGCGAATGCCATCTACAACGCCACAGGCAAGCGTGTCCGGCATTATCCGATTACGCCGGATAAGATCATGATGGCTTGAGGAAAGTATTCTGAGCTAAACCCCGCAGTACACGGCTGCACTGCTCTGTTCTGATAGTCGCGACCTTCATCTCTTTGCGGACGGAGTGGGCTGGCAGGTTGTGAAGCGCGGAATACTGTTCGGCGTGGCGAGTGATTGCTCGATTGCGTCCAGACTGGAGCGATCGCGGACGTTTAAAAGCGCAAAAGCTAGGTCGTGTTGTTCGGGATCAGGCGCGCTTCGGTCAGGGCGTTGGCGATCGCCTGAAAGATATCGTTCAGCGACGTCACCGGCTGGCTGGAGTAGCAGGTGCTTCCGGAGCCGGACTGCTTGTAGTCGGAGTAGAAGTTCTGCGGAGCCGACGCCATGTCGTACATGGTGTCGCAGGGGCTGACGTTTGGATATTGCCCCGCATTCGAATCGCTCGCACATCCGCTGGGTGAGGAGCCGTAGGCAACGGTATAGACCAGCGTTCCCGTTGCCGTCGCCGCCTTCGCGGCCGTGATCGCCTGTCCGCACTCGCCCACCCACGAAGGATAGAACCCGTTTCCGGTCGCGGAGTTGGTGAAGACGGTGGTGCCGTTCCAGCTCTGGAGTGCGGTTGCATCGCCGTCGCTGAGCAGGATGATCACATTCTCTGAACTGGGGTTGGCGACAGACTGCGCCGTCAGCGCCGACTGCGCAGCGTAGATGGCTCCGGCATAGTAGGTGCCATAGGCTCCGTCATAGTTCGACGGCAGCATGCTTCCGCAGCCTGGCTTTCCTCCGGCGGCCTTTACCAGGGCAGAGGTTGGATTCAGCGTTGTGGCTGCGTTGGAGGTGCGGTAGTCGCTAAGGAAACCGGTAACCTGGTAAGTCGCAAACGAAGGTGGAGCGTAGGACGATGCTCCGGCGGGCGGGGCATCGTAGGTTGTGGCTGTAGGAACTCCGCTCCAGATGGTCATGCCGAATCCCGGTACGGTGATGCCGGAAGTGCCATTCCAATTGTAGGAGGCCGGAATGGGGGTTGTGCAGGAGGCATCGATCGATGCCGTCGACGGCACCAGATCGGGAAACGTGAACAGCGACACCTGATCAAAGGGGTTCTGGTTTACCCCCTGAGCATTGGTGCAGGTGGTCTGGTAGTTGCCGCAGGGCGAGAGATTCCTGAGCAGAATCTGAAAGCCGTTCAGGGCGCACTGCATCTGGGTCTGCGCAACGCCGCTGACGACGCAATCGGTGTCGACGAAATTCATCGACAAGGTTGTGTCCATGATGACTGCGATGTTGCTGGGACGAGGCGATCCGCCGCGTGTGGAGGCGGTCGCGATTGCATTGATATTCAGGGTCTTCACGCCGACAATGCCGCCCATTACCGTGGGCAGCGCCAGAGACTGGGTCACCTGCACGGCATTATCTGGTACGTTGCCGACGCAGGCGATGCCTTCGGCCTGCAGCGTGGTGAGGCATTCCACTATGCTGGTGACGGTAACGTTCGGCAGTCCGGGACGGACATTTTTGCCGCCCGGAGCCGCGCTGTACAGGGCCGCGACTCCGGTGGTGCCGGTGATCGCCGAGGCCGAAGCGGCCGTCGGCAGGGCGCGCGCCGCAGCGAGCGCCGCAGCGTCGGTGGTCGCCTGTAGTTCACGCTGGGCGTAGGTGGCATGGCCCCACTCGATGCCCAATGCTGCCAGGCCCAGCATTCCCATCATGAAGAGACCGATAATCGGAAGCATCTGGCCGCTCTCTTCACGTCGCAGAGAACGGAGGCGCCGACATACACGCTTTATCACTGCACCACCTCCGTGGTCTGCGCGAGCATGGAGCAGGCGCTCGTGAACTTGTACGCCACCAGGTTGCAGGGATAGGTGATGGTCACGGTGGCGGGCTGACCCTGCTTCAGATTGCCGGCCGCGCCCGTAGTCGGGCTCGTGCTGCTGCACGATGTTCCCGTATAACTCACTCCGTTCAGATTGAAGGCAAAGGTAAAGTTCGCCTGCGTGAAGTGCGGCAGCGCCGCGTACACGGCCGTCGCAACCGTGTTGCAGGGGTCGACCGTCTGCGCGCGGCTGACCGCAAGCGCGCGGGCGCCGACACTGGTCGCTTCGGTCAACATCAGGTAGTTGCTCATCGCGATGGCGACGGTGGCCATGCCGGTCAGGACGAGCAGCAGCACCGGCAGCGTCACCGCGAACTCGACCAGCGACTGGCCGCCATCGTCCGCGCTCAGAATCGTACTGGCTCGCTTACGCATGGTAGTTTGATCTCCGTGCATGGGTTCACCTTCTTCAGACAACACCGATGTTAGGTTTCGCGAGTGAGCGGGATAATCCCACACACGGTGTAGAGCATGTATCGTCGGTAAGCAAAGAGATGGTTACCAAATATAGCTATTTACCTGGTCCTTGCTATAATTCACCATCCCTTCGTAACTGGTGGCAAAGATGGACCTGATGAAGCTACCGGCCGCCGTGCTCATCGCGGCATTGGCCCTCACGACGATCGTCATCGGCATCTTGAATCATTTCGGTGACTCTTATGGTGGCCTTCCCGGAGCAATCTTCATCTTCGCGCTTGCAGTCTTACTTGTTCTTCTTGTGAGGGCTTTATGGAAGTTCGCACGGCGGCCAAAGCCGTCAAAGCCGTAATCGGCTGTCTCGTGGCAACTCTCATTTTTTCCGCAACTGGATGCAGAGAGGGAGCCTACAAGCAGCAGAGCGCACCTATCATTCCTGCTGCGCCGGTAACTCTGGCGTGCGCGCTGTCGCCGGCCTCCATCTATCCTGGTGATCCAGTTACCGTAACCGGCACCTTATCTAATGCCGATCTTGCGCTCTTTCGATCCGTTCATTGGACCGTTTCCGGCGGAGCGGCTGTCAGCGGCAGCGGTATGACCGCAATGATCGCTACGAACCACCTACCGCCGGGAACCTTCGAGGTGAAAGGAACACCTATCCAAACACACGGAGATACCCGGGTGCAATCCTGCGGTGCTTCTTTCACGGTTAAGCCGTATGACCCTCCGACTGTGAGCTGTAGCGCAAGTCCATCCGTGGTGAATCCGGGTGGCTCCGTAACCGTCACCTCCGTGGCGATGAGCCCACAAAACCGGCCGTTGACCTACAGCTATGCCGCCTCCACCGGCTCCGTCAGCGGGACGACCTCCACCGCGACCCTCTCAACCGCCGGAGTAGCGCCAAACGCCAGCATCACGATCAGCTGTCTTGTCACCGACGACAAAGGAAAGTCCGCGGAGTCCCAGACTTCCGTCCGTACCTCGATTCCCCCATCTCCACCCCGTTTTCCCCACCCGGTAACTTCAGGATTAGCGCCTGAACCGGAGTGTGTTGCGAACCCAGCTAAAACTCGAGCTACAACCCCCATCCACGCGACGGTCGTCAACATCGCGAAAAGCGACCGCGTTCAATGGCTTTTTAGCGGTGGAGAGCAAAGGCGGGTTCATGTGAGCGACACGCAGGCGTGGATCGACACCGGCCAGCTTCCGTCGGGCACCTACAAGCTATCGGCCACGATTCAAGGGAAGATCGGACCGCCGCGCGGATGCAGCGCGACCTTCGTGATCGACCCGAAAGCCACTCTTGCAGCCCCGAAGATGATCACCCAATCCGGCGCCCTGCTCTATAGCGGCGATGTCGAAACCGGAGGCTTCGCGATGTACTCCTACGTCCTGGCGAAGAGCGATCCGCAAGACAAAGATGATGTGCTCCGCCTCCACAACATGGTCCAGGCGGTCATCGCGCTCGATCCGCCCGAGAACCACGACGAGCCGTCCTTCGAGTTCAACCGGGACACCGGCGCTCATCATCCATTCCCGACCGGTGCGGCTAACCACCTCATTCCGAAGGAACGTCTTGGAGTCACCTACGTTCCAATCACGGTGCCGTATCCCAGCAGCTTCGACCAGGCTCACAAGGACTGCGCCGCCATCGCTTCCACCGACAACGCAACCGACGCCGAAACCAAGTGGATCGCCGATTGTCACCACTACGACGTCGCGGCCGCAAACAGTCTGCTCCAGCATCTGGCCTGTACCGATTGTGCTGTAAGGGTGCAGGGCAAGGGGCCGTTTCTGGTGACCACCCTTGTACCGCTGGGAGGCATCGGCAGTGCGTACTCCGTCATCGTCCAGGACATGAGTCAGGTGACTCCGGATAGCACCGGCGACTGGTTAAGCAAATACAACGAACTCGCAGCCGATCCCAGGAATTGGGCTCCACCCACACTCCAGACCTTGTTGGCCGCACTCGCGGCGTTCTTCGATCAGGGCGGGCGGGCCTTAGCGGTTGCAGGAGCCGCCTTCTCCGGTCTCGCCAGCCTGCTGAAAGGGAAATACACCGTTTGCAAAAGTGCTTGCACCAAAGATGGTTCAACATCTCGCATATTGAAGTTAGGGTTAAGGCTCTTCGTTTGTATAGCTTGCATACTTAGGGCAGGGGGGAGGGTCAAGCCTCGGACGATCTCGAATCCGAGCCTCGCCCCGAGGCAAACAATATGCGAAACTAAGCTACGGCAATGTCTGATCTTACCCGGCTTCTGCACACTACGTTCGGCTTCCCTGCCTTCCGCGCCAATCAGGAGGCGGTGTGCACCGCTGCGACCGACGGGCGGGACGTACTGCTGGTGATGCCGACGGGCGCGGGCAAATCGCTCTGCTATCAGCTGCCGGCGATCGCCCGCGGAGGCACGGCGCTGGTCATCTCGCCGCTGATCGCGCTGATGGACGACCAGGCCAACAAGCTCTCGGCCGCCGGGCTGAAGGTGGCGCGCATCCACTCCGGACTGGCACGGGAAGACGCTCGACAGGCGTGTCGAGACTACCTCGACGGCAAGCTGCAGTTCCTCTTCATCGCGCCCGAACGCATGCGCGTCCCCGGCTTTCCGGAGATGCTGGCCAAGCGCAAGCCGTCGCTCATCGCGATCGACGAGGCGCACTGCATCTCGGCCTGGGGCCACGACTTTCGTCCCGACTACCGCCTGCTGGGTGACTACCTGCCCGCGCTGCGGCCGTCGCCCATCATTGCCCTGACCGCAACTGCCACGCCGAACGTGCAGCGCGACATTGTCACGCAACTGAACCTGCAGCAACCGGCGCTGTTCATTCACGGCTTCCGCCGCGAGAATCTGGAGATCGAGGCGGTCGAGCTTTCGAAGCCACGCCGCAGCCAGTTCACCGCCGAGTTTCTAGCCGATAAGGCTCGGCGCCCGGCGATCGTCTACGCTCCGTCGCGGCGGGTGGCGGAGGAACTGGCTGGCGAACTCGGACGCAAGTTTCCTGCCGCCGCGTACCACGCCGGGCTGGCGCCGGAGGTCCGCGAGCGCGTGCAGCGGCAGTTTCAGGCGGGCAAGCTCGACGTAGTGGTCGCGACCATCGCGTTCGGCATGGGCATCGACAAGGCCGACGTGCGCTCGGTCGTGCACTTCGCGCTGCCCGCGTCGGTCGAGGCCTTCTACCAGGAGATCGGACGCGCCGGACGCGACGGCCTGCCGTCGCGCACCGTCCTGCTCTACAGTTTCGTCGACCGGCGCATCCACGAGACGTTTCTCGAACGCGACTACCCCGATGTCGCCGACCTGCTGCGCGTCTCAAAGGCGCTGACCGACGAATTCCTGATGCCGGAGTTCATCGCCGGCAAGCTGAAGATGGACCGCGATGTAGTCGCCAAATCGCTCGACAAGCTGGCCTCGCAGGGCGCGGCGCAGTTCGATATCGCGGGGCTGGTACGCAAGTCTGGCGCCGAGAACTGGCAGACGGGCTATCAGCAGCAGGTCGAGTTCCGCCGCAAACAGATCGACTCCATGATGGCCTTCGCCCAGACCCAGCAGTGCCGCATGACCGCGCTCATCCGCCATTTTGGCGACGCAGCCGACGCCCATCGGCCATGCGGACACTGCGATTTTTGTGCACCCTCTTCTAACTCCGCGCAGCCGTTTGCCGCGCCCAGCACCGCGCAGGAGCGCGACCTGCGCACGATTCTACGAGCGCTCGACGGCCAATCCAAAGCGACCGGCCGGCTGCACACCGAACTCGCGCTGACGCCCGACCGCAAGGTCTTCGACTCGATGCTCGAAGGCCTGGCCCGTGCCGGGCTGATTACGCTGGCCGCCGAGACGTTCGTCAATCCCGAAGGACGGCAAATCCCGTACAAGAAGGCCTCGCTCACCCACGAAGGCAGGGAGCTTGGGTCGAATGAACCGCTTGGAGTTCTGCTGCGGGCCGACTCCGCGCCTGCGGCGTCAAAATCCACCGCGAAAGTGAAAGCCCGGAGCAAGGTTGCGACT
>CAXTMK010000193.1:0-8284 GCA_964245315.1 uncultured Acidobacteriaceae bacterium | reverse complement strand
TCCCTACGTCTCGCTCTACTCGACGCGCGGCTGCCCGGCGCAATGCACGTTCTGCCTCTGGCCGCAGACGCTCTCCGGCCACGCCTGGCGCAAGCGTTCGACGGACGACGTAGCCGCCGAGCTGGCCAACGCCAAGAAGCTCTTCCCCCATGTGAAGGAATTTTTTTTCGACGACGACACCTTCAATATCCAGAAAGAGCGCACGATCGAGCTCTGCGCCAAGCTGAAGCCACTAGGCCTCACCTGGAGCTGCACCTCGCGCGTAACCACCCACCGCGAGACGCTGAAAGCCATGAAGGACGCCGGCTGCCGCCTGCTGATTGTCGGCTTCGAATCCGGTGACCCGCAGATCCTCAAAAACATCAAGAAGGGCGCGACCGTTGAGCGCGCCCGCGAGTTCGTCAAGGACTGCCACGACCTGGGCCTCATCATCCACGCCGACTTCATCCTGGGCCTGCCGGGCGAGACGAAGCAGTCGATCCGCAATACCATCGACTTCGCCAAGACGCTCGACTGCGAAACCATCCAGGTCTCGATCGCGCACGCCTACCCGGGTACCGAGTTCTACGACTTCGCGGAGAAGAACGGCTTCATCACCAACCAGAAGATGGAAGACGACCACGGCCACCAGATGGCTCACATTGAGTACCCCGGCCTGCCGGTCGAGTACGTAATGGAGATGGTGCACAAGTTCTACGACGAATATTACTTCCGCCCCAGGGCTGCGTTCCGGGTGGTCTGGAAGGCAATCGTCAACCGCGATGTGCCACGTCTTTACGTCGAGGCGAAAAGCTTCATGAAGCTTCGCTCTCAGCGCAATAAGGCGAGCCGCAAGATGAAGGAAGAGAACGCGCTGAAGGCACAGGAATCTGTCAGCATGAACGCCTAGCTTACCGGCCCGTTCCCCTAACCAGCACTCGGGCTCAGTACGGCGGAGGCTGCGCTGCAGCCCCCGCTGTGGGAACAGAACCCTGCGCCGGAACTGCCGCCGCCTGCTGCTGAATCGGCTGTGGCAGCATTACCGTAGCCTCGGCGCCCGGATCATCTCGCAGCTTCAGATAGAGCGTAACTCCGTCCGTCGGAGCAGTTACCGTCAACTTGCCCTCCGCGAATCCTGTAGGCACCTCGGTGGGCTTGACGAAGTCCTTGCCCGCTCCAAACGTCTGCACCAGGAATAGATTGTTTCCATCGACTTCGCAGGTACTCGCGTCCGCGCAGCGAATAGCCGAAATATGGGGCGCCCTCACCATAATTCCCAGCGGAGTCCAGTCTCCCGGCGTGCCATCGGCCGCCACCGGCCGCATCTGCAGCTTGCCGAAGGCCGATTCCCCAAACGCCTTCAGCGGTTCGAGCGTCGCGACCGCCGTATGCTCATCCTGCAGCACCAGATTGTTCTTAGCGATCGATAACGACGTATGTACCGAGCCATTCGCCGTCGCCACTTCTACCGTCTGCGAGCGCGGGAATACATCCTTCGTCTGCACCACGAACGTCAGCCTGCCGTCGAGCGGAATGTCGTCCTCACCGCCCAGCGTCACGGCCAGGGATCCAGGCTTCTCCTCCGGTGTGGCCTTCAATGAGAGCAGCTTCAGCCTAGGCCGCGCTGCCTCCGCGTCGATCTTCACGGTCATCGTGCGCCCGTCCTTCAGCTTCACGGCAGCCTCCGAGCCGTTCGCCGGCGACACGCCATCCTTAGCCTGCAGCTTTACCGATTTGTCGTCGCTGCCTTCCGCCGGCGCAAAGCTCTCCTTCGCAATCTCAACCGACGCCACATCCTTCAGGCCCACGCCTGTCAGCACGGCAGCATTGTCGCCTTCGTGCATCTTCAAAGCGTCCAGCCTGATCCCCGCCGTGTAAGCCGTCAGCGGAACTTTTTCGCGGTCCGCATCGCCATACTGCTGAATCGCCAGCGAATACGCTCCCGGCTGCACCGCCTTCAGCGATACATCGAGCGAGAGTGTGTCCTTCGCATCTTTATCGCCCGGTTTAAAGCTGACATCCATATCCTTCGCCTTATCGCCAGCCAGCGCGATATGCTGCACGCACGCAGTCCCATCGCCTTTCAGCGTCAGCTTGTTGTCCTGTCCGGCAAATAGCTGTGTGTTGCTAACAATTTTCCACTCCTTACCCGGCGCCTGCTGCAGCGTCACGGTCGGCCCATCGAAGTGGTCGAAGCCCCAATATCCGCTGATGCTCCCGGTAATCGTGAGATCGGTAGCCGAACCCACCTTTATCCCCGGCCTGGCGTTGTCGTGCATGGCATCGCGCAGCGGCTCGCGCTTGTCTCCCTCAGACACGACCAGCCCGCCCTCGAACGCATCCGGCGTCAGCGCCAAATCGGTCGGATTGCCGGTACGATTCAGGTGCAGGACTAAATCGTGCGCGTATCCGCTCGAATACACCAGCGGAGCGCCTTCCACTGGAATCGTCATCTTCGGCTGCAGCAGGCAGGCGACTCGATTCGCATCCTGAGCATGCAGCGGAGGCAGCTTCGGCTTCTGGATTGCCGGCAGTCCCACCACGATTACGGTCATCGGCTTGTTGAAGGACGGCGGCGCGTTCAGCTTCAGGCTCAGCTCGTCGCCCTGCGGAAACGTCAGCCCTGGAATGTACTGATACTGCGCCGTCCGCAGCGTGCTGACAAGGTGCACCAGATCGACCGCCGCGCCCACATACGCCGAGTACAGGCCGCCCGCAGCCAGCTGCGTGGTTGAAGCTGCATTGATAAAATCCGAAGAAGGGCCGGATGAAAGCGCCTCCGCGACACTCTGCCCGTGACCATCCTCCATCAGCAGCGGCGCACTCGACTGCGTGAGGCACGTCACCTGCTGGTCGACCGGCTGCTTGAAGCAGTCGTCATTCGGCTTCAGGGCGAGCGTCGCCGCCAGCTTGGCCGAGTGCTCCTGAATCGCCTTCGGATCGTCCTTCGGGAGATCCTTCATCGCCGCCAGATAGCGATCGATGCGCTGCTGCTCGAACGACGCCTCGTTCAAATCCGAATCCGCCCGGATGAACAGCCCAGGCTTTCCCTTCACCGCCGAGCGCAGCGTGCGGAAATCGCCGCCCGTCTCCGGCGCGATAAACATCAGCGCCTGTTCCGCTTCGGCCGGTACGATGATGGTCGTCCCCTCGGCTGTCTTCTTCTTATCCCAGGTGTCGATCTCTGTGAACCAATTATCGGGCGGCTCATTGGTGGTGCCGCGCAGGAACGCCACGATCAGGATCAGGTGGTTCAACTGCGTGGGCGGCAGATCGGCCTTCACCCACAGCCTGTCGCCGCCCTGGAGGTTCGGAACCTGCGCAATCGGAAGAGTCACGCCGTTACGCGTCACTCTAACCTCGATCTTCGGCCCCACCAGGTCGAAGCGCGCTTTATCGTCCGCCCGAAGCACTGCAGTAAGACAAAACGCAACGATGCAAATCAGAACCTTACGTAACTTCATGATGAGTAGGACGCCGCACCGACCGAGCGGGTTGTGGTGCGCGCTCATGTGCCGACCTCAGCCCTAAGGTTTTCCGGACGGTGTTCAGTTGGCGTGGCTTGTCAGTCCTGCGCCTGGCGACCACCCAATCTTGTCCTGAGGTGCATCTCAGGAATTATGGCTAACCGTAAGAGTGTGGTGTTGTCGTTGGTCTTGACCTTTTTCCTTGGGCCGTTTGGCATGCTGTACAGCACGGTCCCGGGAGCAATCATCATGCTCGTACTGTATATCGGCCTTGGAATTGTGACCCTCGGCTGGGCGATCGCGGTGCTGCACCCGATTGCCATGATCTGGGGAGCGGTAGCTGCGGACCGGGCGAATCGCTAAAGATTAGAACGAGAACGAAACCCCGCCCTGTATCGTCCGCGGAGCCTGCGCAAAATACAGCGTCTGCCCATCCGCCGACAAAAACGGCCTGTACCCCTGCGCGAGCAGGTTCGTCACATCGATCGTCGCGTCCAACCCCGACGGCAACCGCGCGCCCCAGTGGATCGGCTGCCGCAACTGGCAGCTAAAGAACGACTGATCGCCGAAGGTGCTGTACGGATCGACCGCTGTCACGAACTTCGACGGCTGCCAGCGATACGACGTGCGAATCCGTGTCCCCGTGGCTTTGATCCTGCCCTTCATCGCCAGCGTCGCCGCCTGCCCGGCCTCGGCCCGCAAGGCGGAGAGCGCCGCTGGAAAGATCGCCAACTGCCCCGCATCCGACGAGACCGCATCGCCCGAGCTGTACTCCGCCGCCACCCAAAGCCCCGGCAGCAGCGGCGCGCTCGCCGTTATGCGCGGGCCTTTGGTCTTGTAGGCCGTCGCCAGGGAGCGGAATGTACCCGTCGTCGGATCGACCAGCATGGTGTTGACCGTCTCTCCACTCAGCGAACCTGCCAGCGCATTGCCGCTGCCCGAGACCGCCGTCCGCACCATCGCATCGTGATAGTACGCGAACGAAACCGACCCGCGCCCAACCTTGTGATCGACCGAAGCCTCCTGGTGCCGGCCCGATTCGAGCGCAAGTTTGCCGTTCTTCACCAGCGCCACCGGCACCTCAGTCTCGCCCGTGGTCACGTCTTCAAATCCCTGCAACTGGCGGTCGCTCGCCATGCGATAGTGCAGGGTCCACGTCCCTATCGGGTGCGCGGTCAGCCGCACGAAGGGGTGCGTGGCCACGCCGACCCTGGATGTGCTCAGCATCTGCAGGCTGCCGCCGACCTCAGCCTGAAAGAGGTCGCCCATGCTCAGGCGCCGCCCGCTCGTAATGGTCATGCTCTGCAGGCCGGCGGTCGTCCCTGTGCTGGCCGCCAGTTCCGGATGCGACTTATACGCTGCCACGGTGCGATCCGCGCCGGAGAATCCTACCTGATGCTCGTATCCGGCCTCGAACTCCTGCGACGGCCCGAACCCGGTCGGCACTTGGCCTGAACCCATGTCGCTGCGCAGCACCATGTCGCCGCCGTCGTCGAGCGAGCGGTGAATCGCCAAAATAGTGTGTACGCCGCCCTGCCCGAACTCCCCGCCGCCCGAGGCTACCGTCGCCCGCGCGCGCAGCTTGTCGGCCTGCGGCTGCTCCGCCGACGACGATACATCGATCATCTCGCCGTCATGCAAAATCCGCAGAATCGGTCGGCTTGCCGTCGAGCGCAGCGTCCACTTCCAGTCGTCGTCCGGCTCATCCGCGCGGCGGCGCTCCGCCGGCAGCCACGAAGTTGTATCGAACAACGCCGCCAAGGTAAGGTTTACGACGGTCGTCGCGCCATTGCGCAAAATCAGATTGGCCTTGGTCGCCGGTACCAGCAGGGTCGCGCTCGCCCGCACCAGATAACGTCCCGCAGCCAGATTTGCGATCGCATAGCGCCCGTGGGAGTCGGTCCAGGCCGTCGCCACCGTAACCGAGTCAGCCCCGAGCACCTGAACCAGCGCGCCCATCTGCGCCGTACCCTGCGCGTCGCGCACCACGCCCGAGACGACAGCTCCACCAGTCGCCCGCGCCACGGGCACAAGCCAAAGCGTCATCCCCAGCAGGAGAATCAGCGCGAAGCGCGGTCCGGATTGATCGTTCTCGAATCGGTGCACAGCTATCCTCTGTGCGTCGATGGCCTGCTCCTAAACGCCGCCCATACAGTCGTCCATCGCATGCCTTCCGCGCGTCCGTACCGCCCTACCCCTCGAAAACCCCAAAGCCGTCGTTCTGGAGAATCCAGCATCTCCGTATGTATCTTCCTCACCCGCAGCGACTAATCAACCACAAATTTCGCCGATTCGGCGAACTGCTGCTTCTTTACGCCGTCGTTCACCTTGATGCTGACCTGATAATTCCCCGGCGCGAGACTCGCCAGCGGGAGGCTCTTTTCAAGCGTCACCTGGTCCGCGTTGGGGCTCAGCTTGTTGGTCGTCTCGGACATATCCAGCAGCATCTTGTTATCCGCCAGATTTTGGATCTGGTACTCGATGGTCGCGCCGTTCTGCTTGCTCTTGTCGTCGATCCCGAGGTTATACACCTGCATCCAGAAGTTCAGGTTCTGGCCGCGGTGGAACGTAATCGGCACCGATTGGTTAGCCGAAACCCGCGGGCGAATGCGCGTATTGCCGATGACGAAGTTGCCCGCGCCGATATCCTTCGACGGGACCCGCTCCATCAGATCCGCGAGTATCAGCGACGAGTGGTCCAGCTTATCGTCGTCGAACTTGGGTACATTGATGCCGCGCCGCCACGTGCCGATGTGATCCGGATTGTTCACATCTTTAATCACCACGTCGACCTTATACAGACCGGGGTTGAGCGGCAGAGCTTTCCAGTACACCGAAACCTTCTGCTGCTCCTGCGTCAGCAACTCGCTCGGCGACGTTGCGGCGACCGTCTCCTCGAACGTGTACAGCGTGCGGTTGGTCAGGGTCGAGACCCGCCCCAGGATGTTAACCGTTCCGGTCGAGACGCCGTCCTTGGTGTTGAAGGTGATGTCCTTGTTGTGAATCTGCACGGTCAGCGGAACCAACACGGTGTCGTTCGTGATCTTGACGTAATCGGAGCGCACATCGAAGAGGAACGGAGGTCCGGTCAGGATTTTGGAGGTTGCAAAGTACGTCTCCAGATCCTTGAACTTGATGACCGGAGGAGCCATCAGTTTAGCCGCGCGGTCCAGCCGGTCGAACTGCTTCGACGCGTTCATCTCCGTGCCCGGACCTTTGCCCAGCTGTTCCAGTCCGCCGCCCGCGAAGCGATCTTTCTTGTCCGACTGGCCGTTCTGCTCGGCCATCGTCAGGCCCGCGCCGGGAACCATCTTCAACGCATCCTTCTCCGAGCGGTCGATCGTCATGTGGTAGTCGCCGCACATGCAGGTATCCACAAACTCGATATCGATGTTGTCGCCGATGCCTTCCAGGTACCGGTAGTGCCACACCTCGAACGGAAACGTCGAGGTATTGCCGCCACCCTCTTCCATCGGGCGGTCGTAGCTTCCGCCACTGGGGTGCGAATCAATCGAATCCGCCTTGCCGTATGCAATATAGATATGCCCGCGATCCGTCCGCCAGCCCGCCTTGCCCGCGGCGAAGTGCTCGTTCGCATAGGCGATACGCGCGTAATGCTCTTCGCGATACTCATTCTCGGGCGAGTCCGGATTGGGATTCCGGCGCAGCCAGAAGTTCTCGATGAACTGGTCGCGCTCCAGGTCGTTCGAGAGATGCTTGAATGCCTGCAACTCCTCGTCCGTGATGATCCAGGCCACGTCCTGGTCCACCCAGGTCTTGTACGAGCCCTTAAGCTCGTCCTTCATGTTCTTTTGCGCCCTGAAACGCTCCTGGTCGGTGCGCTTGCGCTGTGTCGGGTCGGGAACATCCTTCACCACCGGCGCGCGCTGCACCCCATCGGTCGGCTGAGGCGTCTGCTGGGTGGTCGCCGGAGTCTGCGCGAGCAGCGAGGCCGCCCCAAGCGAAAGACCCATTACAGCGACGTTGACGAAGCTCGACTGAGTGAAGAAACGACGAATGTTCATAGGTGGCACCCCGACTGCAACTGAAGCCTTATTGTAGGCCCAAACGATGCAACTATCAAGCCTCCGAAAGCATCCGCCCGCATCCTAAATACTCTCCATCCTGCTATCATCGAAGCAACTCAGCAGAACAGAATCAACAGAATGCGGGATCGGCTACACCCGGAGTAATGGTTTGCCCTTTTGACTCCTCGAGCCGTTGGAAGGTATTGCGGCAATGTGAACATTTTTGCGGATTGTGCTTTTACGGAACCTCCGGCACCATCAGCGCGTACCGATGCAAAAGTGCAGTCAGAATGTCCGTAGTTGGCCTTTACACCCGGACCTCGTCCAAACTGAACGACTGAGAGACGTATGACCTTCAAGAAAATCGCAATCGCCGCCGCAATCCTGCTCGCGCTCGGCGGCCTCACCTGGCTCACGATCTGGCGCAGCCAGGCCAATGTCATTAAGGTGACCACCGCCACCATCGGCAAACAGGATCTCACCTCGGTCGTCTCCGGCACCGGCCAGATCAAACCGAAGACCTACGTCAATATTGGCGCCACCGCCTTCGGCCGCATCACCCACCTGAACGTCAAGGAGGGCGACCACGTCAAAAAAGGTACCGTGCTCGCCACCGTCGAGAGCGTTCAGCCCGCAGCCACGGTCGCCGCTCAGGACGCCACCATCGCCGCCTCCAAGACCGACATCACCAGCTACATCGCCGCGGAGAAGACCGCCGCCGCCAACGTCGCGCAGGCCAAAGCCGACCTTGAGCAAAAGCAGCTCGACTTCAACCGCGCCCAGGCCCTCTACAACGCCCAGCTCATCGCC
>CAXTMK010000192.1:0-8293 GCA_964245315.1 uncultured Acidobacteriaceae bacterium | reverse complement strand
CGCGCTGCCGGGGCCGCCACGCCGCCAGAATCGCTATGACCGACAGACTCCTAGCCGAAGTTGAATATACTGTGCGACTTTGGGTGGATTGGCGATAATAGAGTCGTCAGGTAAAAAAGTCTCATAAGAGGGCTATCGTATGCGCACCAACTTCTGTTCCAACCTTCACTCTCTCCCGCTGATAAGCCTTAGCCTGGGCCTTGCCCTGATGGCCGGTTGCAGCCGCGACCCCAACGTGCGCAAGCAGAAGTATCTTGAGAGCGGTCAGCGCTACGAGAAGGACGCCAAATATAAGGAAGCGGTCATCCAGTTTTCGAACGCGCTGAAGGTCGACAAGGGATTCGCGCCCGCGCACTACGAACTGGGCATGACTGAATTCAAGATGGGTTCGATCGCCGCCGGCTACCAGGAGATGCTGAAGACGGTCGAGCTGAACCCGGCGAACCTGGCGGCGCGTGTGCAGGTCGGCAAGATCCAACTGGCGGCGGGCAGCCCGGATCGCGCGGCCGATCAGGTGAAGGCCATCCTCGCTATCGACCCGAAGTACGCGGATGCCTATGCGCTGGCCGGCGCCGTCGCGGCCCGCAGAGGCGACCGCGATGAGGCAGTGGTTCAGGTCGACAAAGCCATTGCGCTTGACCCCAACAAGTCGGAATACCATACCAGCCTGGCGTTGCTGCAGGGCCGCGAAGCGACCACGCAGCCGACTGCGATGAACGAGTTGCAGAAGGCGATTTCTCTGGACGATAAGAATGTGACGGCGCACCTGGTGCTGGCCGCGCTGCTCGAGAAAAAGGGCGATTTCGCGGGTTCGGAGCGCGAGTGCCAGGCGGCCATCAGGGTTGCGCCGAAAGATCTGCAGGCCCGGCGCGATCTCGCCGGAGTCTACCTGCGCGCCGGCGACAAGGCCAAAGCCGAGGAGACTCTGAAGCAGGCCTCAGACGATCTCTCCGACACCCCGACCGGCGCGTCCATCCTGAGCGATTACTACCTGGCCCAGGGAAATCTTCCGGCAGCCGAAACCGCCTACGCCGACCTGGTCAGCAGGCATCCGAAGAGCTTCGAGTTGCGCTATGCCTATGCGCGCATTCTGGTGCTGCGGCATGAGGACGACAAGGCGGCCACGATCGAAAAGGCTCTCGAAAAAGAGAGCCCGAAGAGCGCCGAGGTCGCTGTCCTGAACGGCAGTCTGTTGCTGAACCAGGGCAAGCTGAACGAGTCGTTCGACGTGATGCAGCGAGCGGCGAAGGATTCTCCCGATAACCTGCATTTGCTGATTGCCTTCGCGCGGGTGGCCGAGTTGAAGGGCGATACAGCCGCCGCGGAGAGCAGCCTGCGCGACGCCGGCAAACTGGCTCCCGGCAATATCGATGTGCAGGCCGGGCTGGCCGAGGTTGCGAATCGCAAGAACGACAACGAGATGCTGGCTCAGGTGGCGGAGGCGACGCTCGAAAAGAACCCCAGCTACACCCAGGCCTATCTGTGGCGGGGAACCGCCGAGGCGAACCAGCAGAAGTACGACAAGGCCGAGCAGGACTACAAGGTCGTGCTGGCGAAGATGCCCAACAACGTTGCGGCGCTGATCGCAATGGGGCAGATTGCAATCATCCAGAAGCACGCTCCGGAAGCCCTCGCGAACTTTGAGAAGGCGCTTACCGCCGATCCGAATTCGCTGAGCGCACTGAACCAGATCGTGCAGTACGACTTCGTCAACAAGCAGCCCGACGCGGGAATTGCACGTATTAAGCAGCAGCTCGCCCTGGCGCCGAAGAACGTCGGCTTCCTGATCGAACTGGCGGCGGCGGACCTGCACAACAAGGATGTGGCGGGCGGGCGCGACGCGGCTAAACAGGCTCTCGACCTGGCGCCGGGCAACGAGCAGGCGCTGGCGCTCTACGCCGAGGCGCTGGTTGCGCAGGGCGACCGGGACGGCGCGCTGGCGGCGTGGACGAAGTGGCACGACGCCCACCCCGACGATGCAGGCGCGGATGTAACCATCGGCGAACTGAGCGAAGCCCGGGGCGACCAGCAAAAGGCTATGGACTTCTACCAGAAGGCCTTGGATCTGAAGCCCGGCCAGGCGCTCGCCTCGAACAATCTTGCCTATCTGCTGGTGGAAAACAACAAGAACCTGGACACGGCGATGCGGCTGGCGCAGGATGCCCGCAATGCGCTGCCGAACTCCCCCAGCACCGCCGATACCCTGGCGTGGGTGTTCTACGCCAAGGGCCGTTACCCTTCGGCCCGCGACCTGCTGGAAGACGCGGTGAAGGCCGACCCCGCCAATGTGACGGCGCAGTATCACCTGGGGCTGACCTACCAGAAGCTGGGCGACAAGACCAACGCGGCGCTGCACCTGAAGAAGGCCGCCACGCTGAGTCCGGACAGCCCCATCGGCAAGAGTGCGGCGGCTGCGCTGGCGCAATCCAGCTAGCGTCCTGAGTTCTATCCTGAAGTCTGAAGCTTTGCCTTTGCTTTAGGGCCAAAGGCCCGTCCTATCCCAGCCTGGGGCAACGCCCCAGGTTACGTGAGCCAGCATGACAGAGGGCTGTAGGCCCGACCTACTTCAGGTACCAGCTTCAGACTCAGGACCAGCACCGCGACCCATGTCCAGCTATCTCATCACCGGAGTTGCGGGATTCATCGGGTCGCACCTTGCCGACGCCTTGCTGGCGCGGGGCCACTCCGTTCGCGGGCTCGATAACCTCTCCACCGGGCTGCGCGGGAACGTGCCCGCCGGAGTCGAATTTCTACTCCTCGATCTGCGCGATGCGGAGGCTACGGCCGAGGCCTGCCGGGGCATCGATATCATCCTGCATCAGGCCGCGCTGCCCAGCGTGCCGCGCTCGGTGCTCGATCCGCGCACCAGCCATGAAGCCAACATCGAAGGCACCTTCAACCTGCTCGAAAGCGCGCGGGCCGCGGGCGTGCGGAGGGTCGTTTATGCGGCTTCGTCGTCGGCTTACGGCAATCAGCCGGGGTTTCCGCGAGTCGAGACAATGGCGGCGAGGCCGATCTCGCCCTACGCCGTGCAGAAGCTGACCGGCGAACTCTACATGCAGAGCTACGCGCAGGTGTATGGCATGGAGACGGTGTGCCTGCGCTACTTCAACATCTTCGGCCCGCGCCAGGTGCCGGATTCGCCCTACTCCGGCGTGCTGGCGCGGTTCATCATGGAGATGATCGAAGGACGCGCGCCGACCATCTTCGGCGACGGCGAGCAGGGCCGCGACTTTACCTGCATCGACAACGCCGTGCAGGCGAACCTGCTGGCCGCGACGGCTCCGGCGGAGCGCTGCGCAGGGCGGGTCTTCAACGTGGCCTGCGGCGAACGCCATACGCTGAACCAGACCTACGCAATGGTGTCCGAGCTGCTGCATTTCAACCAGCCGGCGAACTATGGGCCGATGCGCGCCGGCGACGTAAAGGACTCGCTTGCGGACATCACGCAGGCTCGCGAGTGCCTTGGTTATGAACCCGCCGTGGGCTTTCGCGAAGGCCTGCAGCGGACCATCGCCTGGTACCGCCGATGAAGACCTTTCAGCCTTCCTCAACTTCGCAGGAGTTCATCGGCCGTATTGCAGATCGCAGCGTGCGCATCGGCATCGTCGGGATGGGCTACGTCGGGCTGCCGCTGACGCTGCTCTTTGCCGACGCAGGCTTCCGCATCACCGGCATCGACATCGACCCGGCAAAGGTGGCGACGCTCAACCGCGGCGAAAGCTACATCCACCGCATCGAGCCGGAGCATATCCGGGCCGCGCAGGAGGCAGGCTTTGTCGCGACCGGCGATTTCGCCGCCGTCGCGGAGTTGGACGCCGTATTGATCTGTGTGCCGACGCCGCTCTATCCCGACCACACTCCGGACATGAGCTTTGTCGTCTCGACCATCGAGTCGATTGCGCCGCACCTGCGCACGGGCCAGATGGTGATCCTCGAAAGCACGACCTACCCCGGCACCACCGAGGAGATTATCGCGGCATGCGTGGAACGGCACGGCAATCGCGTGATGCGCGGTGGGAGTGAGGTGCTCGATGGAGTGTTGGTTGCGTTCTCGCCGGAGCGCGAAGACCCGGGCAATGTGACCACGCCGCGGCGCGAGATTCCCAAGGTCGTCGGAGGCGTGGACGAGACCGCGACTACCATCGCCTGCGCGTTGTACGGCGCTATCTTCACGCAAACGATCGCGATGTCGTCGCCCGCCGCGGCGGAGATGACCAAGCTGCTCGAAAACATCTACCGCTCGGTCAACATCGCGCTGGTGAACGAGTTGAAGCAGCTGTGCCTGGCCATGGGGATCGACATCTGGGAGGTCATCGACGCGGCCTCGACCAAGCCGTTCGGCTTCCAGGCGTTCTATCCGGGGCCGGGCGTGGGCGGACACTGCATTCCGGTCGACCCGTTTTATCTCTCGTGGAAGGCGCGCCAGTTCGGCTTTACCACGCAGTTCATCGAGCTGGCCGGCAAGGTAAACGAAGCGATGCCGGCCTATGTGGTCGCGACTTTAGAACGCGAACTGGCGAAGGTGAGAAAACCGCTGGCGGAGGCCAATATCCTCGTCCTGGGCGTGGCCTACAAGCGCAATGTGGACGACCTGCGCGAATCGCCGTCGCTGAGCATCATCGAGCTGCTGCGCCGGGCCGGGGCGACGGTTGCGTATAACGATCCGTTCTTCCCGGCCGTCGGCTCCGGACGCAAATACGACCTGAAGATGACATCCACACCGCTCAAAGAGCTCGGCCACTTCGACTGCGTTCTGGTGTTGACCGATCACAGCCTGTACGATTTTCCCGCCATAGTCGAGGCGTCGAAGCTGGTGATCGACACCCGCAACGCGTTGCGCGGACTCGCCTCGCCAAAGATCGTTCGTTGTTAGGACACACTTTTTCGCGGAAATTTAGTGCGTCAATTCCACAGGCAGGCGCGTCCAAGCAGGATGACGACTTCCCCGATTTGCGAGATCCGCTGGCCCGAGCGTTCCCTCCCCACCAAATCCGCGGTCTTCGTGCGGAACGAGATCGTGATTGCGGCTCCGCCCGAACACGTCTGGCCCTGGCTGGTGCGAGCCGAGCTGTGGCCGCGCTGGTACGCCAACGCCGCCGAAATCCACTTTCTCTCGCACGCCGGGCCGGACCTGCGCGATCGCTCGCGCTTCCGCTGGAAGAGGTTTGGCGTGAAGATGACCTCCAAGGTGCGTGAGTTCGAGCCCAACACGCGGCTGGCGTGGGACGCGCGCGGCATCGGCATCGACGCCTACCACGGCTGGGTTCTGACGCCGCAGGACGACGGCAGCACGCACGTCCTGACCGAGGAGACGCAGAACGGATGGCTGGCGCGGCTGGGCAAGAAGCTGATGCCTACGCGCATGTCCAACATGCACCAGGCGTGGCTGGAGGCTCTGAGCGCGCAGGCGGAATCGGGCCCGCCGGCATTCGTAACACCCGCATTCGAAGTTTAGTATTTGCAACCTTCAAATCTAACGTTCGCCGTGATATGCGCCTGCTCTATCCCGCATTCCAGTACGACTTCGCCCGAGAGCGAAGGCCGTCCCTCCGGTGTATCGGGCGGATGTTCCGCGGTTTCGAGGCGGAAGGTGCCGCAGACCTTCGAGTCGAGGCGGATGCCGGCGTGGCGGAGCGTATGCAGCGTCGCAACCGGACCTTGCTCTCCGCGCGAGAACTCAAGCCGCATCGGGAAGTCCGGGGGATTGTGAAACATATCCAGCGTCTGGTCGCGGGAGGCGGGATCCTGCCAGACGAAGGTGAGAGTGCTGCGGGTCTGGCCGGCCGGCAGCGCATCGAAAGGCGCGCGGGTGCAGCCCTCGACCCTGGTACGCCAGGTGTTGATGCGATCGCCTTCGCTGGCGATGGTGCCCTTCGCGCTAAAGGTCTGTGGCCCGCAGCCGACAATGCCGAGCGTGACCCCTGACGCGACCAGCGCGCCGAACCTCAACGTTCGCCCGCCGGCCTGGCGGTGACCCGCACCGCCGAGTAGAAGACGCCGCATGCGCTCACCACGATCCGCCCCGGCCCGGCGAGCACGATGGTATCTCCGGGAATCTCGGTGGTTGCGCCGGTAATGTCCGCGTCCTCGTGCTGCAGGTCGATCTCGGTGATAGATTCGGCGTGGATGCCGAGTTCGTCGAAGCCGACGCTGTATTCATCCATAAACTTGCGCCGGCTGATGGTGCGGGTGAGCGCCTCGCTGATGGACGCTGTGCCGCCCTGCCAGACCATGGCATGCGCCTGGTAGAAGAGCGTCGAGCCGACCAGCTTTTTGGCGCGCCCTTCATCCCAGCACTGCGCGTTTCTTGTGGGCAGAATCCTTACGATGCGCCAGCGGCCGTTGACGGAGGCTGGAATCGCCTGCGCGTGGGCCGCGACGGAAACCGTTGCGAGAGCGAGGCCTAAGTGCGTCAATAACCGAGAGGAAATCATTGCCTACAGCATAGCTTGGTCGGCGTCCAACTCCTGAAACTGATTACCTACAATGTCATCCTCGGGGTAAGGTTCGCCTCTGCGAATTGCCTCCAGGCGCATCTCTGCGATGGTCGCCCTTCACTCGCGCTTCTACCGCAGCGCGGAGCTCTGGGCTCATCTTGTCGCGAAGTTCATTGAAATTGCGAGCCACAATTCACCGTTACTCGATGATAGCCGTGAGAATGGCTTCGGCGATACTATGAATTCGATTCGCTGATTAAGCCGACCGGGAACGAAGAAAGCGCGGGCCGTACAAAGAGGGAAGATGACTAAACAAGATGAATTTGGGCTATTTCTGCTCACTTCCGCTTTTCTTGTGTTCGCGTACCTGCACGACAAAGTCTGGCATTACCTCGTTCATCGACCTTCTTTAAGAGCGAGAATGAAACTTCAAGCCCGAAAGAAGCGGAGAGACAATATTTCAAACTGAGGCACGATTCGAGCGTCCACGTCCTCACCTCAACGATAACGCTGTTTCAGGTGGGGCACCCGAGCGATTGCGGCCGGGATGGAAAAGGCATGCCCCAGAGGCTAGTCTAAAGCCCTGACCGATCTGGAAGCCAGAGCAAAAGCGAGGCCCGGAAATAATCTCCGGGCCTTGCTGCTGCTCTTCACCGCGAAGCGGTCAAGTACGGTGTGAAGCACTCAAATACGCATCGGCATCAAAATGTACCGATACTTCACATCCTCATTGCCATCCTCCGGCCGCATCTGGCCGGCGCTCTGCGCGTCCTTGAACTCCAGCCTGACCTCGCCCTGCGTGCCGATCGCCTTTAGGAAGTCGATCAGGTACTGCGAGTTGAAGCCGACCACCAGAGGGTCGTAGTTGTACGGAGTTTCGATCGTGTCTTCGGACTCGCCCGCGTCGGTCGATTGCGACGACAGCTTCAGTTCATTCTGCTCCAGACGAATCTTGATCGCGCCCGAGCGCTCGTCCGCGAACTGCGCCACGCGCTGGATGCAACCCATGAGATCTTCAGACCGCACGATGACGAACTTGTTGTTGTCGCGCGGCAGCACGGCCTCGTAGTTGGGGAACTGACCGGTCAGTTTGCGGCTGGTCAGCACGCGTCCGCCCACCTTGAAGAAGAGCGTAGAGTCGTCGTCGGCGAACTCCATCGTCTCGGACTCGGTGGTCGAGAGCAGGCCCGAAAGCTCGCTCAAAGCCTTGCGCGGGATCAGCGTCTTCTTCTCGCCCGTAATGCCGTCGATGACTTCGCCCAGCTTCTCGACGTGCGCCAGACGGTGTCCGTCGGTCGCGACCATCGCCATCGACTCGGCCTTCAGCACCAGCAGCGCGCCGTTCAGCGTGTAGCGCGACTCCTCGTTCGAGATCGCGAAGATGGTCTTCGAGACCATGTTCTTCAGGCTCGCGACCGAGAGCTTGTAGGCGCCGATAGCAGGGAACTCAGCCACCTGCGGGAAGTTGGCGCGCGCCATGCCTACCATCTTGGTGTTGGAGCGGCCGGCGCGAATCTGCACCCAGTGGTTGTCCATCAGCTTGATGGAGATGTCGCCCTCCGGCAGCAGGCGGATGTAGTCGTACAGCTTGCGCGCCGGAATGGTGCAGGCGCCAGGCTTCTTCACGCGGCAGGCGCAGCTGGTCTTGAGCGACTGGTCGAGGTCGGTCGCGGTGATGGTGAGGCGGCCGGAGGTGCCGCCGTTTGCGTCCGCGTCGACGGTTGCCTCGAAGAGAAAGTTCGACAGGATGGGGATGGTGGTTTTGCGCTCGACCACCGACTGCGCGGCCGTAAGTTCGCGGAGCAGCTCGGCACGGGAGACGGTGATCTCGAGGTTGCCGGAGGGTACGGAGG
>CAXTMK010000191.1:0-8359 GCA_964245315.1 uncultured Acidobacteriaceae bacterium | reverse complement strand
GAAGGCGTCACGCTCAACGAGGAGGTCGACGAAGTTACCGGGCTATCACGTATGGTTGTTGCCGATACCGCCGACGAGAAGCGTCAGCCGCAGATCATCATCAAGAGCGCCGGCGGCACCAAGCGCTACCTGATGCCGTCTCGCGCCAACCTGATGCTGCAGGATGGCGACGAGGTCTTCCCGGGCGATATCCTGGCCAAGATCCCGCGCGAAACCACCCGCACCAAGGACATCACCGGCGGTCTGCCGCGCGTCGTCGAGTTGTTCGAGGCCCGCAAGCCCCGTGACCCTGCGATCATCTCGAAGATCGATGGCGTCGTCCGCTTCGGCGACGTCTCGAAGGGTCAGCGCAAGGTGTACGTCACCGGCGATAACGGGCAGGAAGAGGAGTACAGCGTTCCGCGCGGTGTGTACGTCAACGTGCAGGAAGGCGAGCGGCTGCGCGCCGGCGATGCTTTGATCGATGGACCGCGCAATCCGCACGACATCCTCGAAGTGCTCGGCGAGCGCGCGCTGCAGATGTATCTCGTAAACGAAATCCAGGAGGTCTACCGTTTGCAGGGCGTGACTATCTCGGACAAGCACATCGAGACCATCGTGCGGCAGATGCTGCGCTGGGTCAAGATCGAGGAGGTGGGCGACACCGCCTTCCTGGTCGACCAGCAGACGGACCGCTTCCGCTTCAACGCCGAAAATCAGCGCGTGCTGATGACTGGCGGACGTCCCGCCATCGGCCGCAGCCTGCTGCTCGGCATCACCAAGGCGTCGCTCTCGACCGACAGCTTCATCTCGGCCGCGAGCTTCCAGGAGACCACGCGCGTGCTCACCGAGGCTTCGATCAACGGAAGCATCGACACGCTGCGCGGCCTGAAGGAGAACGTCATCGTCGGACGCCTGATCCCGGCCGGTACCGGCATGGAGTACTACCGCAACGTCCAGCTCTCACCGGAGCTCGAGGAAGCGGCAGCCCAGGTCCAGCAGGAAGTTACCGCGGCGATCGAAGCCGAGGAGCGCGAGCTGGAGCAGATGCGCATGGAAGGCGAGCAGGAAGAGATGGCGGCGGAGTAGTGCTTCGCACCGTCTTCAGTACTTCGCGTGAAACAGAACGGACGGACTCAAAAGAGTCCGCCCGTTCTTTGCGCCCTATAGTATGAGTCGGTGATACCATAGGGGCATGCAGCCGCATGATCCCAGCCTAGATACGCTCCTGTTGCTTGACGGTGAAAGCTTCGTTGTAGAGGCAGCAGGGAAATGCTAGGTCAAGTTCGTCGTCGAACGTGTGCCGGCTTCGCCGGAGCGGCCGCATGGATTGACTTACTCGCTGACGCTGCATGACAAGGACGGAGAACGTTTGCTCGGGTTCGACAACGCGCATCCCATTCGCGAGAATGCAGGGCCCGGAGCCAGGACGCGCATCGAAAACGACCACAAGCACTCCGGAGACGGAGTGCAGTTTTATGAACACGCCGACGCAGCCACGCTGTTTGCGGACTTTTGGACTGAAGTAGAAGCGATCCTGCAGAATCGGAGTGAGCAGCCATGAAGACCTTGAAGGTAGGCATCGCATCGCTGGAAGAGTACAAGAAGCGGACCATGGCGATCGCGCGAGGAGAATACATTCCCACGCGCAATGAGCCTAAGGTGTGGTTCCAATCCTTGGAGACAATGGCTCAGGTTCTGTCCGACAAGAACCGTTCCCTGTTGGCCGTCATAGTGAAGACGCAGCCGCAATCCCTCGCCGAGTTGGCGGAGAAGACCGGACGCGCCAGATCGAACCTGTCGCGAACGCTTAAGACAATGGAGAGATACGGCCTCATACACTTTGAGGAGGGGCCGGGCAGGCAGATGGCGCCAAAGGTAGACTATTCCGGGGTCGAGTTGGAGATGTCCTTTCAGTGATGGAGGATAGGTCGATCTTGGATCGCGATCGAAGCTGAGGAGCGCGAGCTGGAGCAGATGCGCATGAGGGCTAGCAGGAAGAGATGGCGGCGGAGTAGGCGACCCTCCACCCGAAACAGAACTGGCTGACTCGAAGAGTCCGCCCAATTGTGATCTTTGGCCCTAACGGTTCAAGAATATTGAATCGAGCAATCGGCTGCCCGCTCCGACGATTTTGCTCAACACTCTCAACTGCTCTTGATGCGATCGATTCTTAGTCTTGTCCGGATAATTAAGTGTGTGGTCAACTTCTCCCCATATTTCTTCAAAGAGCGTACGTATCTGGAGTTCACAAACGAGCTTTGAAGCGACATTAGGACGCAAGGTGTAGTGAACGCTTGTGTAGAACGTATCTCGGATCTCGGGTTCAAGGCCCAGCGACCGAAAATAGCTTGCCGACTCGGGATCCCAAGTGAAGGCCTTTGTTTCAACCCTATGCCAATCGCCACTTTCAAGCTTTGCCTCTAAGAGTCTCTTGATTGTGGTGAATTGGGATTGATGGAGATGCATAACCCTTACCCCAGAAAGATCCGTGACCCAATCACCGAGATCGCTAGGTTCAAACTTTATCGCGCCATCCTCTACATACTTACGGCGAATCTTTTCCCTTAGATGTTGCTCATCTTTCAACCTAGACTTAACAGAATGAACAATGGGCGGCCGCCCACTGGACATCTCGGGATGGGCCAGAAACCAATTCGCGATGGTGTCCATGAACAGAATCAGTTCGTGCTTCATGATTCTGAATTCTTTCACATAAGGTTTAAGGTCGAGCTGCGGGGTGCGTACAGCCGCTACCCTGATGGGTGCTGTTTTCACACAGCCTCCAGTCGCTCAAGCAGTGATTCGGCAAATTTGCGGTACGCCGCCTGCGTCTCTTCATACGAGTATTTATTACCTCGAATGGTCATCGCGTCCGCACTTTCTAAGCCGCTGTATGAGGGAAGTTTCCAAATAGGGCGGTGATATTTCTGTGCCATTGACGCGGCGGTGTTGTGGGAATGCATCACGGCCGTTTCGCCGATCGGCTCAGCCATCACTTTTTCACTTACCGCGCCCCTTACCTCTGCAGGCACGAAGGTCTTAATGGCCTTTGGCAATTGGCGAGCGTAATTCAGATGGCCAACGGCCAGATTCCACCTGTTTGACTGCCCTGAATAACGCTTAGCGTTGTAGATCGTATAGCCAAGAAGTCTTACGAACTCTGACGGGAATGCGGCCCGTTTACTGTCAGAAAGAAGCCTATAAATAGTTTCGAATTCTTTCTTCCAGTAGCCCAATGCATTTCCAATATTTCTAATTCCATAGACTGAGAACAGATCCGGCGCACAAGGAATAAGAAAGCCGTCGGCCGTGGAAATGACGACTTTGTTCAGGGGGCCTAGGCTGGGAGATGTGTCAACGATTACAAACTCATAACCAAATTCTTCTGAGTACTGCGCAGCCAGCTCGCGGATCTTTGTAGCCGTCCTGATCGCTAAGGGATCTCCCTGGTAGATATCGCTCCATCGGCGTGAAAGTTTGTCTTCATAGAGGTACATCGAGAGCCTGCCGGGTATCAGGCCAAGATTCTTTGCAATTTTGAAAGGAGGAGGTAGAACTTCGATATCTGACACACCATCCTCAGTCGGTTTGAGCAAGAAGTGGATTGTCCGAGGCTCGGCCATCAATTCTTGGAACTGCACCTCGCCGAGTTTGGACCGAGCAGCCTTGAAATCTTCAACGAAAGTATCCTCCGCCTGCCATAACTTATGGATTGATTCCTCTTCGAGGCACTCAATAGTCAAATTGCACTGTGGATCGACATCTACCAGAAGCGTCTTGTGTCCCATCTCGGCCAGACAGTGTGCAAGATGGAAAGTCAAGGTGGTCTTCCCGACTCCGCCCTTATTATTGAAAATTGAGATCAACTTCATAATTAGTGCAGTATACACAGCAGTCACCGATTAACGGTCACATGCCCTAGGAGATCGGGGACGGGGAATCGGGAACAGCATAATCACTTGCAGATCGTCCATCAACCAGGCTAATTGCGATCGGGCGGATTGTTCCTGATGTCGAGTTCCATCCGATCAGCTTCCTCCCTCATGGCTTCGTCGATCAGGCGCTCTACGTTGAGGCCAAGTTTCTCAGCAAGGTGATAAAGGCGCTTCGGGCCGTCGTCATCGAGGTCGACCATATACCAGCCGAGAATGGTTCCTTCGTCATTGACTTCAATCGCCATGTATAAATCTTAGCCGATTCCTCAACAACCGGTGGTGCAATCGGAGGAGACGATATCGAATGCACGCTAACAGGCTACGGTACACGCCTTTTTCGTCACCACCGATTGATCCTCAGCAGCACTCTTTGGCTCGGCCGCAAACTGACCGCCGGCGTAGCCTTCGGCACCTGCGAACTTCCCTCCGGCGGCGTCAGCCTCCAGTCCCTCGCGATCACGGCCAGCACAAACGTCCCTTCCATCCACGCCAGACCCTCGCCGATGCACTGGCGGCTGCCGCCGGCGAACGGGAAGTACGCATACCGTGGCCGGCCGGTGCGAGCCTCGGGCGCAAACCGCTCCGGATCGAAGCGGTCCGGCTCCGGAAAAAAGCGCGGGTCGCGATGGACGACATACTGTGACGCGAGGATCGTCGCCCCCACGGGCACGCGAAAGCCCGCGATCTCGTACTCGGTCGCGCAGGTTCGCGCCGTCACCCACACCGGCGGGTAGAGCCGCATCGCCTCGGAGAAGACCTGCGTCGCATAGGGCAGGCGCTGGTAATCCGCCGCCGTGGGCGTCCTGTCGCCGAGCACAGCCGTAGCCTCCTCATGCAGGCGCTGCTGCACCTCCGGGTGGTGCGCGATCAGGTGCAGCGCGAAGGAGAGCGCGTTGGCCGTCGTCTCATGCCCGGCCAGGATGATGGTGACGCATTCGTCGTGCACCTGCTGGTCGGTCATTCCCCTAAGCGCGAACGCTCCGCTTGTTGCGTCTTCGGAATCAGCCGCCTGCAGGAGCATGGAGAGCAGATCGCCGCGATCGGACGAGTCGCGCCGGCGTTCGGAGATCATGCCGTAGATCAGCGCGTCGAGAAACTCCTTGCCCTGCCGCAGCCGGCGCATGGAACCGATGGGCAGGCGCTGGATCTGCTTCGAGAATGGCAGAAACGAAAGCGGCAGAAAGCTCATGAACGCGTCCACTGCGGCGGCCACGGCGTTCACCTCGTCGAGCGCATCCAGGTCGAACAGGCACTTGCCGACGATGCGCAGCGCCAGCTCCAGCATCTGCGGATGCAGGTCCGCGACCGTACCGGGCTGCCATTTTCCGGTCAGCGTCTCGGCCTGGTGGCCGATCACCCCCGCGTAGGCGGCGATGCGGTCGCGCAGGAATGCCGGCTGCGCCAGCCGCCGCTGCCGCATGTGCAACGGCTCTTCCGAGGTGAGCAGGCCGTGCCCGAGCACCTGCCGGGCCGACTGCATCACGATGCCGCGATGGTGGTTTGGAGCGTCCTTCAGGAAGAAGTCGGCCACAAGGTCGGGATGGTTGACCTGGTAGACCGTGCGATCGAAGGCGCGAAAGTACACCAGGTCGCCGAACTCCCGCGCGTTTTCGAGCAGGTAATCGGCCGTGCTGACGCGGAAGGCTCGCCCGTTCAGCAGGCGCGGAAGCAGCGATGGGCCGGCGGGCAGGCTGGAGTTGCGCGCGGCGCGAATGTCGGGCGGCGGGATCATGCTACCGATTTTATCCGCGCCTGTGCAGCGTCTGTTCACCGTACCAACATACGCAGAGGCCGAAAACAGCGACTATTTGCGAGGTTGTCATGACCGATCGAGTAAGATTGTGACGTTCCGATCGCCACTCAGACAGGTACACGCTTATGGCCACCGCGAGATCGTCCGCCGATAGTGAACTGCCTTTCAAACCGGTGAGCCCGGCCCGTCCGCTGCTCACCGCAGCGCTGGTGACTCCGCCTGTCGCAAGCCCGGCTACGCTGGCCGATGTCCAGGCCGCCTACGCGGCGCCCAGGAAGCAGAGCGAGAGTAGTGCCCTCGGCAAACCTAAGCTGACGCTCCAGACCTTTACCCTGCCCGAGCTTGCGCAGTTCACCAAGGAGGGCGCTTACTCGACTGATGCCAGCAAGGACGTACACCTGTTCTACGTCGGCCGCGACGATGTGCACGACATCCTGAAGTATGTGCTCTCGCGCGTCAGCATCTCGCTCTTTCTGAATATGTTCGGCTTCGACGACGATGAGTTGAACAACATTCTGATGACCAAAGCGCTCGATGCTTCGGTCACCATGCTCATCACGCTGGATAAGAGCCAGGCCGGCGGCGTGCACGAGAAGGCGCTTCTCTTAGCCGACCAGAAGTACAATCTCGCCGCCTACAACACGCACTTCGTTATCGGCGAATCGTCTACCAGGCAGATCAGCCATACCAAGGGCTTCGTCGCCGATGGCCGTGTCGCGGCGGAGGGCTCTACCAACTGGTCGACCTCCGGTGAAGGCACGTTCGTGGTCAAAGGCGCGCCCGGCGGCGCGGGTTATGTGGCGCAGAATAATACGCAATGCATCATCACCGATCCGGATACGATCATTCGCTTCCAGACCGAGTTGATTGCGGAGCACATGACGGCGGCGGCACAGCAGAAGGCCTCCGGAACGGCGGCGCAGCAACCTCCAATAACAACCCCGCCAGCAGCGCCGCCGAAGAAAGTGGCTTCCAGGTAGCGCGTGGCTGTTACCGCTACAATTTTCGGCATGAGATCTTATCTCCCTGCCGCGCTGGTCAGCCTTGCCCTGACCTGTTCCGCTGCCTTCGCGCAGGCGCAGGGAAGCACCGCTCCCAAACCTCTGTTTCGCGACCCCGTGCATGATGGCGCGGCCGATCCGACGCTGATCTACAACGTCGCGCGGAAGCAGTGGTGGATGTTCTACACCAACCGCCGCGCCGACGAGGCCAGCGACAACGCGAAGGATGTCGCGTGGGTTCACGGTACGCGCATCGGTATCGCCGTCTCGTCCGATGGGGGCGCGCACTGGACTTACCACGGCACGGCGGAGATCCCTTACGGGAAGCCGGACTACACGCACTGGGCGCCGGATATCGTACGCTTGGGTGCGACGTATCACATGTTCCTGACGGTCGTTCCGGGTACGTTTCACGACTGGAATGCGACGCGCGAGATCGTGCACCTGGCGTCTCCCGACCTGGAGCACTGGCAGTTCATCGGCAAGCTGCCGCTGAACTCCGACAAGACCATCGACCCCTCGCTGTATCGGCTTCCCGACGGTACCTGGCGCATGTGGTACAAGGACGAGCGCGATCACAGCCACATTCACTACGCCGATTCGCCCGACCTGACGGCGTGGAAGCCGATGGGTCCGGCCATCACGGACCGCAACAGCGAAGGCCCGAAGATCTTTCGCTGGCACGACCAGTACTGGATGATCGTCGACATGTGGAAGGGTCTGGCGGTGTATCACTCGACCGACGCGCTGCACTGGCAGCCGCAGACGGCAAAGCTGCTCGACGTGCCGGGCAAGCTGCCGACGGATCGGTCATACGGACACCATCTGGATGTGGTGGTGCATGGCGACCGCGCGTTCCTGTTCTATTTTATGCACCAGATCGACGCGGACCTCGACCCAAAGCTCACGCACTCGGAGAATCGGACGGTGCTGCAGGTGGCGGAACTGAAGTTAGCCGGCGGGGTATTGACTGCGGATCGCGATGCGCCGACGCATGTGGCGCTCGGTCTATAGGGTAGGCTTAGGGAATGGCGAATCGGTACGGAGAAGCGGCGTTGCTGGCGGTCCGGATGGAGCTCTACGGCAAGGCGTTGTCGCCGTTGCAGCGGTGGCAGGATGCGGTGGGCAAGGTCTATCCGACGACACCGATCGGGCAGAAGAAACGTGGCCCACGCGAGGCGTTTCTGGGGCTGTGCGAGGCTGGGCTGGTGAAGGGAATTCCGGCGGGCCAGTATGGGGCTGTCATTCAAATCGGAAATCGCAACAAGGACTACGCGACCGAAGCGGTGCGGCTGCTGAAGGCCGGGACGCACAAGACGGTCTCGCAGCTTTGGCCGGCGGTAGCGGATGACGCGGAGCATGCCTCGCAGCTGGATGTAGTTTTGGCGCTTTGGAAGAATGGTCTGATTGTGTAGGCCACAACAAAAGAGCCTCGGCTGTCGCCGAGGCTCTTCTTTCATGATTGGAACTAGCCCTTTGCTTTGGGCGGGAAGCCATTCAGCATTTTGTCGACATCCTTATCGAGAATCTTCGTGTTCTTGTCGGACTTGTTCGACATATCCGACTGCGCCTTGCCGCGCCAGATGAGCTGATGTGTGCTTGCGTCGTACATGTCCACCATCAGAGTGCCTACCGGTATCTCCTGCGCGGTGGTCTGGGTGTCACCCCATCCTCCGCCCCATCCACCC
>CAXTMK010000190.1:0-8479 GCA_964245315.1 uncultured Acidobacteriaceae bacterium | reverse complement strand
CCCCCACCACGGCGCAGGTGGACGCCTACACCGGCATGAAGAAGCAGTTCGACGACCTGATCCAGCAGTGGCAGGCGGTGAAGGCCAGCGATGTGAAGGCGATCAACGACTATCGCCGCAGCCGTAATCTGCCGCTGATTTCGCTGAATACCTTCATCATCGACCACGATGTGGAAGACCAGATCGAGCTCGGAGACGAACCATAGGGCCACGCTTTCCCTTCAGGAGAACGAATGTTCAACGACCTTTCCGCGATGCCTCCGGATGGAGAGGCCAGTCCTGCCCACCCCGGCCTCGGCCAGCGCGAGCGCGAGGTGATGGCGATTTTGTGCTCGCAGGAGAGCGCCAGCGTGCAGCAGGTCGTGGACCGCCTGAGCGACCCGCTCGCCTACACTACCGTGATGACCACGCTCGATCGCCTGTTTAAGAAGGGCTTTCTGCGCCGCAAGAAAGAGGGCAGAGCGTACATCTACTCGGCCACCATGACCACGCACGAGATCGAAGGACGCCGCGCCGCGGGCCTCATCCGGCGCTTCTTTTCCGACTCCGGCGAAAACCCGGACATCCTCGTCTCCTGCCTGGTCGACGCCGTCCACCACTACGACACCAGGTTGCTCGATCAGCTCGAGTCCCAGATTCGCACGGCGCGGGCGAAGCAAGCCGCGACGGAATAGTCGACCGGAAGGAGATCAGTATGGCTTTGTCGTATGCACTTCGTCTTGGTTGCGTCATCGCCGTCAGCTTCGGCCTGTTGCAGGTCGCCCTCGAGCTTCTGCTGTGGGCTGTCGCACCCTTCGTGCTGCGTCTGTTGCCCTCACTTTCGCTGCGCTACGGCGAGCGCACGCTCTTTCTCATCCAGCTCTTTCCTGCTGCGCTTGCCATGCTATGCACGGCCCTTTGCGCAGCGCCGCAGTACATCGCCAATGAAACCAACCTCGCGCCGGAGCGAGTCGGCTGGCTGTGCCTCGTCCTTGCAGCCACGGTCGCGCTCTGGTGGGCATTTAGGGTAGCTCTCGGGGTTGGAATGGCCGTCCGGACGATGCAATTCAGCCGGGATTGCAGAGAGATCGCGGATGCAACCTACGGTATCGAGAGCCGCGTTCCCGTCATCGCGGTCTCCGGCGCCGTTCCACGCGTGGCCTTGGTCGGGCTGCTGAATCCCTTCATTCTCATCTCGAAGTCGCTGCTGGGCGCGGGCGGGCTGAACCCACAGGCGCTCGAAGTAGTGCTCGATCACGAATGCTCCCATGCGGCGCAGCACGACAACTGGAAGCTGCTTTCGCTGCAATGTCTTCCGCGCCTGAATCTGAAGCTGCCAGACGGCAAAACCTGGATGCAGCTCTGGCGCAACGCCGCCGAACGCGCCGCGGATCAGGATGCCGTCGGCGGCAACTTCGGCCGCAGCTTCCTGCTGGCGGAGACGCTGGTGGCGCTTGCCCGTTCCCGCGCCGTGGCCGGCCCGCGCATTGCCTGCACCAACTTTATCTGCGACGAGGCGGAGCTTGCGCTGCGCGTCGAAAGCCTCATCCAGACCAATCCCCAGAAGACCCTGCCGCGCAGCTACAAGCTCGGGCTTGCGGTCTGCTTTCTGCTGGCCGGCGGCGCGGTTCTGCTTGCGAACCTCGCGTCAGCGCTGCGTGAGGTGCCGGAACATATTCTCCACCTCGGCTGAACCCCGCAGACCAACACCGGCCCGCTACTACCTATGGTAGTAGCGGGCCGTTTCACGTAGTTGTTAACTACTACATCGATCCGTTCATATCATTTTCATCGTTTTTCGTGGAGAACTATGCTCAAGCTTCGCCTGCTCGCCCCGATGTTGCTCGCCCTGTCGTTTGCCGTCGCATCAGCTCAGACGCCCGATACCGCAACTCTGACCGGCACCGTCGTCGATGCGACCCACGCCGCCATTCCCGGTGCGCAGATCATGGTCGCGAATGCTCAGACCGGCCTGCAGCGCAGCGCTACGACCAACAGCCAGGGGCACTTTTCGCTCGGCGGCCTGCCCATCGCGGGAACATATGAGGTCATTGCCAGCAAGGACGGCTTCGCGCAGACCCGGCTCGCCTCCACCACGCTGGCGGGCGGCAGCACTGCGGAGATCTCGCTCGAGCTCTCGGTCGCGGGCGGCAGGTCCGAGGTCACGGTGCAGGGCGCGGCCGGCGACGTGCGCGTCGACCAGCCGCAGCTCGGCATCCGCCTGGACGCCATCCAGATCGAAAACACGCCGCTGCCGAATGAGCGCATCACCTATCTGCCGCTGCTTTCGGCCGCGAATCGCCCGGCTATCAACCAGGGCGACATCTTCATGGATCAAGACCTCTTCACCACAAACGGCGCCGGCCGCCGCCAGACCTGGTTCGAGGTCGACGGCGTCTCCGGCAACGACTCCTGGGGCCGCCAGACCATCTTCACCAACATCCCCGAGTCGGCCGTGCAGGAGGTGACCGTGCTGACCAACGCCTTCTCGGCCGAGTACGGCGCGAGCACCGGCTCGGTCGTCAACATCGTTACCAAGTCGGGCGGCGACCGCTACCACGGCAACTTCGGCGGCAACTGGCGCCCGGTAAAGACCGAGGCATCGCTTGAAGGCTTCACCTACGCCAATGCGACCAGCGGCAACGAAGTCGCAACCGACAAACTTGCGCAGGAGTTCTTCGCCCTCGGCGGTCCCGTCAAATTCTCTCCCAAAACCCGCTTCTTCATCGCCGGCGAGCATAGCGACGAGCGCAAGGGTTCGCCCGTAGTCTCCGCACTGGACCCGGTCGTCTTCGAGGGCGTCTATCACGACTGGATGGGCTTCGCCCGGCTCGACCACCAGTTCAGCCCGAAGCACAACGGCTTCTTCCGCTTCGACGCGGACGCCTTCTTCGACACCAATCCGAACGGCATCGTCGGCGGCCAGACGCTTCCCAACGTCGCCCGCACCTTCCGCCGACGCACCTACACGGCGGAGTTCGGCGACACCTACGTCATCTCGTCCCGGCTGCTGAACAACGCCCGCGCGCAGTTCCAACTCGCCTCGCCCATCACAGAGTTCGACCCGGTTGTGGACAGCACCCAGTATGTCGTCGCGATCGCGGGAGCGGCAACCTTCACCGAAGGCGGATCGCAGTCGGCGCTGCTGCAGAACCACCAGTACGGCTTCGGCGACACGCTCACCGCGACCTTCGGGCGACATACGCTCAACGTCGGCGGCGATGCCAACATCGCCCACACCGGCGGCAACTCCAAGGAGTTCGGCGGCCCGGTCTACGACGGCAAGTTCACCTTCAACACCTGCAACGGCCCTGGCGGGGGCGCGACTGAGGCGCAGATCATCGCCTATTGCGAGACTACCTTCATCAGCAACATCGCCAACGTCAACAACTACTCGCAGAGCTACGGTAACGCGGCCTACACGGTCAACGACGCCATCTGGTCGCTCTTCGCGCAGGACGACTACCATGCCTCGAAGAAGCTGACCGTGAACGCCGGCCTGCGCTACGAGCGCCAGACCTTCACCGACGGCACCCTCAACTTCGCGCCGCGCGTGGGCTTCGTGTACGACGCGATGGGCCAGGGCAAGACGATCTTCCGCGGCGGTTTCGGCATCTACTACTCGCAGATCGTCGACAACGATGACGCCAACTACGCGCTCACCGGCCCTGCCGGCGTCTTCACCTACGCGGCCAATCAAGGTCAGGTAGGCTTCCCGACGACACTCGCTTCGGCCCCACTCCCTGCTTTCCCGGCGGGCGCCGTCGTGCCTCTGCGGAGTCTGTATCTGCGTCCCGGCCTCGCGTCGTACTATAACCAGTTCTTCCCTACTTCGACGCTGGTTGGCTATCCCGGCAAGCTGCTGAACCCGTACTCCGAGCAATACACCGCGTCGATGGAGCAGCAGCTTGCCCATCGCTGGGTGCTTAGCGTCGATTACGTCGGGACGCACCAACTGCGCAATGTGCGTCCGCTGGATGTGGATGCGCCTGCGTCGTTCGTCCGCACAGATAACGCTCCTATCCGCACCGCGAGCAACACCAATTGTTCTCGCCCTTTGTGGGTCGCGTTCTACGCGGCCAACGGCCTGAACTGCAAAACGGCCGGTGTCGTCCAACCCGCCTATAGCGTCATCCAGTCCGATGTGAACGACGGCTACCTGCACTACAACGCGCTCGACATCAACCTTCACCACAGCTTCAGCCGTCGCTACGAGGCATTGCTGAGCTATACGTGGTCGCACACCACAGACAACGTCGACCCCGATGCCACCAGCCAGAACCCCAACGACCCGCTCCAGACCGGCCATGCCGAGTACGGCAATGCGCTCTACGACCAGCGTCATCGTGCCGTCATCAGCGGCTTCTACATCGCTCCGTTCGCAATCCATGTAGGCGGTGTCACCTCGCTCGCAACCGGGCTGCCTTACAATCTCACGACCGGCTCGACCAACTCGGGCGACACGGGTGCCACCACCGACCGCGCCTTCATCAACGGAGCCGTCGTCGGCCGCAACACAGGCCGCGGCACCCCCATCTACTCGGTCGATCCCTTCGTCAGCCGCGAGTTCAAAATCTACGAACATGTGCATCTCGACCTGCGCGCGGAAGCCTTCAACTCGCTCAATCACGCGAACTTCGTCAACTTCGTTGGAACGTTTGGCACGGGTATCGTTGCTGCGCCTAATCTGGGATCGCCCATGTACGGCGTCACCGCGCAGCTTCCGGCGCGTTCGCTTCAATTCTCCGGCAAGGTCTCGTTCTAATGCGTGTCCTCCAAGCCTGCTGCAGGCACCTTACACTCATGCTCGCGATGCTCTTTTGCATCGCAAGCATGAGCTTCGCCCAAACCAACACCGCCTCCATCACGGGCCAGGCGCTCGACCCCGCGAAGAAACCCGTCGCCAACGCCGCTATCCTGATCACCAACACCGACCTCAACGCCAGGCGCACGGTCCTGACCGACGCCTCCGGTAACTATCGCGCCAACGGCCTCGCGCCCGGAGCCTATACGGTCGAGGCCTCCGCCCCCAACCTGAAGACGCGCCGTCCGGGACGCGCTACGCTCGGCCTCGGCTCCAGCGTGCGGATCGACCTCGCGCTCGCCATTCCGGCCGTCCGCCAGGGCGCGACCGTGACCGCCGGAGGCCGCACCTCCGAGGGCAACACCCTCGCACCGCCGGTCAACAAGGAAGAAGCGTCGGTCTCGAACTTCTTCACCGGCAATACGGTCACTTATCTTCCCAATCGCGATCGCGACTACACCCAGTTCGGCCAGCTCTCCGGCGGAGTCGCCGAAGATCCGAGCGAAAACGGCTTGGCCATCTCCGGACAGCGATCCACAGCGGTCGTCACGCAGGTCGACGGCGTCAGCTTCAACGACCCGCTGCACGGCGGGCGTCGCGGAGCCGGCGACGGCGCATTCCTGCTGCCGCAGACCACCGTGCGCGAGTTCCAGATCGTGCGCTCCGGCGTCACCTCCGAGGTCGGCGGAACTGACGCGGGCCTCATCAACGTAGCCACGAAAGAAGGCTCGAACCACCTGCGCGCGGAGGCCTTCTACACCGTGCGCCCGACTTGGGCGACCTCCGCCGATGCCTTCGGCCACCCGCTCGACAATCGCCAGAACACCTCCGGCTTCTCCTTCGGCGACGCGCTCAAGAAGGACAAGATCTTCTACTACCTTGGCTTCGAGCAGGACCTGCTGCAAGCGCCTTACTACACGCAATTCGCCCCGCAGGCGCCGGGCGTCGCGCTGCCGGCAAACCTCTTCGGGCTGCAAGGACAAGTCGTCCAGCGCAACACGCCGACTGCGATCTCGCTGCGCGGCGACGACACGCTCTCGGCGCGCAACTCGCTCAACCTGCAGCTGATGTTCAACCGCGCCAGCGCCTCGAACGTGGCCGCATCGGACTTCGCCGGATCGTCCCGCTCGCTGGCTACGATGGATCACAGCGACGCGCTGAGCGGGCACAGCGTCTGGGCAAAGGCCGCGCTTACCACGCTCTTCAATCCGCGCACCGTCAACCAGGCGGTCTTCGCGTACTCGACCGACCATCGCCATACCACGCCCAACTCCGCCGCGCCTGAGATCGACATCAACGGCGTCGGCACGCTCGGCGGCGACGCGCTCGGCCAGCACAGCTTCACCTCGCAGCAGTACCAGATTCTCGACACCGTCACCCTCACCCACGGGGCACGGTCGCTCGCGCTCGGCGGCGCGGGAGACATCAGCCCCGCCTACGAGCAGCAGGAAGCCAACCTGAACGGACGCTTCGACTTCAACTCGCTTGCCGCCTACTTCGCCAACACGCCGCGACGTTTCCAGCAGACCTTCGCCGTCGGCAACACGAAGTATCAGGGCACGCTGAAGTCGCTCGGCTTCTTCGCCGACGGCAAGCTGCCCCTGGGCAAACTCGCCAACCTGACCGCCGGCCTGCGCTGGGACGGCCAGTTCAACCCGCAGCCGCAGCGCTACAACGCCGGGGTCGTCCAATCCGGCAGCCAGACCCGGACCATCCCCAACGACCTGGCGCAGTTCCAGCCGCGCGTCGGCATCGCCTACACGCCCTATGCCCACACCACGGTGCGCGTCTCGTCCGGGCTTTACACCGCGGCCACGCCGTCGACGCTCTTCCACCGCGTCACCTCTGACAACGGCACCCAGACTGTGGTCCTCGATACCTACTTCGATCCCCAATTCCTCGTGCCCGCGGCGGCCAATATGCACGCCTTCGCCGCGCCGCCACCCGGCCTGTTGAACCCGCAGGCGCTGGTCTTCGGCATCGCGCCCAACTTCCGCAATCCGCGTTCGCTACAGGCCGCGGGCACCATCGAGCAGGAGCTGCATCCCGGCTATATCGTATCCGCTGGATACCTGCACTCCAGCACCTGGCGTCTGGAGCGTCGCCTCGACCTGAACCTGGCCCCACCGATCGCGGCGTCCAACGGCCTCCCGGTCTTCCCGGCGACTCGGTCCAACACCAACATCGGCCGCCTGCTGACCGAGGAGTCCGACGCCCACTCCGACTACAACGGGCTGCTGCTGTCGTCGTCGAATCAAATCGGCCGCCGCTCCAGCCTGAACCTCAACTACACCTACTCCAAGACGCACGACGATGACACCAACATCGGGCCGTTCTCCATCGACTCTGCGCTCAGCCCCTACAATCTACAGGCCGAGCGCGGCTATTCGTCGCTGGACGTGCGCAGCGTGCTGAATGTCAGCGCCATCTTCAACGGGCCGTACGGACTGAAGTTCAACCCGCTGCTGCTGGCGCGCTCGGGCCGTCCTTACACGCCCCTGATCGGCTTCGACGCCCAGGGCGACGCCAACGACTTCAACGATCGCGCGCTCGTCGGGTCACCAAACGGGGGCGTCACCGCCGCGCGCAACTCCATGCGCCAACCCGCGTTCGCCGACATCGACCTGCGGCTGGTCAAGGACTTCAACCTGAAGGGCACGGGCCATCACCTCGACCTCTTCATGGATGTCTTCAACCTGATCGGCTTCAACAATCGAAACTTCGGCCCGCAGTCAGTCTCGCTCTTCGGCAACGCGGCATCGCCGGTCCCCAGCCAGGACCAGGCCTTGTACGCACCCGACGGAACCCGCATCGGCGGACCGCGCGAGATTCAGTTCACTGCCCGCCTCGTCGCCTTCTAACCGAGATCAGTGGGTGCCCCATGGTCGACGCGAGCTTTTCCGCGTCGACCATGGGGTTTCTCGGGTGCGGGTGCGACTAAACCGCCCGGACGAACGTAGAATTACTACAATCCGTAGGAGAAAACTGAATGAACGTTCGCCGCGTCTTTCTCGCGCCCTTTGCTCTGCTCATCGCCGCATCCGCGCAGTTCCCGCCCGCGCTTACCGCCGGCCTGCACTGGCGCGATGTCGGCCCCATGCGCGGAGGCCGCTCTTACGCGGTCGCGGGCAACGCCAGCCAGCCCGACACCTTCTACATGGGCTCGGTCGGCGGCGGCGTCTGGAAGACCGAGAACGCCGGGCGCACCTGGTCCCCGATCTCCGACGAAGGCATCCAGATCGGGTCGATTGGCGCAATCGCCGTGGCTCCATCGAACGCTAACGTCGTCTACGTCGGCACCGGCGAGCCCGATATCCGCGCCCAGCACAGCTACGGCGACGGCATGTACAAGTCCGCGGACGCGGGCAAGACCTGGACCAGGATCGGCTTAGAAAAGACGCTGCACATCGGCAAGATCGCCGTCGACCAGACCAACCCCGACCGCCTCTACGTCGCCGCGCTGGGCGATGTCTACGGCCCCAATCCCGAGCGCGGCCTCTATCGCTCGCTCGACGGAGGCAAGACCTGGAAGAAGATTCTCTTCAAGGCCGGCGACGAGTCAAATGTAGGCGCGATCGACGTGACCATCGACCCCAAAAATCCCAAGATCGTCTACGCCTCGCTTTGGGCGACGCGTCGTCCGCCCTGGTCGGTCTATGCGCCTTCGAACCTGCCTGGCGGCGGCCTCTTCAAGTC
>CAXTMK010000189.1:0-8511 GCA_964245315.1 uncultured Acidobacteriaceae bacterium | reverse complement strand
GCCCTGGGCGAAGGCCTGAGATAGGGTGCA
This sequence comes from uncultured Acidobacteriaceae bacterium, assembly GCA_964245315.1. Classification (GTDB taxonomy): domain Bacteria; phylum Acidobacteriota; class Terriglobia; order Terriglobales; family Acidobacteriaceae; genus Edaphobacter. The sequence continues at coordinate 8,481 of CAXTMK010000189.1, read as the reverse complement.
GAGGAGAACGGCTGCGGACAGTGTCGCACCCCCCCTCAAACGATAGAGCCGTTTCAGATGGGGCACCCGGAGGTGTGGTTCGTCGGAAACCCGGAGATGTTGGAAGGAGGAGTTCATTATGCGTGGGCCTCCGTCTCGGGGCTGGGGAGTACATCGTCGGAGCGCGCGATGAGGACGTACAGCGTGGGCAGCAGGAAGATACCCATCATGAGCGCGCCGATCAGGCCGCCGACGATGGCGATGGCGAAGGGCCGCTGCGAGTCCGAGCCGATGCCGTGCGAAAGGGCGGCGGGCAGGAGGCCAAGGGTGGCGACCATCATGGTCATCAGGATGGGTCGGAGCCGGATGACCGCGCCTTCGAGCGCAGCCGATTCGACCGAGTGGCCCTGGGCGCGCATCTGGTTGATGCATTCGAGCATGATGACGCCGGTCTGGACCGACACCCCGAAGAGAGCGAGGAAGCCGACGCCGGTGGAGACGCTGAAGCTGTTGTGGGTGATGAGCAGCGCGATGAGGCCGCCGGTGGGCGCGATGGCCACATTGGCCAGGACGAGCAGCGCCCATTTGAAGGAGTTGAACATGCCGTAGAGGATCATGAAGATGAGCAGGATGGTGATGGGGCAGACGATCATCAGGCGGCGCGAGCTGCGCTTCTGGCTCTCGTATTCGCCGGCCCAGTCAAGCTTGTATCCGGGCGGCAAGCTGACCTGTTTGGTCACCTTCGCCATGGCTTCCTCAACGGTGGTGCCGAGGTCGCGATTGCGCACACTGTACTTGATCGCCACGAACCGGACTCCGTTCTCGCGGCCGATGGATTCGGCTCCGTCGATGGTTTGCAGGTTGGTGACCTGGGCGATGGAGACCCGCTCCCCGGAGGGCGAGAGCAGCCGGATGTTGTTGATAGCCTCCGGGGTGGTGCGGTATTGCGGGCTGTAGCGGACGGTGACGTCGTAGCGCGCCTCGCCATCGAGCACCTGGGTGACGGCGTTGCCGCCGACCGCGGATTCAATCGCGTCCTGGATGTCGGCTACGTTGATACCGTAGCGCGCGGCGGCGGCGCGGTCGACGGTGTAGTTCAGGTTGGGCTGTCCGATGACGCGGAAAAGGCCGAGATCGGCAACACCCTTGACGGTGTTCATAACACCGACAATCTCGTCGCCCTTGCGCTCCAGCGTCTTAAGGTCGGTGCCGTAAAGCTTCACCGCGAGCTCGCCTTTGACGCCGGAGACGGCTTCTTCGACGTTATCGGAGATGGGCTGGGAGAAGTTCCAGACGACTCCCGGTGTCTTTTCCAACTCGCGATCCATGGCGGAGATCAACTCTTCCTTGTTTTGCTGGAAGGCTGGCCGCCACTGCGCCTTGGGCTTGAGGTCGACGAAGTATTCGGTGTTGAAGAAGCCGGTGGTGTCGGTGCCGTCGTCGGGGCGTCCGATCTGGGAGACGACCTGCTTTACCTCGGGAAAGGAGTTCAGAACGATGCGAGTGTGGTCGGCGATGGCGCGGCTTTCGGTCGGGCCGGTGGAGGGCGCGAGCGAGCCGCGCACCCAGATGGCGCCTTCGTCCAGGTGGGGCAGGAACTCCGAGCCGATAATGCCGGAGAAGGCGAGATAGCCGCCGAGCGCCAGCATCAGTGCGGCGCCGCCGAGCGGGAAGGCCTTATGTTCAATGGCCCAGCTGGCGTCCTTGCGGTAGCGGTTGGTCAGCCAGACCATAACGGGGTTTTCCCATTCGCGCGTGTTCTTGCCGAACATCAGGCTGGAGAAGACCGGCGCGATCAGCATGGAGAAGACGAGCGCGCCGAGCAGCGCGAAGGCGACCGTCCAGGCCATCGGCTTGAACAGGCGGCCTTCAACCGACTGCAGCGTGAAGATGGGCAGGTAGGCGGTGATGATGATGGTAATGGAGTAGAAGACCGGCCGCTGGACTTCGTGCGCGGCCTCGCGAATCTGCTCGCCGACGGATTTGTTGGAGCCGCCGTGGCTGAGGTGGCGGACGATATTTTCGACCATCACCACCGCGCCTTCGACCACCATGCCGAAGTCGAGCGCGCCCAGCGAAAGCAGGTTGGCGGGAATGTGATTCAGGTTGAGGCAGATGGAGGCGAAGAGCAGCGCGAATGGAATGGTGATGGCGACGATGAGCGCGCCGCGGGCATTGCCGAGGAAGAGAAAGAGGATGAGCGAGACGAGGACGATGCCTTCGGTCAGGTTATCGAGGACGGTGTGGGTGGTGAGCTCGAGCAGGTTGCTGCGGTCGAGGAAGGGAACGATCTTTACGCCCCTGGGCAGGATGTGATTGTTCAACTCGTCGACTTTGGCGTGGATGCCTTCGAGCACCTTGTCGGAGTCTTCGCCCTTTTGCAGCAGCAGCACGCCTTCGACCACATCGTTGTTGTCGAGCAGCCGGCCGTCGGCGCGGCTGATGACCTTGCCTTCTTTTTCTTCCTTGGTCTCGATGCCGTCGCGGCAGGCCGGGCTGCCTTCGCGGCAGATCTTGCCGACCTGGCCGAGGCGGATCTTGGGGCCTTCGACGACGGTGGCGATGTCCGATACCTTGAGCGCGGTTCCGTTCTGGGTCTTCAGGACGGTCTGCGCGATGTCGCTGGTGTTGGTGAAGAGGCCGACCTCGCGGACGTTGATCTGCTGCTGGCCCTGCTCGATGAAGCTGCCGCCGGCGTTGGTATTGTTGGCCGCGAGCTGCGTCTTCACCTGTCCGACGGAGAGGCCGTAGGCGATGAGTTTTTCGGGATCAAGGACGACCTGGTACTCGCGTGTGCTGCCGCCGAAGCTGGAGACGTCGACCACGCCGGGCACGCTGCGAAACTGCTTTTCGAGCTGCCAGTCCTCGATGGACTTCAGAGCCATGGTGTCGTACTGCGGGTCCGTGCTCTTGAGGGTGTACCAGTAGATCTGGCCGACGGGGCTCCAGTCGGTGCCCATCTGCGGCTGTAGCCCGGCCGGCAGCGTGACCTGGCCGATGCGCTGGAAGACCTGATCGCGATTGTCCTTGTTGACGCTCTCGTCGTCGAAGATCATGGTGACGGAGGAGAGGCCGGCAAGGGACTGCGAGCGCAGGTGCGTCATGTGCGGGATGCCGGCGACGGCGATTTCGAGCGGCACGGTGACCTGCTGCTCGACCTCTTCGGCGGCGCGTCCGGGCCACTGCGTGATGACGGTGACGTAGTTGTTGGCGACGTCGGGGTAGGCCTCGACGGGCAGGTTGTGGAACGAGAGCGCGCCCCAGCCGAGCAGCAGCACGGCCACGATCACGATGATGAAGCGGTTATCCAGCGACCAGTCGACGAGCTTTGCAATCATTGCTGGTCTGCCGTGTTCTGCAGGTCCAGTGCGTTCGACACCACCTGCTGGCCTTCCGCGATTCCCGAAAGAATCTCGATCATGTTGCCGTCGAGGGTTCTGCCAGTCTTCACCGGGATGCGACGATAGGTGCCCGTCTGCCCCGTTGTCTGGTTACCGACCGGCATGAAGACGAAGGCGCTGTCGTGAAGCTGGAGCACGGCATTCGCGGGCACCACCACCACCGGCGCGGCGCGGCCGGCGAGCAGCGTGGCGGTGGCGAACATGCCGATGCGCATCTCGTCGCCGGGATTCTGGACCTGGATGCGGACCTTGGCGGTGCGGATGCCGGGATCGAGGATTGCGCCGATGTCGCTGACGGTGCCGTTGAAGGTTTTCGTGGGGAAGGCTGCGAGATGAATGTCGGCGTGCTGCCCCATATGGACCTGCGTGAGGTCGTTCTCGTAGACGTCGACGATGACCCAGACGTGCGAGAGGTCCGCGATGAGCAGCGAGCCCGCGGCTCCGGCGTAGGTGATGCCCGCGGCGCCCGCGGCGGTCACGTTCTGCGAGACGACGGTTCCGGAGATGGGAGCGTTGATTTTAACCGTGTCGCTGGGATGATCCTTGTCGACGCCGAGGATGCGAAGCTGCTGGTCGGCGGCGTTGAGGTCGGCTTTGGCGTCGTCTTCGCCGTTTTGCGCCAGTTCCAGCTGGCTCTGCGCGATGGCTCCCTTGTCGAAAAGCAGCTTGTCGCGTTCGAGGACCACGGCGTTGAGATGCTCGTCATGGACAGCCTTCAGATAAGCGTCGAATGCGGTCGCGACATCGGGGCTCTGCACTTCCATGACGAGCTGGCCCTTCTTCACCTGATCGCCCAACTGGACATGCAGCGCGATCACGCGGCCATTGGCGAGCGACAGCACGGGCAGTTCGCGCGAGACATCGGGATTGACCGAGCCGGTGACATTGAGCGTGCTGACGACCTGTTTGGAGGTTGCGCGCACGGTGGTGAAGCCTTCCGGCTTCGCGATCGTAACGGTGTTCGACGGCGCGCTGCTGGCAACGGTTGCCGGTGGGGGAGCTTCCTTCTCGGCACGGTTGGGATCGTCGTGCTTGCAACCCGCAAGGGAAAGAGCCAGGAGAAGAGGGAGGGGAATGATCCTCTGAAGATTGAAGTTGCTTGAAGTCATCAGGCTTTCTCGTTGCCCTCTCATGTCGCTGTTCTCAGTCACGGATCGAAAGATGCGGAACGGCTTCGTGCAAGGCCGTTCTTCAAAATTGCGATAGGCAACTACCATCGTAGACGAAAACCGCTAAGGAAGAGGCTAATGCACGAAATCGCAAAATTTGCATGAAGCCCCAACATCTTTCGATAAGGCGATTCCTATCTTCGGATTACGGTGGGTTTAGCTGCCTCGGATGGACGATACTGGCGTGAGTGCAGGATTTGATGTCTCTCGCAAAAAATCGTGCCGTTTTGTTGATTGCGGGCGCCTGCTCCATTGCGCTGATCGCGCTGGCCGATCGCTCGACGGCGGATGCAATTCCGCTGGCGCTGCTCTATCTTGCGCCCGTCATGGCGATGAGCACGGTGCTGAGCCGTTGGCAGATCGGACTTCTGGGTGCCGTCTGCGCGGGCGTGGCGGAGCTTGCGGACGCCTTTCCGTGGACGGTGAGCGAAGGCATTCCGCGCGATACGCTTTACTTCTTCGCGTATACGGCCGCGGGGTTGTATGTGTCGGAGGTCGTCTCGCGGCGCAGGTCCGAGGTGGAGCATGTGAACGCTCTGGAAAGCGAGATCGGCGCGCGGCGCGATGTGGAAGAGCAGTTGCGGCTGGTGGTGGCAAACTCGTCGATTGCGATCGTAACGGCAGACGAGTTTGGCAGGATTCTGCATGCCAATGAGGCGGCGGAACGGCTGTTTGTGGGCGAAGCCGCTGAGAGCGCGGGCAGGCTGCAGGGCGCGGCACTGGACGCCTTTATGCCATCGCTGGCGCGGGTGCAGATTCGCCAGGCCGGCTGGGAGCGCCTGCGCACAATGATGCAGTGCCAGGGCTTTCGCGCGGGCAAAGACCCGTTCCTTGCGGATGTATGGTTCTCGACGTACATGACCTCCGGCGGCGGCCGTTTGACGGCGATGATCGTGGACTCATCGCTCGAAATACGCGACCGCGAAGAGGCCAATCTGGAGCAGGTGCTGGTGGGGTCGCGGCTGGCGATCGGCGCGGTCTCGCATGAGATTCGCAACATCTGCGCGGCGATTTCGGTGGTGCAGCAGAACCTTGGGGGCACCAGGCAGGCGGAGGATCTGGACGCGCTGAAGCAGCTGGTCGGGGCGCTCGAACGCATTGCCTCGGTGGAACTCTCGCTGGTGAAGCGGCAGGCCTCGCAACTGCGGCTGGAGAATTTTCTGCGGGAGCTCTACATCATCGTGCATCCGTCGCTGCGCGAGGCGGATATTGCGCTGGACTGGTCGATCGCGCCCGATCTGCCGGATGTCTGGGCGGATCAGCAGAGCCTGTTGCAGGTGTTGCTTAACTTGGTGCGGAATGCCCAGACCGCGCTGGCCGCGACCGAGCATGCGCGGCTGCGGGTCAGCGCGTCGGCCAGGGCCAACGGCGTGGAGATCGCCATCTCGGACAACGGGCCGGGCGTCGCCCAGCCGGAGCGCCTGTTCCAGCCGTTTCGCGCGGGCGCGGGCCAGTCGGGCCTGGGACTTTATCTTTCGCGGGCGATGATGCTGAGCTTTCATGGCGATCTGCGCTACGCGGCGAGCGAGCGCGGAGCGACGTTCGTGGTCGAGATGAGCGCGGTCGAGGCGGACGCATGAGCGATATTCGCATCCTGCTGGTGGACGACCACACGCTGTTTCGCGAAGGGCTGTGCAGGCTGCTCGACGGCGAAACCGGCGTGGCTGTATGCGGCGACTTTGCCTCGGCCGAAGCGGCTCTGCGCGCGCTGCGCGAGGGCGTGAAGTTCGATATCGCGCTGATCGACTACGAGTTGACCGTCGCGGGCGGAAGCTCGACTAACGGGCTGGACCTGCTGCGGCAGATGCGCACGATTTGCCCGGACGCGCGAGTGCTGTTTGTGACCGCAGGGATGCAGATGGTCGATCTGGTAAACGCGCTGCGCGACCTGAACGCGGGGATTTTTCTGAAGACGGAGCCGATCGCTGAGTTGATTCTTGCGATCCAGCGGACGGCCAAGGGCGAGCGCTGGGTGTCTTCGGGAGTGGCGATGGCGCTGGTGTCGGATCGCAAGGCGCAGTCAGGGCAGCACCGCCAGGGGCAATTGAACGAACGCGAAAACCAGGTACTGCGCGGCGTGCTCGAAGGACTCAGCAACAAGGAGATCGGCGCGCGGCTGGACCTGACGGAGAGCTCGGTGAAGGCGGTGCTGCAGAAGCTGTTCGAGAAGACGGGTGTGCGGAGCCGATCGCAGCTGGTGCGGTATGCGATCGAGGCGCAGATCGCCGCGAAATGAGAGCTGGCCACGGAGCTTGCACAGAGTCAATGAAGGCGCAAGCCGGATCGAACCACCACTGGCCGTCGACATAGCCTCGCTGATCGCTGCCGCCGCTCAGAACGCGTAGCGCAGGCCAATCTCAACCCGGCGTCCGTTGTCCGCGGCGTAGGCCTGCCCGAACAGAGGGGAGCCGAGGACATTGCCGATCGAGGTGACGTTGCGGTGGTTCAGGATATTGGAAGAACGCAGGTTGACCGAGAGGGTTTGAGGGTGCTCGGCCTTCGGATCGTGCGTCAGGCTGAAGCTGCGCTGCAGGTTTGAATCCAGATAGAAGGTCCAGGGCATGTAGCCCTTGTTGCGTGGCAGGCTGCGTGGCAGGCTGCCGACGCCTCCGGAGGTGACAAGTTCGCCCCACGGTGTCGTGTAGCCGCACGGCGATGCGCCGGGGTGGACGGAGCAGAGCGGCGTGCCGGCGGCGGCATACTGCGGGCGATCGTTGAAGTCGCCATCGCCGTTGTTGTCGAAGCCGGTGGTGACGTTGTAGACGCCCAGGCCCTGGCCGTTGTAGTTGGCGCTGTAGACGACCTTCCCGGGCAGGTTGAGCGTGGCGTTGCCGAAGACGTTCCACAGTCCCTGGTTGTCGCGGCGGGCGTACTCGCCGGCGTTCACTCCGGTGGTCTGCGGGGTGTAGAAGGGACTGTCGTCGGTGTCGTCCACGACGTCGACGCGGACTGCGCCGGCGAAGAACTGCACGCGCTTGAGGGCCTGATTGCTGAGGCCGAAGAACTGCACGTTGGAGTAGCCGCGGCCGGTGCCCTGCATCTGCAGGATGTTCAGATTGGCGCCGAACGGACGTGGGCCGGTGGGTTGACCGTTCGTGGGTGAGTTGATGTTCTCGCTCCGGGTGTCGTGCCACATCTCGCCGATGTAGTAGTCGGCGGAGAAGCTGAAGCCTTTCGGCAGATTCTTCGTAAACCCGACGTTGTAGGTGGAGTAGAAGAGATTGGGCATGTTCGGCTGCACGGTACGAATGGTATGTATGGGCGTGCCCCCAGTCGCGGAGTTCAGCGGCGCGCAGGTATTGGGATTGAAGATGCCGGGCACGCTGCAGGTGGGATTGTAGACGGTGCTGGTGACGCGCTGGATGCCATCGCTGAAGATAATCGTCGCCCAGTTGTGCGCGCCGAGGCGGCCGGAGAACAGACCCGCATGCGCATGCAGGTTCCAGGTGGCTTTCTTGTCCGGCGACCAGGCGACGGAGAGTCGAGGCTGGAAGCCGGTGCCGTTGGTCGGATTGATCTGGGTGTAGTAGCGCAGGCCGTAAGCGAAGCTAAGGTTGTGGAGGGCTTTCCAGTCGTCCTGATAGTAGATTGCGTTGCGAAACGAGAAGACCTCGAGATCGGGATTGCCGATGACGTTGGAGTAGGCTGTGGGCGAGCCGTTTGCCGCGCCATTCAGTGCATTGACGTACTGCTGGATTCCGGTGATTGCAGCGCCCGTAGAGGTAACACCTCCGCCAAACGTATAAGTACCGTTGAAGTTGGTGGTGGCGTGCTGGACGATATGGATGAACTCGGGCTGAATGCCCACCTTGATGAGGTGCGAGCCGGCCTGGATGATGGGGTCGTCGATGATGCTGGCCCAGGTCTCGGATTCGCGCGTGTCATACCACAATAGAAATGTCCCCGCATTCTCCTCGATAGAAATGTCCCCT
>CAXTMK010000188.1:0-8517 GCA_964245315.1 uncultured Acidobacteriaceae bacterium | reverse complement strand
CAGGCGGCACTGTCGGCGTGGGCGGCAACCAGCGGCGTGGGCCTGCTGGCACGGCGGGAGTGGGCTCGGCGATCGACTATGGTTCTGGCGGCGGTACCGTTCGTGCTCGCATTCCTGCTGGCCGGCCATGGGATTACGCTGTTGCTGGCGGTGGGCGCGGTCGGCGCGGGCAGTCCGCTCATCTGGTACCTGGAGCGGCCTGAGATCAGGAGTTGGTTTGCCGCGGGTTCAGGTGGTGGAATCCTGGGCACTCATGCGGCGGGATAGCGGCCGAGTTCCTTAACCATCTGGCAGTTGGCGCGCAAGGTAGCGAGCGCGGCTTCGACCCCTGCGGGGTCCTAGAAGCGCAGATCGAGGAAAAAGACGTACTCCCACGGGCTGCCGTGGACGGGGCGCGACTCGATGCGCGTCAGGTTGAGCCCGGCCGAACGGAAGCTTTCGAGGGCGGCCAGCAGCGTGCCGGGACGATGCTCGACCGTGAAGGCGAGCGAGAGCTTGTTGGCGCGGGGGTCGGCGGACGCCGCGCCGCGTTGCAGGACATAGAAGCGGGTGTAGTTCTCAGAGTGGTCTTCGATGCCTTCGAGCAGAACCTCCGCCCCGTATTCCTGAGCGGCCAGCAGCGGCGCGATGCCTGCGGTGTCGCGCAGATCGCCGGCGATGAGGTGCTTGACGCTGCCGGCGGTGTCGTAGAACGGCACGGCGGCGATGTGCGGGTGCGCATGCAGCCAGCGGCGGCACTGCGAAAGCGCGACCGGGTGCGAGAGGATCTGGCGGACATCTGCGAGGCGAACGCCGGGAGCCGCGATGACGTTGTGGCGGATACGCAACTGCAATTCGCCGACGACGGACACATCGTGGTGGAGCAGCAGGTCGTAATGCTCGGCGACGGAGCCGTGCAGGCTGTTTTCGATGGGCAGCACAGCCAGCGCGACACGGCCTGAGTCGATCGCCTCGAACACATCCACTGAGTGCGTGCAGGCAAGGATTTCCGGTGCGGGCAGGCCTCGCTGCCGCATTGCTTCGAGAGCCGCGCAATGCGAGTTGGAGCCTGCGTCGCCCTGAATTGCAATTAAACTTTGTCTATCCGATACAACCTGCTCAACCACGAGAAATCCTCTTCCATGCGATCAAAAAGGGAACAACCTGCTTCCCCTACAACGCAACCTAACACAAGAGGGCTGCGAGGCCCGCGCAACCGCCTATGGCAGAACGTATTGCCGGGCCGACCAGGAGACTTGTCTCATGCTTTGGACTATTACTATCGTGCTGTTCATTCTGTGGATTCTCGGTCTCGTCAGCAGCTACACCATGGGTGGCTGGATCCACATCCTGCTTGTGCTCGCGATCATCGTGCTCATTTTCAATCTGCTTTCCGGCCGGCGCGCGATATAGCAGCGTTTCCAGTTTTCGACTTTAGTCGCAACCGCAACACAGGAGAAAGACCATGAACGAATCAAATACTGAAGGCAAGTTCGATCAGATGAAGGGCAAGGTAAAGCAGACGCTGGGCGAGACGTTCAACGATCAGAGCCTGGCCAACGAAGGCGCCGCCGACCAGGTGAAGGGACACGCGAAGGAAGCGTGGGGCAACGTCAAGGATACGGCAAACAAGGTAGGCACCGACAATGCAGCCGAGACCCGGACGGAAGGACGCGAAGAGGGACATGACTTCCGCACCAGCGTGGCGAACGCAGCGGAAAGCGTGAAAGACAGCATCAACCGCGGACTGCACAACGTGGAGTCAGAGCACGCAAAGCGGTAGCGGATGTGCAAGCATGTGGCCCGCCCCGGTTCGGGCGGGCCATTTCTTTTCCAGGCGATTCCAGGCGCCGCAGAAGTTGATGATTAATTACCTCTGACCCACGAGTGGGTTGGCTACCTGCAGATCGTTCGTCACTTTGAAGACGCCGGACACTCCGTTGGCGCGGAGAGCAGCTACATCCTTATCGGCCTGCGAGTCGACCACGCCGGTCAGGGTGACGCGGCCGTTATTCACCGTGATGCGAATTGGCTTGCCAGGATCCAGAGCATACCTGTTCAAGGTCGGAAAGCCGTAGATGGAGCGAAACTCTGCGATGCGGATGCGGTCGTCGTCGGGCGAAACCGGATCGACGTTGATGTTGTCGATCACGTCCTTTACGCCGGGATAGCTCGCGACCAATGCGAACGCGGAGGCCTTATCGGGCGGTCCGTAGGCTGTGCCGCCGAGCGTGACCACGCCGTTGCGCACGCCGATGGTGATGGAGTTGAAGGCGGTCGTCTCATAACCGACTCGATCGTACTCAAGCTTTCCGGCCAGCTTCCGCAACAGGGTCGCATCGTCGACTTCGACCGACGCGACCTGTATCTCGTCGTCCACCGCCGTAACGCTCCTGCGATGATGGACGCGGGTATCGGCGTCCTGTTTGTCCGCGTAGGTGGGAACGGTGCCGGTCAGGCGCACGACGCCATCGGTGACGCTGGCCTCGACCTCCCTGAACTGCTTCTTGTCGAGCGCTTTGTTCACGTCGGCCTGAATCTGGCTGTCCGAGACGGATGCCGGTTTAGCCTGCGCGAACGCTGCCGGAGAGAAGGAAATAACGCCGGCGATTGCCGCTAAGACTAGTTTCTCGTTCCACATGCCGTGGTTTGAACGCATAACCTGATGCCTCCTGGCCTTCGATCAGACCGTAAATATTGGATGCAGGGGATATACGTTTGGTATCAGAGGCGGCCCACTCGTCGCAAGAGACAACGAGTGGGTCTGTTGCCCACGCATCCCCGGCCGCCCTGCTGCGTCTAAACTAAAGAAGTAGATGAAAACGGAGCACTCCATGGCTTATGACGTAAATCGCCAACTCGACCCCAGAACCGGCACCTGGGCGACCGCCATCGATGTCCCCCGGGAGGCCACCGCGCCCCTGCTCGCCAAGGTTCTCGGCATCACCTCGCTAGGCTTTCTCATTACCGCGCTGGGCATCGCCACCGCGCCCGTCTGGTCGACGTTCCCTGGCATGATCGCCGTCTTCGCGCTGGTGCTCGCCATCACCTTCACGCGCAAGGCCAGCCCAACACTCGCGCTCGGCATGTTCCTGGTCCTCACCTACTTCATGGGCTGGGAGATCGGCCCGCTCATCCAGCGCTACATGGTCACTATCGGCCCCGCCATCGTCTTCCAGGCCGCGGCGACCACCGGCCTCGGCATGGCGTGCATGGGCATAGTCGCGTTCCTGTTCAACATCAACTACCGCGCCATCTCCGGCATCGGCACGGCGCTGCTGCTGGGCCTTATCCTGATCGGCATCGTCAGCATGTTTCTGCACTTCCTCTCGCCCGACGCGTACTCCTGGATGATCCTCGGCGTCTTCACCCTACTCACCATCGGTGATTTCGCCCGCATCCGCGCCGGCGGCGGTGGAGCCTCGGCCGTCCAGCTCTCACTGTCGATCTACCTCGACGCGATCAACATCTTCCTCGCAGTCCTGCAACTCCTCGGCGGCCGCCGCAGAGACTAGCACACTGGGTGCCCCCATCTTAACGGCTTCATGGTTGAGGTGGGTGCGGAAGCAAACGACCGACTTCCTCTCACATCCCATTAACATCCGCATGCTACGTTGGGGCACAACTTATACGGAGAGCCCAACGTGAATCTTTTCCAGCCTGACCTCATCCTTTCCATGCGCCGCCCCGGCCGCATAGCATCCATCTTCTGTGCCGCTTCGGCGCTTCTCGTCCTCCCCGCAACCGCTCAGCAGGCGCCTTACTTTACGCCCGGCAACCTGGTCGTCCTGGTCGAAGGATGCGGCGTATTCGCGGGATCCTGCGTCTCCGTGCCCAGCGGAGCCGGCCCCAATGGCAGTTACGGCGACAACCAGGCCGCGCCTCTCACCCTCTTCCAGTTCGCTCCCGCCGGGACGTCCAACGCCACCTACGTCAACTCGCTCGTGCTCCCGCAGACCGCCTACGGAGCCAACTTCCCGGTCTCCGGCGAGTACGGTTCCTCCTCCGAGGGCACGCTGCAGCTCTCCGGCAATGGCCAGTACCTCACCTTCCTCGGCTACGGCATTCCCGCTGCCACCTTCGACGCCAACCCTCCCGCGTACGGAGCCGCTCCCTCAAACGCACTGGCCCAGTCCGGCAGTCTGACCGGGCAGAGCTACACCGCCGTCCCCCGCGTGCTCACCCTGGTGGACGCCTTCGGCAACGTCAACTCCTCCACCGCCCTCTACAACATCTTCAACACCAACAACCCGCGCAGCGGATTCACCGCGACCGGCGCCACCGCCTACGTCTCCGGCCAGGGCAGCGGATCCGACGCCACCGGCGGCGTCTTCTACACCGCCATAGGCGCTGTCAACAACGCGCCCATCGCCATCACCGGCCTCGACACGACCAACAACACCATCTCCCAGGACACCCGCGACGTCCAGATCGTCAACAACACCCTCTACGTTTCCGTGGACTCGAAGGGCGGTTCGAACAACGCTCGTTCCTACATCGGTACCCTGGGCGCCGCCGGAACGCCTCCCACCACCACAGTCGGCGGGCCCGTCATGCTCACCGGATACGGCAACACCGGCGGCACCGGCAAGTACGCCATCACCACCGGCGCGAACGGTAACGGCAATGGACTGAACAGTGGCGTCACCATCAATCTCAGCCCGGTGAACTACTTCTTCGCCAACGCGTCCACCCTCTACGTTGCCGACAGCGGCAACCCCAAGAACAACTCCGCCAGCACCATCGGCGACGGCGGGCTGCAGAAGTGGATCAACTCCAGCTCCAACGGCACCGGCACCTGGAGCCTGGTCTACACTCTCCACCAGAACCTCCCGCTGGTCCTCAACACCAGCGCCGCCGGAACCACCGGCCTCTACGGGATCACCGGCGTGGTCAACGGCACCACCGTGCAGCTCTTCGCCACCAACTACACCATCAACGACCTCGACCCCACTTACCTCTACGGCATCACTGACACCCTCGCCTACACCACCGCCTCTCAGGCCGCCTCCGAGAGCTTCACCCAGCTCGCCGCCGCGCCGTTGGACTCCAACTTCAAGGGCATCTCCTTCACCCCCACTGCGCCGCCGCCCGCCGCCACTCCCGCCAACCTGATCTTCTCCAACTCCCTCACCAACACCGGCGCGGGCTTCAGCGACGCTATCACCATCTCCAACACCGGCGGCACCAGCACGACCGGGGTCACCCTCACCTCGGTCAAGCTTGGCACGACCCTCGGCTCGCCGCTGCCCGACTCCGTCGGCACGGTCTCTGCCGGTAGCTCCGCGCCCGCCACCATCACCTTCCCCGCGTCTGCCGGAACCTCCGGCTCGGCGTCCACAGTCACCATCAGCGGAACCTACAGCGGCGGCTCCTTCACGTCCACCACCCGCGTCCGCCTGCCCTGATCCGCTGCAAGACGATCTTAGAAAGAGGGAATCATGAAGAACATCCTGCTCAGCACCCTGGCCCTGGCCGTTTGCGCAATGGCGCTTCCGGCCCGCGCCAGCACCATCACCATCTCGCTTGTCGACCCCCACCAGACGGGCCAAACAGGCCAGACGCTCCAGTACTTCGGCGTCATCACCAATAACACCAACTCCACCGTCAACCTCGACAGCGACGATCTCATCCTCAACGCACCCGGCATCGCCCTTATCGACGACTTCGGCAACACACCCTTCTTCCTCACGCCGGATGGTACTTCCGGCTCGTCATCAGGCATCATCGAGCTCTTCGATGTCGCGCTCTCCTCGGGCTTCACCGGCCAAAACATCGGCCCATACGACATCGTAGGCGACACCGGCGGCAACTCCTCCGTCCTCTATACGACCACCTTCTCGGTCGTCCCCCCCCCCCCACCCCCCGCACTCTTCCTGCTCCTCCCTGGCCTACCCCCGCCACCCCCCCGCCCCCCCCGCCGCCTCCGCTAGCAAGACGATCCGGGTGCCCCACCCTCGCGGTCTATCGCAGGGTGGGGTATAGTTTGCGGAAGCCAACGACCGTCTTCCTCCCGATAACCTCTAAAGAGGATAAACCCACTGCACCAAATCTGGTTCAGAGCTAAAATCAATAGAATGTATATTTTGCGCAAAAACCATAGAGGGGGGCCATCTCTCGTGTTCACTCTTTTCCCCTTTCTCATCTCCCTCTTCCCTGCTTCAGGCGACTTTCCCCGCAAAGTTGTGTCTAATACGTTAGAGACCTGACCAGCCACGCAACCCGGGGCACTTCGCTCCACCCGGCCGAGCGAAGGCTGAGTCGCCCAGGCAAAACCATGCGCTTCGCCTTTTTCCCGCCATTCGCCCTCGCCGCTTCTATCGCGCTGCCTTTTGCCGCCCAGGCCCAGAGCCCGCAGGGCATGCAGCCGTACAATCCACAGGACCCGCAGAACTACAGCGCGCCGGCCCAGCAGAGTTACAGCCAGCAGCCGCAGTATCAGCAAAGCCCCCAGTATCAGCAGGCACAGCCGCAATATCAGCAGGGGCAGCCGCAGTATCAGCAGGGGCAGCCGCAGTATCAGCAGCAGTCTCCATATCCGCAGCAGCAGGGCTACGGCCAGCCCTACGATCCCAACGCCGCTCAGAATCAGGGCCAGTATGGCCAGCCGCAGGGTCAATACCCGCAGCAGAGCCAGGAGCAGATCTACCAGGCGCCGCCTGCGCTGCCCAGCTACGATCAGCCGCCCGCTCCCGGCGACGGCTACATCTGGACGCCCGGCTATTGGGCGTGGGGTCCGGCCGGCTACCAATGGGTTCCCGGCGCGTGGGTCGAACCACCCTATGAGAACGCGCTCTGGACGCCTGGATACTGGGGCGACGGAGACTCCGGCTACTACTGGAACGCCGGCTACTGGGGCTCGACCGTCGGCTTCTACGGCGGCATCAACTACGGCTTCGGTTACTTCGGCACCGGCTTCTACGGCGGTTACTGGCGCGATCACCACTTCTGGTACAACGGCCTGTACTCCCACATCGGCGGTGGAAGCCGCTTCGTGTACCGCCAGAACTTCGCCGGCATCAGCAACATCCGTCCCGGTGGCCGCAGCTTCTCGACCATCTCCGCGCCACGCGGCCAGGAAGCTCGTGGAGGCTCGTACAACGGAGCATCGCGCGGATTCGCCGGTTCCCCCACGGTTTCCTCGCGCGGCTACGGAGCGCCCGGCCAGACGTCGCCTGGACGCCCTGCTTACGCGGACCAGAGCTACGCAGCCGGCGCATATCGCGGCTATTCAGCTCCGATCCAGCGCGCGGCACAACCCGCAGCCGCTTCGCGCAGCTTCAGCAGCGCAGGCGGCGGAAACTACAGCCGTCCTTCGGCCCCTGCGCAGCACGCCTCCGCTCCCAGCGGCGGTGGCGCTCGGGGCGGTGGCGGTGGACGCCGCTAACCAGAAGCATTGGGTGCCCTATAGACGTCGCGGTCTCATCGCGGCGACCATGGGGTTACTCTTTGCCCGCGAGACCGACCACCATCTCCGCAATCCGCTCCAGCGCTCCCGGACGAGCCAGCATCTTCGCCTTAGCCCCCATCTGTGCCAGCACCGCGCGATTCCCAAGCAGCCTTACCATCTCGCCCAGCAGCTTCTCCGGCGTAACCTCCGCCTGCAGCATCATCACGGACGCGGTCGCCTGCGCAAACACCTCCGCATTCCTGCGCTGATGATCGTCCGCGGCGGTCGGCAGCGGCACCAGCACGGACGGCTTGCCCGCCGCCGCCAGCTCCGCAACCGTGCTGCCCGAGCGCGCGAGCACGAGGTCGCACGCGGCATATTGCGCCGGCATATCGTCGATGAACGCCCTTACCTCCCAGCGTGAGCGATCCGCCCCGCTGGCCGCATAAGCCGCGGCTGTCGCATCCAGGTTCTTCGGCCCAGCCTGATGCAGGATCGTCAATCCCGGCAGCGCTTCAAGCAGCGGAACCACGATCAGCGGCATAGTCTCGTTCAGAATCTTCGCGCCCTGGCTTCCGGCTGTAATCAGCAGTCGCGGCGGCGCTCCCGCCGGTTTCGGCTGGACATCGAAGATCGCCTGCCGCACCGGCCCGCCCGTCACCTGCGCGTTGCGAAAATATTGCGCGGTCTGCGCAAAGCTGACCGCCGCCGCGCTCACAAACTTGCCCACCAGCCGATTCGCCAACCCCGGAACCACGTTCGGCTCATACGCCAGCGTCGGGATGCGCAGCAGGATCGCCGCCATCATCGCCGGCCCGCTGGCATAGCCACCGACCCCGACGACCACCTGCGGCTTGAACTCGCGCAGCAACGCGATACAGCGCGCAATTCCGAGCGGAAGATCGCCAAAAGTCCGCAGCCGCGTCAGCACGCTGACGTTCTTCAGTTGCCCGACCTTGATCAGGTCAAGCTGAAAGCCCGCCTCCGGAACCAGCCGCGTCTCGATCCCTCGTGCCGTCCCGACGAACCGCACCTCGGCCCCATGCTTGTCGCGAAGTTCCCGCGCAATCGCCAGCGCCGGAATGACATGCCCGCCCGTCCCGCCACCCGCAATCAGCACCCGCAGCACTAATCGATCTCTCGGGTGA
>CAXTMK010000187.1:0-8672 GCA_964245315.1 uncultured Acidobacteriaceae bacterium | reverse complement strand
AGGGGACATTTCTATCGAGGAGAATGCGGGGACATTTCTATTGTGGTATGACATGAGATCATGAAGAGCTTGCCGAAGGATGAATTGAGCGATAACCTTATGCGCGACCGCCCCTTGAATATCTCCATCCTCGAAGACGAGCGGCAGCCCGAACCTGCGGCCTGACGTGTATCTTCTCAACACCGATTACATGCAGCTATTTGATGCGCCGCGGTTCCGAAAGATTGAACCTCCGCTTTCTGGCGACGCCGATCGAAGAACTCGGCACGTCCGCTATCTTGGCCGCTGAAGTATATTACGGGCTGGCGAAGAATGATGTCGGACTGTAGCGTCGGCTTGCAGCGGAACGCTTTTGAGTCCATCCAGGTTCTCGACTGGCCGATGGATGCCGCCAAGGCTTATGGCCGCATACGGGCAACATTGCGAAAGTTGGGTACTCCGATAGGCGATCACGACATCATGATCGCAGCTCACGCCGTTGCCATCGACGCTACCCTGGTAACGAACAACACTCGCCATTTTGGTCACTTCGGTGCTCCGCTCGGCCTTGAAAACTGGTTGCCATAGCGGGGGGCCGCCGCCAATCCGCGGGCCAACCCAGCCACCACTCTGCACCCCATTCATCGCGCTCCAGTCTCGCGCGATGCGTGGGTCCACCACGGCGCATAATAGAGAGAATGCCCTTTCGCTCCGGATTCGTCTCCATCATCGGCCGCCCCAACGCCGGCAAGTCCACCTTGCTGAATGCGCTCCTGGGCCAGAAGCTCGCCATCGTCACCCACAAGCCGCAGACCACGCGCACCCGCATCCACGGCGTGCTTGAGATTCCGCTGCTCAAGAAAACAAAAACGGAAACCGGCCATCCCGCCGCGCAGCTGGTGCTGGTCGACACGCCCGGCATCCACAAACCCGACACTCAACTCGACCGGCGCATGATGCAGGAGGTTCACGACGCGCTTGAGACTCGCGACGCCGTGCTCTTCATCGTCGACGTGACGCACAAGCTTCCGAACACGGAATCAGGAAAGATCACCGGTCGCATGACGCTCTCGGCCGCCGAGGACGACTTCTCGCTCGCTCTCATCCAGAAGCTCGATTGCCCCGTCATCCTGCTGCTGAACAAGATCGATCAGATCGCCCAGGCCGACATCATGCCGCTCATCGCGCACTGGGCCGCGCTCTACCAATTCGCCGAGATCATCCCCATCTCCGCGCGCAAGAAGATCAACCTGGACCAGCTGCTCTCGACCGGCGGCAAGCACCTGCCCGAGGGCCAGCGCTACATCCCCAAAGACCAGCTTACCGACCAACCCGAGCGCTTCCTCGTCGCCGAGCTCATCCGCGAAAAGATCCTCATGCTGACCGGCGAAGAGGTTCCTTACTCCACCGCTGTCGTCATCGAGAAGTTCGAAGAGCCTCCGCCGGCGCAGAAGAAAACCAAGGATGGGAGATTGCCCGTGACCAAGATCGCCGCCGCCATCTTCTGCGAGCGCACCGGGCAAAAAGCGATCCTGATCGGCAAGCAGGGCAGCATGCTGAAGGAGATCGGCACGCAGGCCCGCAAGGAGATCGAATCGCTGCTGGGCACGCGCGTCTTCCTGGAGCTCTTCGTCAAGGTACAGGAAGAATGGCGCAGCAAACCCAACTTTATCGAAGACCTCGACTGGCGCCGGCAGCTGGAACAGATCGCCGCGAAACAAGCGTCGGAAGAGCCGTCGTAAGAGGGCGCTCTTCGCGCGCGAACTTGTGACGATACAGAAAAAAAGCAGATCCCTACGGGATGACAAACGAATCAACTTGTTTGTCATCCCGTAGGGATCTGCTTTTCTCTGCCCATGCGCTAACTTCTACCGCACCCTGCGCTGATGCGTGCTCGGAATCTGCATATCCTCGCGATACTTCGCCACCGTGCGCCGCGTCACATCAATCCCCTGCGCCTTCAACTCCGCCGCCAGATGATCGTCTGTCAGCGGCTTGCGCGGGTCTTCGTCTTCAATCAGTTTCTTCACCTTGCGCTTCAGTAGCACCAGCGGCAGGTCGCCGCCTTCGGGTCCGCTGACGCCTTCGGAGAAGAAGAAGCGCAGCTCATAAACGCCCTGCGCCGTATGCACATACTTGTTGGCGACAGCGCGGCTGACGGTCGAAGGATGCACCCCGATCTCCTCCGCCACTTCCTTGATCATCATGGGCTTGAGCGCCTGCTCGCCGCGCTCCAGAAACTCACCCTGCCGGCGCACAATCGCCTCGCAGGTGCGGACGATCGTGTTCTTTCTCTGCTCGATATTGCGCAACAGCTGGATTGCGCTTTTGTAGCGCTCCTTCACGTACTCGCGGACTTCCTTTTCCGTGCCCTTCTGGCGCAGCATCTGGCGGTAAGTTCCGCTCAACCGCAGCGTGGGCATGTCCTCTTCGTTCATCAGCACGACGAAGCCTTCGTCGCGCCTCACGAAAGCCACATCAGGCTCGATCAAGCGCGTCTCGGAGACGTTGTAGCGCTGGCCCGGCCGCGGGTCCAGTGTGCGAATATACTCGACCGCCGCCTGCACTTCGTCGGCCGTGCGAGCGCAGCTCTTCGTCAGTTCGCGCATATCCTTCTTCTGCAGCAGCGGCAGGCAATGCGAGACGATATGCGTAGCAACCTCGAATACATCCTGCTCTTCGGCATCGTGACGATGCGCGGCAATCTGCACCAGCAAACACTCCCGCAGATCGCGCGCTCCCACACCCACCGGATCCAGCTGCTCAAAAACCAGCCGCGCCTGCGCGACGAAGCCGGACAAATTGGGTGCCCCATGTCTCGATTCTGAGACATGGGATGGACCAGCACTCCCCAAAGTGGCAGCGTCAATCCCGACTCCCTTCATCTTCAACCCGACTTCAAACGGAATCGGCTCCGCTCTCACCGACGCCTTTAACAGCGCACCCAGCGCCTCCGCCAACTCCTCATCGCTGGCCGTCAGATACCCGTTCGCATCCAGATTCCCGACGATCAACTCCGCAGCCGTGCGCACCTCCGGCACCAGCGTCAACGACCCCAGCTGCCACAGCAGATGATCGCTCAGCGTGCTCGGTGCAGCCAGAAAATGTTCGAACGAAGGCTTGTCGTACTCTTCGAAGTTCGACGCGGTCTTGAAGCCGGGATCGAGGTAATCCTGAAAGTAGCTGCCGAAGTCGATCTCGTCGAACGGATCCTTCTCTTCGCGCTTGGCTTCGACCGCAACCTCTTCCGCCGAGCGCTCGCGGTCGCCTTCGATTCCACTGCGCTCATCGAGTGTCGCGTTCGATTCTTCGAGCTCTTCGAGGACGGGATTCTCGATCATCTCCGAGTTGATCATGTCCTTCAGTTCGAGCTTGTTCAGCGCCAGCACGCTGACCATCTGCACCAGTCCAGGCGTCAACACCTGCCGTTGCGAGACCCTTAAATTGAGCTTCGGTTGCAGTAACAATCGCAGACCTCTCCATGCCGGAAACTCAGCCGATACAGCTCCAAGTCTACACCCGAGAGAAGTGCGTCCCCGCCGCGATCCACGCTGGTTCCATTACGACTTTCTAACTATCGACATCCAGTGAGAAACCGCTGTAGAATCCACTGAAAGCGTCTTTCTGGCGCAGGTAGAATCTCCGCATCTGTTTTTTGGACCACCACGAAGACAACTCAATCCATCGAAAATTTCTCACCCAGATAGATCCTCTTCACCTCCGGATCGCGCCCTAATTCCCCCGGCGTTCCCTCCTTGAAGATCTTCCCCTCCGCGATGATGTAAGCGCGATCCGTAACGCTCAACGTCTCCTTCACATTGTGGTCCGTAATCAGCACGCCGATGCCGCTCGCCTTCAAGGCATGGATGATCTCCTGCAGGTCCAGCACGGCGATCGGGTCGATGCCGGAGAAGGGCTCGTCCAGCAAAATGAACGCGGGCTCGATCGCCAGGCAGCGCGCAATTTCGACGCGCCTGCGCTCGCCTCCGCTGAGCGCGTAGCCCTGGGTGCGGCGCACATGGCCGAGATTCAACTGCTCCAGCAGCCGCTCCGTGCGCGTCTTGCGCAGCGCATAGTTCGACTCGCGCGCCTCCAGCACGGCCAGAATGTTTTCCTCGACCGTCAGCTTGCGAAAGACGCTCGGCTCCTGCGGCAGATAGCTGATGCCATGCTGCCGCGCGCGCAGATACATGGGCAGTCGCGTAATGTCGACGCCATCAGCCAGCACGCGGCCCGCATCCGGACGCACCAGCCCTACGATGATGTAAAAACTCGTCGTTTTGCCCGCGCCATTCGGCCCCAGCAGGCCCACCACCTCGCCCTGCGAGATCTCCAGGCTTACCCCGCGTACCACCTCGCGCTCGCCGTAAGACTTGCCGATCCCCTCCGTCCGCAAAACCCGCATCATGGCTGGTCTTTCTGCTTCATCTTCGTCACCGTATGCACGTGCTCCACGCCATCGCCGCCCACGACTTCGACGCTATCATCCCCGCTCCTGAACCGCAATTGTGCCCCCGTCACCGAGCCCTGCGTCTCATCGACCATCTTGGGCGGCACGGCTTTCGTGCCGGTAAGCACGGACAGCCGGTCGCTGGCGGTATAGACCAGCCGCTCGCCCGTAGCCTTGCGTCCCGGCTGCTCAACCTCGACCGCGCCCACTGCGATCATGTGATCCACCTTGCCGCCCAGCGAAATCTCCGTCCCCGGTGAAGATCCGTGCGAACCTACGGCCTTGGGCGCGTCTTTCGGTGTCAGGTATACCGTAGCCTCCTTCGCTCGCATCACGCCATCCTGATCGTTCACCTGTACCGGCCCGCGAAACACCACCTCACGCGTCGAATCCGTATACGTCATGTCGCGGCTCAAAACCCGCACCGGCGCCTGCTGCTTCGCGCCTGGCTTAACGGGATTGTTATCCACCAGCACTGTCCTTACCACCTGTACCTGCGAACCGTTAGCACCATGCGCAAATACCGTCCGTTTCGTGCGATCGAAGTCCAGCACCGGAGCCGTCACCTGCGAGCCGCCCTGCCACATCTTCGCGTCCCCACCCGCGCCAGCAAAGAACTCTGTAATCCCCGTAGCCTTGTGCCCGATCGCCCTCGCCGCCAGCACATGCACCGGTTCGCCTGTGCTGCCCTGCTGCAGATAGCTCACCCGCACCGCGCCTTCGGCCGTGGCTTCATTCCTGCCCCGATCGAACAGCACGCGATCCGCGAACATCGCGCTCTCCGCGTCCGATACCTTCACCTGCCCGGTCAGCGTCATGTCGTCGCTGTCAGCCTCGTAGACCGCATCGTCGCCCTCGGCATGCTCGACCTCATTCGCGGCGCCAGCCTTACTCGCGAGGGCATCGCGCACGATCTTGACCGACCCACGCTGCTCGGCCCTTGCAATCTCCGAACGCGGCCTGGAATCGTTACCCGCGACCTGATGAAAATCGACCCGCAGCGTATCGCCGTTGCCGGTCTCCTTCCAGACCTGCACGCCTGTCGCGCGATCCTTGAAGATGCGCTCAACCAGTGTCCTTCCCGTGCCATCGACCGCCGTAACCTGCGTCTGCTTTACTCCCACAAACTTCGCCTTCAGCACATCGGCCTTCACGTTCGTCGTGACGATTCCCGCGGCCACCTTGCCCTTGGCGGCCTTCGCATCGACCAAGCGCATCCGCGCTCCATCGGATGCCGTAGCCTGCGCCGCACGCACCTGAACCGGCTGCTTGCCGCCGCCCGCAAGATCCAACTCCAGCCTGTCGCTGCCGAGCCAGCGCGTGCTTTGGCCTTCAGCAACATTCGCCTCCACCGAGCCGACCATCAGCGCATGCACCGGCCGTCCTTCCTTGTCGAATGCCACCCGCGCATCGTCCGCTTTGCCGGTCTCACGTTTCGCCTGTAGCACATTCGCGAAGCGCACCGACCCCGCCAGATGCGTTGCCGTCGGCTCTCCCGCAGGGCTCAGATCCAGCTCCAGTTTGTCGCTCGTCACCGTCCCGCGACCCTCGCCGATCAGCGTCACGTTGCCATCCGCGAGTACCTGCTTCGGCGTGCCGTCGGCCGACATGTGCACCACCGCATGGCGCGCCAGGCCCGTCTCCGTGCCATGCTCCGTAGCCTCCACCAGCTTCGGCGATTCCAGGAACGCGACGTTGCCGGCCTGCTTCTGCTTCTCGTCCTCCATATCGATCTCGGCGTGCGCGGCCGTCAGCACCATCGGTCGCTCGCCGCCAGCCCCATGCCCGCGCAGCCCGCTGGCATGCACCTGCGAGCGCAGCACGATAATCTCGTTCTCCGCGTCGTATGAAGCGCCCATGGCATTACCGGTGATGCCGCCGGCCATGAAGTCAACCCTGCTCTCCGTTGTCGCGACCTGCTCCTTCTGGCGAAAGACCATGTCGTTTGTCTTCAGGTGGACCATGCGGGATTCGTCATCCGGCTTCGCGCCAGAGCCCACCTTGACCGACCCACTCGCCGGCGACGCCAGGTCGATAAACACCTCGCCGATCGCCGTCATGATGCCGTTCTTCTCGTCGTACTCAAACTCGTTGCCGTGGATGCGATCCTTGCGGTCGCCCTTTGCGCCATACAGCACGATGCCCACATCGCGCAGCGTCACCTTGCCGTCTTTATGCTGAATCCGCTTGGCCGCATGGATCGTGTACTGGGTCACGCCGAGGTTGGTGTGCGAGTACGTGACACTGTCGCTGTCGGTCGTGACGTCGACGCCATACTTCTTCAGGTTGATGTGAATTTTAGGCCGAAAGAAGCGTCCCTTCGCGATGAACACAGCCAGCACGGAGATCATCGCCAGCACTCCGGCGACCATAAGCCACCGCAGCCTGCGTATCCAAAACACCTGCGCCATTATTCCGTCTCGTCTTCCGCTGTCCGTCCATCGCCGCGGCGAACCTTGCGGGTCAGCATCCCCATCGAGCGCTGCAGGTTCTGCGGCGTAAGGATGCCGACGATCTGCTCGCCTTCCACCACCGGTACCAGTTGAGACGAAGCACCCGCCACGCTGGTTACGCGGTTTAGCGTGTCAATCAACGAATCGCCCGGCAAGGCCGACTCGAACGTCCGCGTCATGATGCCCTGCACGTAGCCGTTGCCGGTCGCCTCCAGCGCCTCGACGATGCTCTGCCGCGCCACCGCACCCACCATGTTGCCCGCGCGAACCACGGGAAAGACATCCTGCAGCGTATGCCGCGCCTGTTCTATAGCATCTTCCAGCGTGGCGGATGCGGAGAGGATCGAATACTCCGTCAGCATCACATCGCCCACCTTCACCACGTCAGTATCGGTCTGCAGCAGCAGACCCTGCCGCTCCACCTGCGCGCCCAGCAGGATGGCAATCCCCGCCATCAGCACCCACCAGTTGGCCGTCAGCATGCCCGCGAAGATGAGCGCGATCGCGATCGCGGGGCCGATGCGCGCAAAGGTTCGCAGCCCACCCAGCACGCTGGCCGTTCCGCCCGGACCGCGCACAATCTCACCCCGCACCACGCGCCCGGCGTCGAGCGGCCACGCCGGCAGCAGGTTCACCGCGGCCAGCAGCAGATTTACCCAGACCATCGTCCGCAGCAGATGCTCCGGGCTGATCCAGCGCACCTCCCACAGGTTCACCTGCGGCGCGTCGGTCAGGATCAGGCCTCCAACCACAATCCCGAAGATCACATTCGCGAGCGGCCCGGTGAGCGCCATGCACTTCTGCACCGTGGGCTCACCCGCCCGCGCCAGCGCCTCCGGCGAGCCAAACGTCTGGATGCCGCCGGTCGGCAGCATCAGCACGCTCTTCACATCGATTCCGAACCACGCCGCCGCCATTCCGCGCGCCGTCTCCCGCACCGCCAGCGCCAGCAGCACCAGCAGCCACAACATCGTGCCACGCAACGGACTGCGCCCCAGGGCCGCCGCCCAGGTCATCGACAACAGCAACAAAAACGCAAAGAACCAGTGCAGTCGCACCTGTACGCCGAAGATTCTGCCAACCGCAAACGACCAACCGAACATATGTCGATTGTATGCGTTGTCCTAAACTGCATGTATGCGCATCATCGCAGGCCGATATCGTTCCCGCCAGCTGGCCTCGCCGCCCGGCACCTCGACCCGCCCGACCAGCGACCGCCTGCGCGAGACCCTCTTCAACATCCTCTCGCCGCGCATTGAGGGAGCAAGATTTGTCGACCTCTTCGCCGGAACCGGGGCCGTCGGGCTGGAGGCGCTCAGCCGCGGGGCCGCCCACGTCTGGTTCGCGGAGAACGCCTCACCCGCGCTGAAATCCCTGCGCGCCAATCTTGCGGCTCTCAAAATTACGCACGGCTTCACGCTTGAAGAGCGCGGCACGATGCCCCTGCTGCAACGCCTCACTAAGCTCTCCGCGGCAGTCGATCTCGTCTTCCTCGATCCACCCTACGACTCCGAAGAGGCCTACACCCAGACCCTCGGCTTCCTCGGCAGCGCCGCCAACGGCAAGCTGCTCGCGACGAACGCTCTGGTGATCGCTGAATTCGCCACCAAATCGAAGTTCCAGTTAGCCGAACGCTACGGCGCTCTCACCCGCACCCGCGTCTACAAACAAGGCGACACCTCCCTGGCCTTCTACGCGCTTGTAGCTCCTCCGCTTTAAGCGAAGTCGAGTATCATCACAGCACCGACCAGAACTCAGGAGCCGCCATGACCCTCCGCACCGTTCTCCTC
>CAXTMK010000186.1:738-8746 GCA_964245315.1 uncultured Acidobacteriaceae bacterium | reverse complement strand
ATGTAGCTCGTGCCGGGCCTATCTCAGACGCAAATGCAGCGATGTCCGGGCCTATCTCTGAAGCAAATGCAGCGGCAGGATGAAGTTTTGCCCGAGGCGGGTTGATACACTGAAGCGTCAACCTGAAAGTGCGGGGCACGTCATTCATGAGTTTGAAAGCGAAGATCGAGGCGGTCATCTACGCCTCCGAAGAGCCGGTTACGCTGGCGCAACTGGTGGGCCTGCTGGGGCAGGAGGCGCAGCAGGAACTGGACCGCATCGCGGATCGGCAGCAGACGCTGCATCTGGCCGGTGAAGAGGAGCAGGCGGACGCCGGAGAGCCGGAAGAGCCGGCAGCGGCTGAAGATGTCGCGCCCGTCGAGCAGGCTGTAGAGGCAGCCGATGAGGCGGTCGAGAAGCGGAACACCCGCGAGCGCGATCGCAAGCTGCGGGAGTTTCTGCGCGAGACGGTTGCGGAGCTGATCCAGGATTACGCGACTTCGGATCGCGGGCTGGAGGTGCGCGAGGTTGCGGGTGGCTTCCGGATGGCGACCAAGCCGGAGTATCACGACGCGGTGCGCGGGTTTGTGAAGAGCCTGAAACCTCCGCTGAAACTGTCGCTGCAGGCGCTGGAGACGCTGGCGGTGGTGGCGTATAAGCAGCCGGTGACAGCTCCGGAGATTTCGGAGATTCGCGGGGTGGATTCTGGCGGCGTGCTGGGGTCGCTGATGGCGCGCAAGCTGATTCAGCCGGCGGGTCGGAAGCAGGTGATCGGGCGGCCGATTCTGTACAAGACGACGAAGGAATTTCTGCTGCGCTTTGGGCTGAAAGACGTGAACGAGCTTCCGAGCATCGAAGAGTTCGAGAAGATGGCGGGCGAACTCGCCGAGCAGGAGGAGATTCCGATGTCGGATGAGAGCGAGGAGCGCGTGACGCACGAGAATCTGGAAGAGGAGAAGCATGCGACCGAGCCGCAGGCGGACGGGGATTCGAGCAGCCTGGAGCCGGACGATAGCAATCGGCCGGACGACGAGATGCCGGCGGTGGATGGGCGGATGTCGGGATTGCCGCCGCGGGAAGGTGCGCCGGGCGACGATCCTTCGGCGGATGAAGCAGCAATTCAGAACGAACAAGCGAGTGGAGAATAGTGATGCCAAAGACGGATTTTGAAGCGCCCGACAGTGTGCCTGAGAAATCTCCCACAACGGTGGGGACGCCGGAGGGCGATAACGAGTTTGCGCCGGATGAGCCGCTGAAGAAGCTGCCGGAAGATGCGCTGCAGGTTCCGCGGGGTGGTGGGGTGGATGAGTATCGCAAGGATTGAGTCTGGCGGGACCCACTCATCGCGTGAGACGTCATCCAGAAAGATACCGGCGCGATGGATGGGGCGCGGATTTGCGTTGATCCGAGCAAGACGCAGATTCCCTTCGGGAATGACAAAGAGGGGTAGCGCTGCGTCGGCGATAATAGAAAGATGACTACGAAGAAGAGCGCGGAGCCGCCCGCCGGAGACCGGCTGCAGAAGATTCTGGCGCAGGCGGGGATTGCGAGCAGGCGCAAGGCCGAGGAGATCATCCTCGAAGGGCGTGTGCAGGTGAACGGCACAGTGGTCACCGAGCTGGGGACGCGGGCTGACGCCACCAAGGACCACATCCGCGTCGACGGCAAGCTGCTGCATGGGCCGGAGCAGCAGCGCTACTACATGCTGAACAAGCCGCGCGGGTATGTGACGACGCTGGACGACCCGCAGAAGCGGCCGACCGTGATGCAGTTGATGCAGCAGAAAAGCGGCCCGCATGGGGATCAGGTGCGGCTGTATCCGGTGGGACGGCTGGATTATTTAAGCGAAGGCCTGCTGCTGATGACCAACGACGGCGCGCTGGCGAATGCGCTGTCGAAGGCGTCGGCGGGGGTGGAGAAGACGTATCTGGTGAAGGTGAGCGGCGTGCCTCCGGCGGAGGGGCTGGAGCAGATTCGGCGGGGGCTGATGATCGACCGCGGGCGGCTGGATGAGGTGCGGGCCGGGCGGCGCGACCGCATCCTGACGGCTCCGGCGAAGGTGGAGCTGGTGCGCGGCGGCGATAACCCGTGGTTCGAGCTGACGCTGACCGAGGGGCGGAATCGCCAGCTGCGCAAGATGTTCGAGGAGATTGGGCATCATGTGGAGAAGATTCGGCGCATCGGGTATGGGGCGCTGCGGCTGGACGTGCCGCCGGGGGAGTTTCGCGAGCTGAAGCCGGGCGAGGTGATGGCGCTGGATCGCGCGGCCAAGGGAAAGAAGGTCGAACCGAAGAAGAATCTGCCGGAGTTCGCGAAGCTGAAGACGCCGGCCAAGCCGAAGCGAGCGGTTTCGCGGCAGAGCTTTGCGTCGAAGGCGAGGCCGAGCCGGTAGGCGGCAGCGACAACTGATTGGCGATAAGAAGCCGCCAGCCCACCAGCTAACTGGCGTCGGTATCTTCCCAGCGCGCGCCGCAGGCATTGCACAGCCAGGTCTCACGACCGGGCGGCATAGGCAGACCAACGAGGTAGAGTGAAGTGAGTGCTGCTGCTCGCGAGGCGCCTTCGAAGAGGATATCGATTGACCCGCAGCGTGGGCAGTGCGGCTGGCTGAACTCCTCCTCAGGTTCAAACTGGATGGGATCGGGAACTGGTTGGTCGAGAAGGTCGTTCGCGGCCTCGGCGTCGGCCTCTTCCACCTGTAACCGAATGCCGCCGATTAAGTTCGATATCTGCCAGTCGAGGCGGACGAGGTTCTCGTCGTAAAGATAGACGACGATACTCGCCGACTCGAGCAGCGAACGGGCGACGATCGCCTCGGAGAGGTCGCGATAACGCCGCAGCGTGACCAGCTCGCGGCTGCTCGGCTCCGCATCGGTCTCATCCACCAGGGGCGCCTCCAGCCCGCGGCGGGCGAACTCGTTCCGCAGCGCGGCCTGCGCGTGATCGATCAGAGACTCGTAGTCGCGTGCCACTGCCTGCAGCTCCCGTTCCGTCATCAACGCGTAACGTTGTGCGAAATCATGCTCATCCACGTCCATAGTCGGAATGGTACAAGGCCGTGCTGGTGATTGACGAACGCGCTTCTGAGGGGGCAGAATACTCAGGCTTTTCATGGAGAGAAAACGGACCTTTTCAGGTCCGGAGCATCCAATGAGAGGTAAAGGAGTACACAGGCGTGGCACTTGAAAAAGGTACTTTTGGGGCAGGTTGTTTCTGGGGTGTGGAAGCTCGATTCGGCGAGATGATGGGCGTGCTGGACACGCAGGTGGGATACGAAGGCGGCTCGCTCGAACACCCGACGTATAAGGAAGTCTGCACCGACAGGACCGGTCATGCGGAGGTCGTGCAGGTGACGTTCGACAATTCGCGGGTCGGTTATCAGGATCTGCTGGATGCGTTCTTCTCGCTGCACGATCCGACGCAGCTGAACCGGCAGGGGCCGGATTGGGGTTCGCAGTATCGCAGCGTGGTATTCGCTCACTCAGAGGAGCAGGCGAGCGCGGCGCGGGCGAAGATCGCGGAGCTTTCGGCGTCGGGGAGTTATCGTCAGCCGATCGTGACGCAGGTCGAAGCGGCGACGAACTTCTGGAAGGCGGAGGAGTATCACCAGCGGTATCTGGAGAAGCGCGGCATGGTGAGCTGCCACATCTAGCCGCCCGAGCCCGGCTGCTATGATTGGGCCGGGCTGCTCGCGCGCTCGAGCGGGTTGTGCGGGCCTTTCCAGCATTACCCTGAGGCGCATGTCGAGTCCGATCCCTACTGTAGACCTGGAGCAGAGTTCCACCCTGACCCTGACCGGGGCGGACGTGCTGTCTGCGCCGGCGGTGTTGGACGGCATTGTTGAAGTAGAGTCCCGATCCCGTCTGCAGCAATTCGTGCTAGGTGCCGCTCGCCGCATTGGCCTGGACCGGGCGATTGCCTTTACCGTGCTGGCGCGCGGCTGGTCATCGGTGGCAGGGCTGCTGACGGTTACGCTGATTGCGCGTTTTCTTTCGCCGGCAGAGCAGGGCTACTACTACGTCTTCTACTCGCTGGTCGCGCTGCAGATGGTCTTCGAGCTGGGTTTCTCAGTGGTGATTCTGCAGACCGCGAGCCACGAGAGCGCGCATCTGCATATCGCGCCGGATGGGACGATTACTGGCTCCAAGCGGGCGCATGGAAGGCTCTCTTCGGTCTTCAAGAAGGCGGTCCGCTGGTACGTGTGCGGGTCTGTTCTTCTGTTTCTGACGCTGGTCCCGGCGGGTTTCCGCTTTTTCGCTTCGCATTCCGCCAGCACTCCGCCGGTGAACTGGGCGATGCCCTGGCTGCTGGTGGTGTTTGCGACCGTGTTCACCTTCCAGGTGGACCCCGTGTTCTCGTTCCTGGAAGGCTGCGGGTTTGTGCCGGAGGTGGCGCGCAACCGGTTCTGGCAGGCGCTGGCCGGGTCGCTGCTGGGCTGGAGTGCGCTGCTGCTGCATCGCGGCCTGTTCGCTCCTGGGATGATGATCGTCGGCCAGGCGCTGGTGGGTGGGGTGGCGATCTGGCGACGCCGCCGGCTGCTGCTGCCGCTGCTGCGGATGGAAGGCCATGAGCAGATCCACTGGGGGTCGGAGATCTGGCCGTTCCAGTGGCGCGTAGCCGTTAGCTGGGTCTGCGGATACTTCATCTTCCAGCTGTTTACGCCGGTGTTGTTCGCGACGCCCAAATGGGGCGCCATCGAAGCCGGGCGGATGGGAATGACGATCAGCGTGTCGGGTGCGCTGCTGGCGGTGTCCATCTCGTGGCTGAATACGAAGGCTTCACCATTTGGACGGTTGATCGCGCTGAAAAACTATGCGGCGCTGGATGGTCTGTTCTTCCGTGCGCTGGGCCAGGCTACGGCGATCAGCGTGATAGGGTCGGCGTGCGTGTGGTTGGGAACGATGTTTCTGCTCTCGCGTCATGTGCCGATCGCAAAGAGATTGTTGGCCCCGCTTCCGCTGGCGCTGTTCCTGATGGCGGGGGTGCTGAACAATGTCGTCTTCGGCTTTGCGCTCTATCTGCGCGCCCATAAGCAGGAGAAGTTTATGGTGAATGCCCTCCTGGGCGCGGCGTGGGGCGCGACGATGGCGTATGTGCTTGGCCGGCCGTACGGTGCGCTGGGGATCACGAGCGGGTATCTTGCCGGGACGATTCTGATCGGTCTCGGGCACGGCGGATATACGTTCGCAAAGTATCGCAGGCTGTGGCATGGCTGACGTGCGGCCTCTGCTTTCGCTTACCATTCCCACCTATAACCGCAGCCGCTTTCTGGCGGAGCTGCTGGAGTGCGTTCTGCCGCAGGTGATCGGCGAGAATCGGGTCGAGGTGATCGTCTCGGACAACGCCTCCCCCGACGACACGGAGGCAGTGGTTCGCGGGTTCGTCGCGCACGGACTGGAGCTTCGCTATCTGCGCAACGAAGTGAATGTGGGGGCGGACGCCAACTTTCTACAGTGTCTGAACCAGGCTCGCGGCAAGTACGTCTGGGTGATGGGCGACGACGATCTGATGGCGCCAAAGGCGATCGAACAGCTGCTGACCCTGATGGAGCGCGACGAGTACGACCTGGTCTATTTGTCATCGGTGGGGTTCAGTGGGGAACAACGGCCGACGGTGCTGCGCGACCCATTCGGCCGCTTCGCCGAGTTAATCACCGACGGCGAGTTCTTCATGGAGAAGGTTAGCTCAATGATTACGCTGGTGAGCGCAAATATCGTCAATAAGGACCGGTTGCTGAGCACACCGCATCCGCCGATCGAGTCGCTGCAAAACACAATGCTACTGCAGTTAGGCTGGATTTTGCCCCTGGTGCGAACCAGGTGCCGCATCCTTTACGTCTGGGAGCGGATGCTGTTTCATCGGGCCTTCAACTCGGGCGGATGGGGATTGTGCGAGGTCTTCGGTGTGCGCTTGAACGCCATCGCCTACCGCTATTTTGCGACGGAGCCAAAGCTCGCCGCGAACCTGATGAAGGGAGTGCTAAGCATGTGGCTGCCGGACCACATCATGCAACTCCGGCGGGAGATCCTTCGGAGCATGGACGGCGAAGACTTTTCGCGCAAGCTTGCGCCGCTCTTTGCTGGGAACTGGCGTTACTGGGTGTTTGTTTATCCGACGGCGAATCTGCCTTTGCCCTTCGCGATTCCGGTGCAGCGAGTAAACCGGCTGGTCATGAAGGTGTTGCGCAGCTTGCATTTGATCGGTCATTACGTGCTGCACCGAGATCGTCTGCTTACACCATAGTTGTTCGTTGGGTTCATTGGATTCGACCTACCGCCTTTTAAGTGTTACTCTGTTGTTGCACAGTTCTATCCGTGCAGGCATCGCAGGCAAAGGCTCTGAGTACCCCACAGGGGGACAGGAGTCTGGCCAGAGACTGCGAACTTGCCTTATCCCGCGTATCTTCTATACGACCTGCCGACGGCAGGAGATTTCTGGAAGCCGCGCTGGTTGCTCTGGCTGGAAGGCATCGGTCAACGGACCTGCCTCGCCGTGCAGCAGCAGCGCTTCCGTCAAACGACAGCAATGCTGACCTGAAACAACTAAGCTGGCGCTGCCTCAGCGCCCCGCGAAACCCTGAGTGGGCGTTCGCTCACCCGTAAGACGAAGGAAGAACCTTGAATTCCGCAACTCTCGAAGCACAGGAAATGACTGCTCCCGTACTCTCCGCCCTTACCCCTCACAATGAGAATCATCCCGGCGCGAACCGGTCGACGGTTACGGCGATGAACACCGAGATCGATCCCAAGACCGGCCTGCCGATGCTGAAGGGCGTCCACTTCTCCGACTTCAATGTGTCGGATAGCCTGAAGTCGCGGCTTGCCGCCGCCGGCTTCGACACCCCCACGCCCGTGCAGGCGAAGGCTATTCCGCCGGCGCTCGAAGGCCACGACATTCTTGCCACCGCGTCGACCGGCACCGGCAAGACGCTCAGCTTCCTGATCCCGATGATCGAGCGCATGGATGCGAATTCGGTGCCGTCGTCGAAGGGAAAGCGCGGGCCGATTCGCTCGCTGATTCTGCTGCCGACGCGCGAGCTTGCGATGCAGGTGCTCGAGGCCTATGGCAAGATCTCGCCCCAGGCGAAGTCGGACTCGGTGCTGGTGTGCGGCGGGCTCTCTGAGAACACGCAGCTGGATCAGCTTGGCCGCGGACCGCGGCTGGTGGTCGCGACACCGGGACGCCTGGAAGACTTCCTGCGCCGCCGTTCGGTAAACCTGAACTCGGTCGAGATGCTGGTGCTGGATGAGGTCGATCGCATGCTGGACATGGGCTTCCTGCCCGCGATCCGCCGCATCGTCGGCGCGCTGCCGAAGACTCGCCAGACGATGTGCTACTCGGCGACGCTGGACGCGAATATCTCGGAAATCGTGCGCGATTACGTGCAGAAGCCGGTGCGGGTCGAGATCGGCACCACGTCGAAGCCGTCGGACCAGGTGGAGCTGCGCGCTTACACGGTGATGCAGGACCAGAAGCTGGGCCTGCTGGACCAGATGCTGAAGGAAGAAGAGGGCACGTTCCTGGTCTTTTCGCGGACCAAGCATGGCGCCGACCGCGTTGCCAAGAAGCTGGAGAAGCTGGGCCACGATACGGAGGTGATCCATGGCGATCGCTCGCAGTCGCAGCGAACCGCGGCGCTGAAGGGCTTTTCGTCGGGCAAGCACCGCATCCTGGTGGCGACCGACGTTGCGGCGCGCGGCATCGACGTGAAGGACATCGCGCATGTGGTGAACTACGACCTGCCGAATGCTTCGGACGACTTCGTGCATCGCATCGGGCGCACGGGCCGCGCGGGCAAGAAGGGCGTGGCGACGACGTTTGTGATGCCGCAGGAACGCAGCGACGCACGCAAGATGGAGCGCGAGCTGAAGATCAAGTTCGAGTGGCGCGAGGCGGACAAGAACCTGGCCAAGGAAGAGCGCAACAAGCCGCTGGAGATGGGCGGCGCGCCGATGGATTCGCTGCTGGGCATGGAGACGCGTACCTGGCGCACGGGCGATGTTTCGGCGCAGAACCAGCTGTCTTCGGT
>CAXTMK010000186.1:0-728 GCA_964245315.1 uncultured Acidobacteriaceae bacterium | reverse complement strand
GGATCCCGTTTCGGGGTTCGGGCGGGGCGGGACGCAGCCGTTCGGGTTCGGGCGGCGGAGGATTCGCCGGCGGACGTGGACGCGGACCTTCGTCGAACAGCCGTCCGGGTTCGAGCCGCTCTGGACCGGCGCATCGCGGACGCTAAACAGAAGCTTGCAGGGTGCCCCATGTTCGGCGCAGAAATGCGTTGAATGTGGGGCTTTTTTCTGGCCGCTCTGTTGTTGCGGTGGACCCACTCATGGCAGAAACAACGACGCGATGAATGGGGCACGGGAACTTTGGGGGGCGCATCATAAGGAGTATGGCGGACATTATTCCCAACATGGCGGAGATTGCGCAGGACGATCGCGACTTCCTGCTGCGCGTGGTGCAGCCGGGACTCGCGGGGCTGATGGATGGCTCGGTCTCGACGCTGGCGCCTATTTTTGCGACTGCGTTCGCGACGAAGAACTCACATACGGTCTTCCTGATCGGCGCGGCGGCGGCGGTGGGCGCGGGGATTTCGATGGCGTTCTCGGAGGGACTGTCGGATGACGGCGAACTTACCGGGCGCGGCAATCCGGTCTTTCGCGGGTTGGTGACCGGTAGCATGACGTTTGTCGGCGGGTTTCTGCATACGCTGCCGTTTTTGATTGCAAACGTTCATACCGCGCTGATGTGGGCTTATCTGGTTGTGGGCGTGGAGTTGCTGGCGATCTCGTGGATTCGGCTCAAGTATTTCAAGAGC
>CAXTMK010000185.1:7104-8796 GCA_964245315.1 uncultured Acidobacteriaceae bacterium | reverse complement strand
CGCTGGATATTGTGCAGGCGATCGGTATGGCTCCGGGGCTGAGCCAGGTGCGTGAGTATATCGGCGTGGGCAGCGACGATCCGGCGATTTTAAACGCGATGGCTTCTGAGAATCTGGCGAAGCAGATCAGCTGCTCGTGGGGTTGGAGACCGGCCGATCCGACGACGGATGATGTGTTTTTTCAGGAGATGGCAGCGCAGGGACAGAGCTTCTTCACGGCTTCGGGCGATGCCGGTGCGTATGACGCTGCCATCAGTCCGTTCTTTTATCCGGCCGACGATCAGTACGTGACGGCTGTCGGCGGATCTCATCTGACGACCACCGGCGCGGCGGGCAACTGGGTCTTAGAGACGGTGTGGAACTCCGATGAGGCGGGCAGCGGTGGCGGAATCAGCCCGGATGGGATCACGATTCCCAGCTGGCAGAGCGGGCTTGCGACTTCGGCGAATGGAGGTTCTACGACGCTGCGCAACTCGCCCGACGTGGCGATGGAAGGCGACTTCGACAACTACGCCTGCTCGCTGGGTACCTGCGACGGTACTTGGGCGGGAACCAGCTTTGCGGCGCCTCGATGGGCGGGCTTTATGGCACTGGTGAACCAGCAGGCGGTGGAGGCGGGTAACGCGCCCATGGGAGGCGTGGGCTTTCTGAATCCGGCGCTCTACCAACTGGGACAGGCGCAACCGTCGCAGGGCTCGGGCGGCAGCGGCGACTTTCATGACATTGTGCTGGGTAACAACGACACGAAGAATCAGCCGGTGTGGTTCAACGCGGAGTCCGGTTACGACCTGACGACGGGTTGGGGAAGCGCCAATGGGCAGCAGCTGATCGACGACCTGGCGGGCCCGCAGGTACCGGGCTTCTGGATGGCGAGCTCACGGAGCGCGGTTGGAATCGATCTCGGCAGCTCGACGACGACTACGATCAACATCACGGACGCGGGCGGCTTTAGCGGCCCTGTGACACTGGCGATTACTTCGACGCTGCCGGCAGGCGTGACCGCGTCGTTCTCGGCGAATCCGGTGACGGGATCCTCGTTCTGACGTTGAGTGCGTCAGCCTCGGCCAGCGGAACCAGCACGCTGGTCACGGTGACGGGGACTTCCGGCACGTTGACGGCGTCCACTAACTTCACGGTGACGGCGCATGCGCCGACCTTTTCGCTGGCGGCTTCGCCTGCGACGGTAAACGTGAATCAGGGTGGGACTGCGACATCCACGGTGGCGATGCAATCGCTGTACGGTTTTACAGGTACGGCGAACCTATCGATCTCGGGCCTGCCGGCGGGCGTGTCTGCGTCGTTTTCACCGGCGTCGACAAGTGGCAGCGGGACGAGCACACTGACGTTTACAGCCAGCGGCGCGGCGACACCGGGTACGGGGACCGTGGTAGTGACGGGTACGTCGGGAAGCATCGCTACCACGGTGAATATCGTGCTGGCGGTACATGCGCCGAGCTTTATCGTCTCGACCTCGTCCTCAACGTTCAGCCTGGGACAAGCCAGCTCCGCTTCGACTTATGTGTACGTGAGCCCACAGTACGGGTTCAGCGGCAGTGTGACCTTTTCGATTTCGGGTTTGCCGAGCGGTGTGACTGCTACGTTTTCGCCCAACCCGGCCACCAGCGAAACCATCCTGAACTTTGCTGCGAGCAGCAGCGCGGCGACGGGAACGAGCGTGGTGAAGATCACGGG
>CAXTMK010000185.1:3199-7094 GCA_964245315.1 uncultured Acidobacteriaceae bacterium | reverse complement strand
ACGGTAACCGCGCCGAACTTCGCATTGACGACCTCGAGCAGCGTCAGCATCGGCTTGGGAAACTCGTCTACGGCGTACGTGAATGTGAACGATCAGTACGGCTTCAACGGGCTGGTGACTCTGGCGGTGACCGGCCTGCCGAGCGGAGTCACCGCCTCTTTTTTCCCTAATCCGGTTGCGACCAGCACAGCTCTTACCCTGACGGCGAGCAGCGGCGCGAGCCTCGGCAACAGCACCGTGACGATCACGGGAACGTCGGGCTCGCTGACTTCCTCGACCGCCTTCAAACTCGGTGTCTACGCGCCCACGTTTACGCTTTCGGCAGGCAATGCGTCTGTGGGGCAGGGTACTTCGGGCAGCACCTACGTGTCGTTGACGAACCAGTACGGCTTTGCAGGCAGTGTGAATCTCGCGGTGAGCGGGCTGCCCGCGGGCGTGACTGCGTCCTTCGGGACCAATCCAACCACTGGCAGCTCTGTGCTGACGTTCAACGCGAGCAGCTCGGCCGCCATCGGGAACAGCACGATCACGATTACAGGCACATCCGGTTCCATTACCGCGTCGACCACGATAACCCTGGGCGTCTATGCGCCGACGTTTACTCTCTCGACAAGCAATGTGAGCATGGGTCAGGGCTCGACGGCATATTCGTATGTTGATGTGACTGGCCAGTACGGTTTCAACGGAAACGTAGCGCTGTCGTTGTCGGGCCTGCCTGCCGGAGTTACAGCGACGATCTCACCCAACCCAGGTACGGGATATTCGCAGATTCTGTTCACGGCGAGCAGCGCGGCTGCAGTGGGTTCGTCGGTGCTGACGGTGACCGGAACGTCGGGCGCGACGACGGTCTCGACCACCATGACCCTCAGCATCTATGCGCAGACGTTTACGCTTTCCGGCCCGGGTTCCGTGGGCGTTGGACAGGGCAGCGCCACTACCGGGTACGTTTATATCTACGGTTCGTACGGCTTCTCGGGCGCGGTGACCCTGAGCGTCTCTGGCCTGCCTGCCGGGGTGACGGCGACGATCTCGCCGAATCCGACCACATCGAGCGCAACGATCATCTTCACGGCGAGCGTCTTGGCGAGCGCAGGGCAGAGTACGGTCACGATCCATGGGACGTCGGGATCGATAACGGCGACAAGCACCTTCTCGCTTGGTGTGTATGTACCGACCTTTACCCTTTCCAGCGGCACTTTTAGCATAGGACCGGGAACTTCCCAAAGCACAAGCATCTACATTAACCGGGACTTCGGATTCAGTGGCGGCGTGTCGCTCTCGGTCGCCGGCCTGCCCAGCGGCGTACAGACCTTGTGGACGCCGAATCCGACGACGGGAAACGTCAGCTCACTGAGTCTCACTGTGGGCAACTCCGTACCCGCTGGAAGTTATCCTCTGACGATTACAGGAGTGTCCGGCTCTCTCTCAGTTACGACTACGACGACGCTTACGGTTACGGCGCCGTCGTTTACCCTGTCGAACTCGTCCGTTACGGTCGGACAAGGAACTTCGGCGACAGCCGCCATCGGCGTCTACCCGCAGAGTGGATTTACTGGGAATGTGACGCTGTCGATCTCAGGCCTGCCGAGTGGTGTGACTGCTTCGTTCTCGCCAAATCCGACAACCGGGACGAGCCTGCTGACATTTACGGCAGGCAGCACCGCGGCGCTCGGTCAGTCGCTCCTTACGGTAACCGGCATTTCGGGTGCGCTGTCCTCTTCGGCCAGTGTTTACCTGACGGTCGCTGCGCCGAGCTTTACCGTTTCGTACTATGGCGGAAGCTCTACGCTGGGCCAGGGAGGCTCGGCGACACCTGACCTCGCCGTGAACGCCCAGAGCGGATTCCCCGGGTACGTGACGATGTCGCTCTCCGGCCTGCCCGGCGGTGTGACAGCTTCCTTCTCGCCGAATCCTGTCTTCAGCGGGGGCCAGACGGCGCTGACGCTGAGCGCGAGCACGACGGCGGCGGGCGGGCAGTACACACTGGTCGTTACCGGTACCTCGGGCTCGCAGAGCTCGAGCACTGTGGTTCCGCTGACGGTCCTGGCGCCGGCGTTCACACTGTCAACATCAGGAAACGTGTCGATAGGGCAGGGATCATCGGGCTCGAGCTATATCTATCTCAGTTCGACGAACGGCGTCACAGCGAATGCGGCATTGTCGGTTTCGGGTCTGCCGAGTGGCGTGACTGCGTCGTTCTCGCCCAATCCTACGACGTACGGCACTACACTGACGCTGAGCGCGAGTGCATCCGCGGCGCCGGGGCAGTACATGCTGACCGTCACGGGCGTAGCGGGGACGGCTACCGCAAGCACGCAGCTCACACTTACGGTGTCGGCGGCGTCGTTCACACTCGCATCCTAAGGCATCGTATCGTCAGCCCAGGGAGGCTCGGGCTCGAACTATATCTACGTGAGTGACTTGTATGGTTTCTCGGGGAATGTAACGTTTTCGGCTTCGGGTCTGCCGAGCGGGGTGACTGCTTCCTTCAGTCCGAATCCCACCTCGTACAGCACGTATCTGACGTTGACGACGAGCAGCACCACTCCGCTCGGTCAGTACACCGTTACGGTCACGGGAACCTCGGGAAACATCACGTCGAGCATGACGATTGCGCTGGGAGTGTATGCACAAACATTCACGCTCTCCGGCCCAACCAGCGAGACCATCGCGCAGGGCGGGACGGCCACGGCTTACCTCTATACGGGGTGGCCTTACAGCGCAGCGCAGAACGCAACTCTCAGTGTCTCGGGACTGCCGAGCGGTGTGGCGGCGACGTTTTCTCCGAATCCGACGACCTACAGCTCCACGCTCATGTTTACCGCCGCGAGCAACGCTGTGATCGGAACCAGTACGGTGACAGTGACGGCGACAGCGGGAGCGCTGGTGCAGACGGTCACATTCCCCGTTTCGGTGGTCGCGCCGAGTTTCTCTCTATACAGTCCAAACACGTCGATCAGCATAAACCAGGGGACTATATCGGGTAATTTCTACACGTACCTCCAATCGTCGACGGGGATTCCAAACTCGGTAACGATGAGCATATCCGGCTTGCCGGCGGGTGTGACGGGTACCTTCTCGCCCAACCCAACAACCTACGAGAGCTTCCTGACTCTGACCGCAGGCAGCACGGCTACGCCAGGAACTTTTACGGTGACGATCACGGGTACTTCCGGCACATACAGCGCATCCATGACAGTTCCGCTGACGGTGAACGCGGAGGGCTTTACGATCACGGGCCCGACGGATGTGCTGCTTGCGGCTGGAACCTCCCAGATGTCAGGGCTGACGGTGACGCCGGTAAACGGGTTCGCGGGAAGCGTAAATTTGGCGGCGAGCCGTCTGCCTGCAGGGGTGACCGCTGCCATTTCACCGAACTCGACCACCGGCGCCAGTGTGCTGACCCTGACGGCGGCCGCGAATGCCACTCCGGGCAGCGGCACGGTTACGATTACGGGTACGTCCGGCTTGTTGAGCGCGAGCACGACAATCCCGGTATCTTGTCAACATTGGTAGCGGCGCGTTGTCGGGCCCGACGCTCCCGGCAAATGCCGTACTGCCGACGACCGAGCTGAACACGCTCGCGGACATCATTGCCGTGTGCATCAACTCGGCCGGCGGTGTGGCGAACGACGGCAGCAGTTGCGGATATCTGTTCAGGTACACGACGCCCCCGGGCGCTGCGGCGCCAACCGATACAATCGGCGCCGCGTTGAACATTGCGCGCTATCCGAGCAACAATGCGGCTGCACTGGTCATGCTCAGTCCGCCAGCATCGCCGTACCTGCCGATGCTGGCGTCGGCTACGGATTTTATTTTGTTTATCATGTAAAAGAGATGTTGATTAAACTCTACGTCGGCAGCGGCTGTCGATGCGGGCGGCAATGTGTGGGTG
>CAXTMK010000185.1:0-3189 GCA_964245315.1 uncultured Acidobacteriaceae bacterium | reverse complement strand
GCAACAGCTTGAGTGTTCTCAACCCTGCCGGGTCGCCGGTGGCGGGCTCTCCCTATACCGGCGGCGGACTAAGCACGCCGTCGGCGATCGCGTTCGACCCCGGCGGCAATGCGTGGATCGCCGATGCGGGGACGTCGGCGCTGAGCGTCTTCACTCCGGCCGGCGTGGGGACATTGACCGGTGTGACGGGCCTTGCGTCGCCATCCGCGCTGGCGATGGATGGGCAGGGAACGATCTGGATTACAAACAAGGGCAACAGCACCGTCACAGCGGTGACGACTTCAGGGACCACGGTCACGAACTCGAACTCATACTCGACCGGCGGAGTGAACGCTCCCGTCGCCGTCGCGGTGACACCGTTCTAAAGTTACAGCGGCTG
This sequence comes from uncultured Acidobacteriaceae bacterium, assembly GCA_964245315.1. Lineage (GTDB taxonomy): Bacteria > Acidobacteriota > Terriglobia > Terriglobales > Acidobacteriaceae > Edaphobacter. Next base: position 2,810 of record CAXTMK010000185.1, on the reverse strand, counting down.
ATAGTGGACCCACTCGAAGTCGGTACTCGCCACACGCTGCCGGCGTGTGGCATGCGAACAACGCAGGTCGCGCGAGTCTTCTCGTGCCTTTCCTTCCTTTCTGTTCCTGCAAAGCTGTTTTAGCAGGCATCCGTGCCCCTGCACGTCTCGCGTTTTGCCCTCACCTGCTTTCTGGTAGCGGAGTGAGGCTAACTACTACAGTGCGCCGTCAATAGAGTGCTCCCTCAATTTTGCGCTTTGGCACGCAACCGCGGAAGTCATTCCCTCGTAAGGTAGGAAACATGCGCAACGCACGTCTGTTTTCGTTCTGTCTGCTGGCGGCTCCGTTTGCCGTCTCGCTGCCGGCCCAAACCCCGCGCATGGCGGCGCTTGCGTCCATGAAGTTTCGCGAGATCGGCCCGGCCGCCATGGGCGGACGCGTGGATGCCATCGCGGTCGTCGAGAACAATCCGAAAGTCGCGTATGTCGGCCTGGCCGGCGGCGGCGTCTTCAAGACGGTCAACGCCTTCACCACATGGGAGCCGGTCTTCGACAAGCAGCCGGTCGCGTCCATCGGAGCCGTCGCGGTTGCACCGTCCGATCCCAACATCGTGTGGGTGGGAACGGGAGAGGCCAATAACCGGCAAAGCTCGTCCTGGGGCAACGGCGTCTATCGCTCGCTCGACGCGGGCAAGACCTGGCAGCACATGGGATTCGACGATTCCCAGCACATCGGCCGCGTCGTCATCAACCCGCGCGACCCGAACATCGTCTTTGTCGCCGCGGGCGGGCACCTGTGGGGACCGAACCACCAGCGCGGCGTCTTCAGGACGACGGACGGCGGCAAGACCTGGACCTCCGTACTCTTTGTCAGCGACAACACCGGCGCGACCGATATTGCGATCGATCCCCAGACGCCGGACACGCTGTACGCCGCCATGTACGAGCGGCAGCGGACGGTCGCAGGCTACAACGGCGGAGGGCCGGAGAGCGGACTCTACAAGTCGACCGACGCCGGCGCGCACTGGACGAAGCTGACCCAGGGCATACCGGCCGGCGACCTCGGCCGCATCGCGATCACGGTCTACAGGAAGAACCCCAACATCCTCTACGCCACCATCGAACACGCCGAGGGCGGCGTCTTCCGCAGCGAGAATAAAGGCGCGACCTGGACCAAGATGGGCGCGACCAATCCGCGGCCCTCGTACTTCAGCCAGATCCGCGTCGATCCCAACAACGATCAGCGCGTGTGGGTGGGCGGCACCAGCCTCATGTCTTCGGCCGACGGCGGCAAGACCTTCCGCAACTCGACCCTGAGCACCTCGAACGGGGTCCGGGGCTCAATGCACGAAGACTTCCACGACGTGTGGATCGATCCGGCCGACTCCACCCACATGATCTCCGGAAACGACGGCGGCATCTACACCACCTGGGACGGAGGCGTTCACTGGGAGCTGTACAACAACGCCGCGATCGGGCAGTTCTACACGGTCTCTTACGACTTCAGGAAGCCGTACAACGTCTGCGGCGGCCTGCAGGATAACGACAGCTGGTGCGGTCCCTCGAACTCGCTCGTCATCCGCGGCATTACCAACGACGAGTGGCTGAAGGTCGGCGGCGGCGACGGGATGTACTCGCAGGTCGATCCCAAAGACCCCAACATCGTTTACACCGAAGGGCAGGAGGGAAGCCTTGCCCGCCGCGACCTGCGCAGCGAGGAATCGCGCAGCATTCGCGTGCCGGAGCCGCCCGGAGCGGAGTCGCCCGTCCGCTTCCAGTGGACGACGCCCTTCATCCTCTCCAACTTCGACAGCAGGACGCTCTATACCGGCGGCAACTACGTCTTTAAATCGACCGATCGCGGCGACAGCTGGATCAAGATCAGCGGCGACCTGACCACCGGCGCGGATCGCAACAAGATGCCGATCCTCGGCAAGCTGCCGGACAAGACGACCTTGTCGCGCAACGACGGCGTCACGTCGTTCCCTGAAATGACCACGGTGGCCGAATCGCCGGTCCGCGCCGGAATCCTGTGGGCAGGCACCGACGACGGCAACCTGCAGGTGACTCGCGACGAGGGCAAGACCTGGACCAACGTAGCCGGGAACATCCCCGGTCTGCCCAGGGGCACCTATGTCCGCCGGGTTGTGCCTTCGAAATACGCGGAGGGAACCGCATTCGCGGCGTTCGACGGCCATCGCAGCAATGACTTCACGCCCTACCTCTTCATGACGTCCGACTTCGGAGCGCACTGGACCGACGCCTCCAACGGCCTGCCGCACAACACCGGCACGGTGCATGTCGTTGTCGAGCACTTCCGCAATCAAAACCTGCTCTTCGCCGGAACCGAGATGGGCTTGTTCGTCTCCTTCGATCGAGGCAAAAACTGGGAAGAGCTGAAGAACAACTTCCCGCGCGTCCCGGTCTTCGACATCAAAATTCACCCGCGCGAAAACGACCTGATCGTGGCCACGCACGGCCGCTCTATCTGGCTGCTGGATAACATCACGCCGCTCGAGCAGCTTTCTGACCAGGTCCTGGCCTCTGACGCACATCTGTTCGATTCCCGCGCCGGCGTCGAGTGGCACATGATGGATGCGAAGAGCGCCATCGCGCATTCGTTCTACGTCGCGGACAATCCTCCGGCCGGCGGCATCATCGACTACTTCCTGAAGAGCAAAGCCGAGGGTGACGCAGCTCCGAAGATCGAGATTCTGGATCAAAGCGGTAAGCTGGTGCGCGCCCTGAACCAACTTCCCGGCGCGGCTGGGGTGAACCGCACAACCTGGGATCTGCGCACCGATCCGCCAACCGTTGCTGCAGGCGGAGGC
>CAXTMK010000184.1:0-8808 GCA_964245315.1 uncultured Acidobacteriaceae bacterium | reverse complement strand
TTCACCATGTAGGGGGCACCGTTGCGGGCGCGCATCAGGTGCGCCAGGCGGTGCTTGTCCCAGACCGCGACCTCGGCGAAGGCGGTGCCGTCCGTCACCCGAACCCGGTGCGGGTGGGTGGGCTTGGCGGCCGGCTCGTGCCCGGCGACCTCGATCTGCCATGTCACCACCTGCCCCGCCGCGGAGTCGCGGATGGCGGCGCGGTTGCGGCGATCGACGAAGCTGTCGGGCAAGTGGAACAGCAGGTCGCGCACGCGGGTGCCGCCGGTCAACCGCGCCAGCTTCTCCGCCGTGGCCGGGCCGACGCCGCGCAGCTCGGCCTGTCTAACCTCCGGCTGGAGGCCATGGACATCCTCGATTTCCCCGAGGACGGCGGCCCCTTCGATTACATCATTGCGCACGGCATTTACTCCTGGGTTCCCGACTCCGTCCGCGAAGGCCTGATGGCCGTGATCAAGAAGCTGCTTGCGCCCCAGGGCATCGCCTTCGTCAGTTACAACACCTACCCCGGCGGCTTCGTTCGCCGCATGCTGAGCGACATGATGAAGCATTACAACGCCGGCACCGGCGACCCGGCCCAGGACGTCAGTGAGTCCCTCACCTACCTGCAGTTCATCTTCGAATCGATGCCTGAGACCGAGCAGGTGCGCCCCGCCTTCGAACGCGAGCTGAAGCAGATGCAGCGCAAGGGCCCTTACGTCACCTTCCACGACGAACTCGCGGAAGCATACGAACCCGTCTATTACTACACCTTCGCCCACCACGCCGCGCGCCACGGTCTGGAGCCGCTCTGCGACGCGGAATTTCCCCTTGCCGTCGATCCCTTCTTCAACCCCGAGATCACCGCCATCGTCAACGGCCTCTCCGCCGCCCCCATTCAGCGTGAGCAGACCCTGGATTTCATCCGCATGCGCAGGTATCGCGAAAGCCTGCTCTGCCACGCCGGCTCCGAGCCGGGCCAGGGACGAAGCATCGATCTCACGGCCATCGACCGCCTGCTGCTCGCGTCGAAGGTCGTACCCGACACGGCCGCATCGCCGGAAAACGGCGCGGACCCGGCTGCACGCTTCTATCGCACGCAGGATGGAATTCAGTTCGAGGTGCGAAGCCCCGCCATCATCTTCGTGCTGGATCGCCTGATCGCCGTCTGGCCCGGCGCGATCCCGATGACCGGGATTCGAACGATGATGGAGGAGGAAGCTTTCGCCTGCGACGCCAATGTCGTCGCCAGCCTGTTCCGCCTCATCCTGAACCGCGCGATTGAATTGCACGCCTGGCCAAGACCCGTGGCGGCCGGCATGCCCGCACGCCCCCGGGTCAGTGCCTACTGCCGCGATGCCGCCGTGCAAGGCACCAGGGCGATCTCGCTGCTGCATCTGCCGGTCGATCTCGCCGACCCGATCCTCCGCACCTTCGTCACGATGCTGGACGGCACAAGAGCTCCCGCCACGCTGATATCCGCGCTCCACGACGCCAGGCCCGATGTGCCCGAGCAAAAGCTGATCGAGGCGATGCAGCCGGCGCTGAACTTCCTCTATCGCATGGGCCTCTTCCTCGCCGACGAGTTCGACCGTCCCAGCTAGTCTTCGGGGTATCCTATCTCCATGACGTCCATCCGCATCGGCTCCCGGGGCTCCCAGCTTGCGCTCTGGCAGGCCAACCACATCGCCACCGAACTCCGCGCGCACGGCCACAGTGTCGAAATCGAGATTATCCGCACCACCGGCGACCGCATGCAGCAGCCCGGCTTCGTGGTTCCCGAAGGCCAGAATGGCAAGGGCATCTTCATCAAAGAGATCGAAGAGGCGCTCGCCGACGGACGCATCGACCTCGCCGTGCATTCGCTCAAAGACCTTCCGACTCAACTGGACCCGCGCTTCGTGCTCGCCGCCATTCCACCCCGCGCGGACGCCCGCGACGCCTTCGTCTGCGAGCCATACTGGGCGCTGCATACGCTGCCGTTCAACGGGCGCATCGGCACTACCAGTCCGCGCCGCCGCGCCCAGCTTCTCGCATTGCGGCCCGACGTGACCTTTGTTCCACTGCGCGGAAACGTCGACACTCGTCTGCGCAAGCTCGAAGAGGGCGAATGCGACGCGCTGGTTCTCGCCTGCGCCGGCCTGGACCGCCTGGAACGCACCGAAAGCGTCCATCAGCGCTTCGAGATCGACGAACTCACCCCCGCGCCCGGCCAAGGGGCGCTCGCGCTCGAGACTCGCGCCGACTCACCTATCCGCGCCGTCGTCGCTGTGCTTGAACACGCGCCCACCCGCTTCGCCACCGACGCCGAACGCGCGTTCCTCTCCGCGATGGGCGGCGGCTGTGATCTGCCGCTCGGCGCGCACTGCCTCTCCACCGGCTACGGCTGGAGCCTCCACGCGCAGGTGCTAGCACCCGACGGCGAGCAATCCGTGCAGATTGCGCTCGACTCCTTGCCCCACGAATCTGCCCACGGGTTGGGCTACCGCGCCGGCCAGCAACTCATCGGCCTCGGCGCCCTGGAGCTTTTGAACTCCCAGGGTGCCCCCATGTTCGATGGTTTTATCGTCGACCCTGGGGATACTCACTCCGGAAGCCGCTCCACATTAACCCCCAACACGCCCGCCAAAGCGTCAACCACCATCGCATGATCCACCCGCTGGTGCAGCCCGCTGGCGATCACGCTGCCGATGCACCCGGTCCCGCGCAGCAGGATCGGAAACCCGCCGCCGTGCATGGCATAGTCCGCGAGCGTCAGCCCGTGGCGCTGCTCGATCGTCAGCCCCTCCAGCTCCAGCTGCCGCCCGATCGCATACGAACTGCGCCCAAAGCGCATCACCACGTTGCGCTTGCGGCGAATCCAATCCGCCTGACCGGCCGGAGCGCCCTCGGTTGTCGCGAGAAACAGCGTCCGCCCGGCGATCTGGATCTCAAATGTCATCGCCGCGCCTCGCGTGACCGCGTCCTCGCGCAGCCGGCTGCCGACAGCCCACGCCGTATCCGCTCCAAACGCCGCAAACTGCAGCTGCTGCTCCTGCAGCGCAATCCCCTTCAGGTCCGACTCGATACTCACAGGCTGAATCCTCCATCTGCGCAATAATAGCCGTTCATGTCTCAAAACGGCTCCAGCATCGGGATCGACTTCGGCACCACCAACAGCTCCATCGCGCTCGCCACCGGCGACGAGGTGCAGTTGCTGCGGTTTGCCCACGACAATCCCAGCTCGCGGTCGATCCTGTATTTGGAAAAGGCGAAGCAGGGATTGCTCTCGAGCTCCGGCGCGACCGCCATCGAACGCTACCTCGCCGCGCACCGCGAAGGCGATCGGCCCGGCCGCCTGATTCAGTCGCTGAAGTCCTACCTGACCGCCCGCACGCTCACCGGCACTGAGGTCTTCGGCCGCCACTACCTGCTTGAAGAGCTCATCTCCCGCATCCTTACCGATCTGAAGCTAGCCGCCGAAAAGCAGTTCGGCTTTCCCATCCGCCACGCCACGGTCGGCCGTCCGGTGCGCTTCGTCGGAGCCGAGACCTCAGCCGACGACGACTTTGCGGTCGAGCGCCTGCGCACCGCCTTCCTGCGCGCGGGCTTCGACTCTATCGACTTCGAGTTCGAGCCCATCGCCGCGGCCTACAGCTTCCAGACCCGCGAGCAAGGAGGTGCAGAAACGATCCTGATCGGCGACTTCGGCGGCGGCACCAGCGACTTCTCCGTCCTGCGCCGGCGCGAGGTGCTCGGCACCTGCGGCCTGCCCTTTGCCGGCGACGCCTTTGACGCCCGCATTGTGCGCAAGCTGGTCTCGCCCGCGCTGGGGTCGGAGTCGCTTGCCCGCGGCGGCAAGGGCATTCCGGCCGTGCCCGCCTGGATCTACGCCAACCTGGAACGCTGGCACTACCTGTCGTTCCTGCGCACGCGCAACGTGCTCGACCTGCTGACCACCGCCCGCAAACGCGCGCTCGAGCCGGAAAAGCTCGACTCGCTTCTGGCCATCATCGACGAAGACCTCGGCTACCAGCTGCACCAGGCCGTGCAGCGCACCAAGACGGCGCTCTCCACCAGCGACACCGCCGACTTCATCTTCGCCGGGCCGGACGCCGGCTCGGTCGAACTACGCACCAGCGTAACCCGCGCCGAATTCGAGCAATGGATCGCCCCCGAGCTGACCCAGATCGCCGCCGCCATCGACTCATTGCTCAAGCAGACCGGCCTCGCACCCAAGGATATAGACCGAGTCTTCCTGACTGGCGGCACGAGCTTCGTTCCCGCCGTCCGCGCGATCTTCGAGGCTCGTTTTCCCGGCCGCGTAGTCACCGGCAACGAGTTCACCTCCGTGGCGCAAGGCCTCGCGCTCGCCCGCCGATGATGGATGTCCAATCCACTACAACGGTTCAATCGTAAGTATATTAGTGGTAGCGGCCGAGGTCCGGTCTCCGCGGGAAGCCAAAACTCCGCTACTCCTCAGGCTAAGATCGACTCTGTGCTTCCCCTCACCAATCGCCGTATCCTGATCACCCGCGCCAAGGGCCAGGCTTCCCCATTGGCCGCCCAACTCGAGGGGCTCGGCGCAACCACCATCCAGATTCCCACCATCGCGATCGTGCCGCCATCCTCTTACGCCGCGCTGGACGCCGCCATCGCGGAGATCGACCGCTTCGAATGGCTCATCTTCACCAGCGCCAACGCGGTCGCGGCGTTCGCGGATCGTGCCCGCCATCTCGGGCTCTCGCCGCAGCCGCATTGCACCGCCGCCATTGGACCGGCAACGGCGAAGGCTGTGGTCGAAGCCGGCCTGTTCCTCAACCTGACTCCGCCGCAGGCCGTCGCCGAGTCGCTCGCCGAATCCCTGCGTGACCATGCGCCCGGAGCGCGCATGCTACTGGTCCGCGCCGCCATCGCTCGCGATGCGCTGCCCGACATGCTCACCGAAGCTGGTGCAAGCGTGACTGTTGCCGAGGCTTATCGGACAGTCATCCCCGATTCCTCGGTGGAGCAACTGCGGGAGCTATTTGAGAACGATCCGCCGGACGCGATCACCTTAACCAGCGCATCGACTGCGCAAAATCTGGTCGCCCTGCTGGATGAGGCATCGCTCAGGCTGCCGGAGGGAATCGCTCTCGCGTCGATCGGTCCGATCACGTCACAGGCCATGCGCGATCTTGGATTGGAATCGACATGCGAGGCGGCTGAGGCGACCGTCACGGCGCTCGTAAAAGCCCTCACAGGGTTGTTGGCGGCCTGAAATTATCAGCTCCGCTCTTATCCCGTCTTCCGTTCGATCCCCGTTCCGCCTTGCTTTGCGGGCGCTAATGCGAGCTCCACGTCTTATCTCTCGAGTTGCACAGCTTTTCCAGCGTGCAGTCCGCGCACTTCGGCGTCCGCGCCACGCAGATCTGCCGTCCGTGATGAATCAGCTCATGCGAGAACGCGATCCAGCGGTCCTGTGGGATGATCTTCATCAAATCCTGCTCGACCTTCTCCGGCTGGTCGTTCTTCGTCAGCTCCAGCCGCCGCGAGAGCCGCAGCACATGCGTATCCACCACCACGCCGACGGCGATTCCGTACCACGAACCCAGCACCACATTGGCCGTCTTGCGCGCGACACCCGGAAGCTGCAGTATCTCGTCCATCGTCTGCGGAACCTGATTGCCGAACTTCTCGACCACCGCCGCGGCCGCGCCCTTGATCGACTTGGCCTTATTGCGAAAGAACCCGGTAGTCCGGATCAACTCCTCAAGCTCGGGCAGCCCAGCGGCGGCCATCGCCTTCGGCGTCGGGAAGGCCTTGAAGAGCGCCGGCGTCACGAGATTTACGCGCACATCCGTACACTGGGCTGAAAGGATGGTTGCGACCGTAAGCTCCCACGCGCTGCGATGGTTCAACGCGCAGACGACGCCCGGATACGTCTTCGCCAGCGCATCCAGAATCGCCGCAATCCGCTCCGCCGCCAGCGGCTTCTTCGTCTTTCCCGATTGCTTCTTCACCGAAACCGGCTCCGAAGCCGCAATCGATCGCGCAGCCGCCCCAATCGGCGACTTCGCGGACTTCCGGACTACCGACCCTCGTACAGATTTCATATGGTATGGCTCCTGTTAGCCCGGCTCAGAAGATAGCTGCCTACATATGTGCAGGCAAACACGATGCAGATACCGGCTCCTCGGATGCGAAGCCTCGTAGTTGGATCAAAGGCTCCGCCCGCGACGAGACTCAGACTTCAAAATGACCAAGGAAGAGGACGGAAGCAATCACCGGATAGAACCCAGCCCTCTGGCTCCGCCAAAATGCGCCGATCAATGATGTGGTTAACACATAGCCGGTAGTAACGAACATGAGGAGTATGGCAAAAAACGAAAACCCGAAGGCCGTTAGAAAGCTCCAGTTGCCGGAACCGCCCGACAGGAAAATCAAGAACAGACTGAGTAGAAGCGCTTCAGATGCCATCTCAAGAAAAGATACGGCCAAGCGCTTCTCCAGCGGAATGTTCTTGAACCCCACCACACCACTCTAATCCCAGCCTATCCGTCTTTCCGTCAATCCGTGGCAGGCATTTCGCTCTTATCCCAGCCGATCCAGCATCTCCAGCGGCTGCATCCTCACGCAGCTGAAGATGGGTGTATCGGCCAGCGTATACAAGCTGATCTCCGTCTCGCGCAACTGCTGCACCAGGTCGAGAAAGTCTTCCGGAAAGTTGGTCTCGAACGCCACCACGAACTCCTGGTCGTCGATGCCGAACGAGTACGTCGTATTCAGCTTTACACGCGGATACATCAGCCCGATGCGGATATGCTCGTCCATCAGCCGCTTGCGTTCGGCGGCGCTCAGCAGATACCACGGCCGCGTCTTCCAGAAAGGATAGATGAAGATGTACTTCTGCCCGCCCGGCCGGATCGCGCCCCGGCCTTCGCCTTCGCTCTCGTCCGGGCGATCGATCTGGTACTGCGAGCGCTTGGTCATCGAGAGGAAGTTGTGCGGCGTGGTCAGGTAGCCGCCCATCGGCGTGCGCAGCAGTTCCGCGCGCATGCGGTTCAGTTCCTCGACCGAGTAGCCGATCGACCACACGCACATGTCCACATCACCGCGGGTGCCGACGGTCGAGTAGGTGAGCGAAAGGAACTCGCCCAGCCGATTCCAGCGCTGCAGCACATCCGCGAACGCAGCCTTGTGCTCGGCCTTGGTCGCGGCCGGCAGGCGGCGCCACTCCGGCATCACCTTGTAGAAGGTGAAGCAGATAATCTGCCGCTTTACCGGCGTCGTCTTCTCGCGCGAGGGTTCGCCCTGCGCGTACGGGCTGATCGGCCGCACCGGCGCGGGACGCTCCATCACGGCTGACGGCGAAGACGCCACCGCCAGCGGACGCTGACCCGAATTTGGCGCGGGGGTGGTCTCGCCGGACAGGTCCGACACCCGCCATGTGCCGGATACGGATGAAATCGCTCTCTCGGTCGCTTCGCGCTCCGGAACCTCGTTCTTAGGGGGGATAAAGTCAGCCATGTCTCGTCGTTTCTCCTGAATTTCAATCCTAACAAAGGCTCGGCTCATGCCCACTGGATATACTGAAACCTCATGTCTGAGAAAATCATCGCAACCCTGGTCGCTCTCATCGCAAGCGGCGGATACTTCAGCGTCGTGCTGCTGATGGCGATCCAGTCGGCCTGCATCCCCATCCCGTCCGAGGTCATCATGCCGCTGGCCGGCTATGCGCTGTGCCACTCGCAGATGCAGCTCATCCTGCTGGCAACGGTCGCCTCGCTGGCCTCGAATATCGGGTCAATCCCGGCCTACTGGGTGGGCGCTAAGGGCGGACGGCCCATGGTCGAGCGCTACGGCAGCTACCTGCTGCTAAGCCGTCACGATCTCGACCGCGTCGACAGCTTCTTCGTGCGTTTCGGATCGCTCGCCGTGCTCATCGGACGCATGCTGCCGATCATTCGCACTTTCATCGCCTTTCCGGCGGGCGTGGCGAAGATGAACCAGGTCAAGTTCCACCTCTACACCTTCATCGGCTCGTGGCCGTGGTGCTACGCGCTGGCGTATGTGGGCATGCGGCTCGGCGCGTCGTTCGATACCAACCCCGAGTTCAAGCAGGTCTTCCAGCGCTTCCACCTCGCGGTCGAGGCGGTGATCGTGGTGGCCTTCGTCTACTACGTCATCTCGCACTGGAAGAACCGCATCCGCACCGAGCACGCCTAGTTTGCGCCGCCCATCCCGCCTGAGCGATACTAGAGTGTCCGCTACTACGGAAATCCGCCTCATAGAAGGGTCTTACCCAGCATGTCTACACCCGGCGCCGCGAACAACGAAGCGGCCAGCATCACTCCTCACACAGGAAAACTTGGCGTCATGATCCCCGGCATGGGAGCCGTCGCAACCACGCTCATCGCCGGCGTCGAAGCCGTCCGCCGCGGCTTTGCCAAACCCATCGGCTCCATGACCCAGATGGGCACCATCCGCCTGGGCAAGCGCACCGACGATCGCACGCCGCTCATCAAGGACTTCGCCCCCATCGCGCCGCTCGAAGACCTCGTCTTCACCGGCTGGGATATCTTTGGTGGGAATTTATACGACGCAGCTAAAACGGCTCAGGTGCTCGACCGCGACCAGCTCGAATCCATGCGGCCGTTCCTGGAATCCATCGAGCCCATGCCCGCCGCGTTCGAGGAGCGCTACGTCAAGCGCCTCACCCCGACCAAAAAGAAGATCGGCAAGAACAAGTGCGATCTCGCCAACCAGATCCGCAACGACATAGCGGAGTTCAAGACCAAAACCGATCGCCAGGTGATGATCTGGTGCGGCTCTACCGAGATCTACCACGAACCCAAGGCAGTTCATCAG
>CAXTMK010000183.1:0-8930 GCA_964245315.1 uncultured Acidobacteriaceae bacterium | reverse complement strand
CTGCTACGCTCTGCGTGAATCCGCTGTTCTCGGCAGGATTCATCGAGACGCGGTCAATCGTGTTCTGGCGGTGGGTTGTCAGGTATACGACGCCAGCATCCTCATCAATGCAGAAGTCATCTCCCATCCTACCGGCGACCACAAGTTCGGGCTCTCCCGCAGGATCGTGCGTCTCCGGATCAACGGGTATACGCATGAACAACTTCCTGGCAGTCGCAGTGTAGTAAAGATGATTCGTCTTCGCCGCGAAACGTACACCATTGACGCCTGGCTGTTCGGGTTTGAGTTGGCCGGGATAGTAGCCCATGCTCTCGTGCTTCATCCAAACACGAGCCGTCGGGGTACCCCCGCCAGATGGCAGATCGATGCGCCAGATAAGGCTCGCGAAGGAATCTGCTACCAGCAACACGCCAGGCGCGATCAGACAGCTGCCATTCAAACCCCGCGCCAGAGGGGGGAACTGCAGCACCATCTCCGGTTGGACCGACGTACCAACCCGCCAGTTGCGCAGATCCAACCGATGCAGATACGCCTCGTGTGTTGTGTAGAAGTTTCCTGTGGCAATATAGAAAATGTCAGGCTCGACTTCCGTGATGCCGCACGCCACTTCAGCAAAAGTGAACAACAATACTGGCGTGACTGTTTGCTCTCCAATCGCCGATGGAACAAACCACAATTCATGACGGTTCGCCACCGTTACCAGAATCGAATTGTCCTGGCGAACCGCAAGATTCTCCAGAAAGTATTCGGGCGGGAAGTGGGCGACTGTTGAGAGCTTGGCTTGAATAGTCTTTTCAGGTGGCATCTGAGCATCTCCGTGTAGCAAAGGCGAAGGCTTCGGAGATGTGATGCAACGCGCAGTGATGCCGCCCGGCGGTCACTGTAGCATAAGTGCAATTTCGTTTTGCGCTGCGTTAACGTGTATTCGAGTTGCCAACGCATCTAAGTTTTGTGTTTGCTCGCACAGGAGCGCGGTTTGGGCTCCGATTGCCCGTAAGGTAAGGCTGTTCTTCATCGACACTCTTGCGGCGATCACAGGAGGATACATGGCAGAAATGAGCGATTTTGGTACCTTCGGCCGCTTTCAGGAAACTCCGATCGGTGAGATGTCACCGGAGATGAAAGACGCCTACGACTTCACGATGAAGCTTCGCGGTGTAGTGCCCGGTCCCCATAAGATCTGGCTGGCCAATCCGAAGTTATCCAGGACGATCGTTCCAACTGGCTACTATTACCAGAAGGAGTCCACTCTGACGAAGGCTGAGATCGAGATCGTGACCAACGTCATCAATGGTCAGTGGCGGGCGGCGTACGGCAACTATGAACATGAACAAATCGGCGAGAAGCAAGGCCACCTCGAACCCAAGAGCGTAGAGGCTCTCATCGCGGGCCTGCCAACATCTTTTGCGGATTCGCGAGAGCAGTCCATCTACGAACTCGCTCTAGCCCTTGCCAATCATCGCGTCGTTCCAACTGGACTGTACAAGCGATGCAAGGAACTCCTGGGCGACGCCGGCATTGTCGACGTCACGGTGCTCATGGGTTGGTTCACGATGGTTTCTCTAACGCTGATGGCCTTTGACGTACCGTCAAACGCTGTCGGTCTCGATCAGTAGGGAGGGCGGATGTCCAGTACGGATGACAATCTCGGTGGCCGAATTCCGTTGTCAGAACCGGCTGAGCTGACTGCAAGCCAACAGAGCCTCTACAAGGTAATCAGCGAAACTGCTGTTCCCTGGGCCAACGCCTCCGGTTTTGTAGCGAAGATGGATGACGGGCGGCTCATCGGACCTTTCAACATTGTGTTAGAAAGCCCGGATCTCGGAGGTGCTTTTCTACAGTTCCAGAATGCAGAACAAAAGATGACAAGCTTGACGGAGCGAGTGCGTGAAGTCGTAATTCTCACCGTTGGATCTGTCTGGAAGGCGCCATACGAATTGTATGCTCACGCTGCTGTTGCGCGGACCGCGGGGCTTCCGGAGGGTGCTGTTGAGGAGCTTGCGCAGGGTGTGGTCGCAAACGATCTCTCGAACGAAGAACAGTTAGCACAGCAGTTCACGAAGCAACTCGCGCTGGAGCGCACCGTCTCACGAGAACTGTTTGATCAAGCCAGGGATGTGTTTGGAGTTCGAGGTCTCGTCGATATGGTTTTTCTTGCGGGGTGTTACGAGACCGTATGCTCCTTGCTGAACACGTTCGCTGTTCCAGCGCCCAGCAGTAGCCTTGCAAGCGACTCGCGCCGCAAGTAAGCCGATGAGCTCCCACGCACTTCGACCTGGTTAGACCCGCCCAGGCCGACCGAGAGGAGCGATATTCCTAAATACGTCTTCCGTTGCCGTGTCATCAGGCGAAACAAAAGCCAGCGTGCTTTCGGGCAGTGCCGGGTATAGTGCCCGGATTGAGCGTAGTCGAAGAATCCCGAACCTCGGGTGTGCAATGGCAAACGACAAGGGTCAAGGGATTCCGTCTGTTGCTCCTTCCAGAAACGTCGAAATGCAGTGCTGCTTTCGAGCAGAGTGGCGATGAGCGACGCGAATCCCGGCTCACCTAAATGTTGGGCATAGCGCACCCGCAGCAAACCCACACCGCTACGCAGGACACGTTCGTCGTAGAAGCCGAGTCTCGCGGGGTCCATGAAGTTCCTCCAGGCGAGATTTCGGCCAAAAGGTAAAGTCGACTCAGACCAGTCGTAGATCACGTCGGCCAAGTGATCGAAGGCAAGGCAGTCGAAGCGTTCGTTCCAGAGCATCGCTGGTTCTGCAGTGAAGCCATCGAGCAAACGCTGCACGTCTCGGAGTTCCTCGCCCCTGCCTTGTTCAGTGTTGGCGATTTCTTTGCCTGCTAAGGACCGAAAATAAGCAGTATCCGAGTGCGAAAGACGCAACGCCTTCGCTATGCGCTCGATGACCTCCCTGGAGACCTGGATATCCCGGCTTTGTTCAAGCCATGTATACCAAGCCAACCCAACTTGAGCCAGGGAGGCAACTTCCTCTCGGCGCAGTCCCGGGGTCCTCCGCCGCCGTCCTCCTGCCAGGCCTACTGTTTCCGGCTGGATCATCGACCGTCGTGTACGAAGGAATCTCGCCAACTCGGCTTTCCGGGCGTTGTCATCCATTGCCAGGTACTCCTGGTACCAGGATACGCACTACTCTTGTCGGGGGATGGGGTTCTGCAATACGGTAGTGGAGGCCCCCTGGAGAGCGAGTTTTGGCTCACCGCGAACTGCGGATCAGGCCGAACCGACGAGCGAAGGCTCTAATGCTGGACCTTAATGATGTGCGGGTGTTCACAGTCGTGGCGCGCAGTGGAACGTTCAGCGCCGCCGGCAGAGAGCTACGCCTGCCGACATCGACCGTCGCACGTGCGACAACCAGATTGGAAAAGCATTTGGAGGTGCTTCTCCTGAGGAGAAGTCCAAAGGGCGTTTCGCTCACGGATGCTGGCACAGAGTTCCTCGTCAGCTGTAATCAAGCGCTTCGAACGATCAGGATCGGAAGCGAAACGTTACAGGAACGGCGCGTCAACCCCCGCGGTCTCATCAGGGTCTGTAGTCCCATCGTTTTAGCTAACGGCCTGCTGGTCCAGATACTTCCTGATTTCTTACAAAAATATCCAGAGATCCGCGTTGCAATCGAGACGTACACGGATGACTTCGAGCGAGAGCCAAGAGACGACGTGGACGTATTCTTCAAGATCGTCCCGCCGAGGGATTCTATGAGGCGCATGCGGAAGTATCCCAGTACTCTGCGAGGCTTGTTCGCGAGCAGGGAATATGTTCAGCATGCTGGTAAGCCGGTTCTCCCCAATGAATTACTCACGCACGCTTGCATAGGCGCAGAGACCTGGCGCTTGAAGAGCGACTCGTCTCATGTCGCAGAGGTAGCCCCGACCTTCCGTGTCATCACTCGCGATCCTGTGGTCATGTGCGATCTGGTGTTACGGGGTCTCGGCATTGCGATCCTTCCGCTCTATATGGCGAGACAACCAGAGATTTTCCCTCGGCTCGTTCCAATACTGCCTCAGTGGCATCCGAGACCTGCCATGGTATCGGCCCTCTACTTCGGTCCTGCTGCGCTGGCGCCTAAGATCAAAGTGTTCCTGGACTTCGTAGGAGAGATTCTTGGTACAGACCGGGACCCACGTGTTAAAGAAGCTCCCTTTGAGGGATTGTTCGGAAAACCCGATGAAGCGTAACGCTGCATCCTCAGCCGACGACAACTAACGTCATACCTTGCTGTAGGGGAGTAAACGCCGGGCATGCCGTCCGAGCTGGAAGCTCCCTCCGACCACGTGCAATGTATCGCCACCTTTTTCGGTGTAATCACTGGCGCAGTTCTGGTGTTCAAACCACCAATGATGGGCCTGTAGAAGAACCGAAAGTCATGCTTCTTAAAGCATTCTGCCAAGCCTCCGGTCTGCCTGGGAACTGCGTGTGGTCCAACCGCTCCAGGGTGCCGTTCCGCTCCAAGACGAACGCAGGAAACCCTCTACCGCCGCTTGTGACCAAAACTCACGGCTCTCCGCGAAACGGCTATTGACTGCTGCTCCGCGCAACATGCCGAGTGCCTCCGAAAAGATTTCCGGTCCCAGCCAACCTCTTGCGCAAGGTCGATAAGAACCTTCGTCTGCAATCCCGCGCCCTTCCAGGTAGTGCGCTTCGTATAAGTGTGCGAGCATGTGCAGGCCGGTCGCATTCACCTGTTCCGCCGCTGGCATGGCTGCCGTGGAAGGCTCCGAGTCAAGAACCGCTAGCAAGCCGTTCAGGTACGCTTCGTTGAATACCTGCTCAGTCACTTGCGTGATCTGACGATCGTTCGGGCCGACATGAGCTTCCCACTCCGGGGTGATCTTCTGCCGGCGAGTGCCAGTCATCATGCCACCGCCGTGAAGCATAACTGGCATGACTGTACGCGCGACCTTGACTAAGGGTGCGACGGCGTAGCACCAGCCGCAAAGCGGGTCGTAGATATAGTGCCAACGTGGTTCTGTGGTCATCGGCTTCTCCTCAAGAAGCTGAGCTGGGTAAGGGTCAGCTTCCTCGTTGTGCAACCTTCTGCTCTATTTACGCGCAAGCGCAGCGGCCACGGCTTTCGGCATGGATGTTGTGGAGCGGCCAATCAGCTTGCTGAGGTCGTGTGACCGTGTGTCCAATTCGGCCCGGCTTGCCCCCGCGTCGGCGTCCGCAATCGCCGCGGCTAAGCCTTCCGGCAGGCCGAAGCCGGTCAAGGCCTTGGCATACTCGGCCTGCGGCAAATTCTTGTAGGCCACGGGCTTGCCGGTCTGCCGTGCAACTTCGGCGGCGAGTTCAGCCAGCGTGTATGGTTCATCGCCGCCCAGTTCGTATACCTTGTTCTCATGGCCCGTGCCGGTCAGCACTGCAGCAGCAGCAGCAGCATAATCCGCACGGGTCGCTGCCGCGAATCGGCCCTCTTCGGCAGCACCCAGGATGGCCCCGTGTTCGACTGCAGCCGCAAGCGATCCGGTTTGGTTTTCCGTGTACCAGCCGTTGCGTAGCAGGGTGAAAGGCACGCCGGAGGCGCGTAGGTATGCCTCAGTGGCCTTGTGTTCCTGTGAAAGCAGAAGGTTCGAGCTGTCGGCGTTCAGGATGCTGGTGTAAACCAGCAGCTTGACCCCGGCCGCTCGCGCTGCGTCGGCCACTGCCTGATGCTGCGCGACGCGTTGTCCAACCTCGCTCGAGGAGATCAGCAGCACCTTCTCAGCGCCCGCAAACGCCGCGGCAAGGCTCTCCGGCTGTGCGTAATCTGCCTGCCGGATCTCTATGCCCTTTGCTGCAAGGTCCTGGGCTTTCTGCGGGTCCCGCACGGCGGCGACGATCTGCGATGCGGGGACTGTTTTCAACAACTCTTCCACGACGAGCTTCCCCAGCTGTCCCGTTGCTCCTGTGACGACGATCATGTCCATGCTCCTTGGCTGAGAAATGTCTCAACAATTTGGAGCATAGCGTACCAGCTTACAAAATGTAAGTACGTACATTCGTGTAAGCTACTTTCATGAGCAACGAACTGCAGCGGACACGAAGGACCGGACGCAAGCAAAAGGGTGACCTGTATGCGGCAGACTGCCCGTCACGTGAGGTTCTCAATCACATCGCGACGCGATGGAGTTCCTTGATTCTGGTGATGCTGCTTGAAAAGACACATCGCTTCAGCGAACTTGCGCGGCGGATCGGCGGCGTGAGTGAACGCATGCTCGCGCACTCGCTTCATGCACTTGAAGCAGATGGCTTTGTGTTGCGCGTGGTCTTCCCGACAAAGCCGCCAAAGGTGGAGTACAGCCTCACACCGCTCGGCCTCGAACTGGCTGCCCATGTTCAGCCGTTGACTCGATGGGTAGAAGCCAATGTCTCGCGGGTCCTCGAATACCGCCGCGCGGCTGCGCAGTGATGCTGCCTTGCCAGTTTGCTCAGGACGCTGGCGAGCCTGCAATCGGCCTGACGCTGCGACCCTGCTTGCGCAAAGCTCGCCCGAGGAGAGGCCCCTGGGTGGGCTTGCAAGCTGACAGGCGAGGTCTGCTGACTCGGGTAACCTTCCGGCGATCGCATACCGATCGCTACTGGTAAGTCGTAAGTGGGTAGCATTCCGGGTCGGGCCGACCTCGAAGCCGAGGGTAGGCATTGCTTCTTACAAAACATGTTTCTCGCTACTAACCAGAAGCTCGTGATTTCGCCCTTTCAAAGCGTTGCAGGCGGCTTAAAGGAGAAGAGCCGGACAGTACATCAGCCTTACTGCAACGTGAGTGAGCGCAGACCTGCATCGAGCAGGTGCAGGAGTGTCCTGAAACTTGCGTCCACGTCCTGAGATAATCCGAATCCTCCACCAAGCTCAAGATCGATAAAGCCCCGCAGGGAAGCTCGTATGAACCGCGCTGCATGGATCGCTTGATCGCCTGTGGCGCCGTAGCCGCGCAGGACGGCCAGAACCAAGGCGAGGTAGGCATCCGCTGTCTTCTGAGACGCTTCGCTCCATCCAGCCACTGGCAGCTGCGTTGCTGCCCAAAGCCCTGGATGATCTCTTGTAAACTGGCGTTGTCCATCTCCCAGCGCATCCAGGGCGTCTCGCCCTGCTACCCAGCCATTGCTTCGCGCGAGCGGTCCAGCAGTAACAACATCGCTTGGGTGGGTAGCACAGGGTGGTAAGAAGCAGATTACGTCGAGCATCCAGCGGAGAAATCAATCTTTTGCAAATGCACTGCTGTGCGGTTGCAAGTCTTCCGGATTCGCACTAGGCAGACCTACATTCTTAGAGCCTTCTCGGGCGAGAGCATCATCGTTCGTATCAGATCTGCACTCAGACGTTGTGTTTTGCATAGCTACTCCAGTTCAAAGAGGCAAGGGCAATCATCGAATACCTGATGGACTTATTCGGAGCAGACGTTCCGCACTAATCGTTTCGAGCCAGCTTGACCAGCATTTTCCCAAAATTGTCTCCGTTGAACAGCTTCAGGAACGAGTGGGGCGCTTGTTCAATGCCTTCATCCACCGTTTGCTTGTAGCGAACTTCGCCGGCCTGAATCCAAGCAGTCATCTTCTCTACAAAGCTGGGCATCTGGTCAAAATGGTCCGAGACTACGAAGCCTTCGAGTCGAAGGCGCTTGCGGGTCGCCACTGACAGGTTGTTCGGACCGGTCTCCTCGCCGTTATACCCAGCGATTGAGCCGCAGAGCGCTATGCGCGCAAACGGATTGGCATGAGTGAGCGCCGCTTCCAAATGCGGTCCGCCGACGTTGTCGAAGTAGGCGTCGATCCCGTCGGGGGCAGCCTCACCAAGCGATGCGGTGAGATCCTTGGTCTGTTTGTAGTCGATGACCCGGTCTACCCCGATCTCGCGCAGGAAGTCACACTTCTCCGTCCCACCAGCCGAGCCGATGACTGTTGCTCCCTTGATCTTGGCGAGTTGGCAGACCACCGAACCTACGGCTCCGGATGCCGCCGACACAAAGAGTCTCTCGCCAGCCTTGATCTTGATCACGTCAAGTAAGCCGATGTACGCCGTGAGTCCAGGCAATCCCGCCACACCAAGGTAGGCCTCCGGAGGCAGAGCCTCTGCGTCTACTTTCTGCAGACTTTTGCCTGGCGCGTTGAACGCCTCCCGCCAGCCCAGCATGGAGAGCACCGTATCACCGATCTTTAAACCTTTGTAGTTGGACTGCACGACTCGGCCCACCGCGCCGCCTTCCAGCGCCTGTCCGATCTGGAAGGGCGGCACGTAGCTGGGACGATCCTTCATGCGTCCTCGCATGTAGGGATCGACGGACATGAACAGGTTTTGCACTTGCACATCGTCAGGTCCCGGGGGTTGGAGGGATACAGTCTCGATGGAGAAGTTCTCGGATGTCGGAATGGTGTTTGTACGGCTCCGGAGCCGTACTTCGCGGGATTGGCTGATGGTCGCTGCTGACTCGTGGCCGATTCTCATAGGAATATCTTCAAGCCATCGGTCGGATTTGGGAAATACTTTGTTTGTCGCATACCTATAGCGGTAGGGTATGGATGAGAATGCCTTACCCGCCCTGGTCGAGCTCAGATGGAACTGCGTCACCTTCGCTATTTTGTAGCCATCGCTGAGGAACTCTCTTTCAGCGCGGCTGCTCGACGCTTGCACATTGCCCAGCCTCCGCTAAGCCTACAGATCAAGCAGTTGGAAGACGACCTGGGTGCGCGTCTCTTCGAACGCACTAGTCGCAAGGTTCGGCTCACCTCGGCCGGGGAGCTCTTCCTGGCACGTGCGACAGGCATCCTGCGGGAAGCGGCACTTGCCCTTCTGGAAGTGGAGCGCGCCGGTCGAGGCGAATTAGCCAAATTGAGGCCGGTGTCCGCGAGTATCCGTTGGAACTGATTCGACTGCGCTCCGGACCTCGGTCCGATTCCTGGCAACGAGGCGCTACAGGAGCGCCACGGCATCACCATCGGT
>CAXTMK010000182.1:8478-9097 GCA_964245315.1 uncultured Acidobacteriaceae bacterium | reverse complement strand
CCCCGGCACGGCTCAACAGGCGACCATTGCCATTCAGTCCGACTCGCCACCGCCGCCTCGTGGCCGTGGCAGCCGGGCTTCCGCAGCGGCACCCGCAACAGCTCCGCCTTTAGCTCCGGGCGCGCCACCTCGGCAATGATTGTTTAGATTCCGAGAAATCTGCTTCTGATCTTAGCCGTCGGCATACAGCTCACGATTGAAGCTGTCTTCGCCGTCACGCAGAAACGCTCGATCCGCAGACCGGGCGTTTCACATCCTGGAGACTCTACTCCGACGCAACCGGAGGCAATCCCAACTGCACCCGGCTGTGATTCTTCCCATACAGGAAGTAGATAACCAGCCCAATCGCCAGCCACACAAACAGCCGAATCCACGTGGCCAGCGGCAACCCAGCCAGCAGGCCCAGGGAGATAGCAATGCCAAGTATCCCAGTCAGCGGCATCCACGGAGCTCGGAACGGCCGCGGCAATTCCGGGCTACGCTTGCGCAGCACCATCACGCCGGCGCATACGATGATAAACGCCAGCAACGTGCCGATGCTCGTCATCTCACCTAGTTTGTCCAGCGGAATCGTAGACGCAAACACGGCCACGAAAAGACCAACTGTAATCGAAGAAAT
>CAXTMK010000182.1:6219-8468 GCA_964245315.1 uncultured Acidobacteriaceae bacterium | reverse complement strand
TCCAAGGCGTGTGAAACTGCGGGTGCACTTTCTAGAACACCGTGGGCAGCAGACCGTCCTTCGACATCGAATAAAACACGCGACTCTGGCCCAGCAGCATCACGACCATTGTGCTCGTCAGTCCGCCCAGCGCGCCCACCTTCACCAGCAGCGAGCCCCACTTTACTCCGGTCGCTTCAATTCCAACCGCGAGCGAGTCGGGAACATTGAGGTACTTGTAGTTCACCAGCGCGGTCAGCACCAGCGCGACGAGAATGTACAAAATTGTGCAAACCACCAGCGATCCCAGGATGCCTAACGGCATGTCCCGCCTGGGATTCTTCGCCTCCTGTGCCGCAGTCGAGACCGCATCGAATCCGATATACGCGAAGAAGATTACGCCCGCTCCACGCAGCACGCCCGACCACCCAAACGAGCCGAACTCGCCCGTATTCGCCGGCAGGAATGGATGTAGGTTGATCGCCGGCAGCTCCGGATGATGCAGTAGCGTCATGCCGCCGAGAATCAGGAAGATTACCAGCACGGTCAGCTTCACCACCACGATAAAGCTGTTGAAGTTAGCCGATTCCTTGACGCCGATCACCAGGATCGTCGTCACCAGCATGATCCCCAGGAACGCGACCAGATTGAAAATGCCATGCCGCTGCGGCAGCGTCGCCGGATCGATATGCAGTTGCGCCAGCTTCGAGCTGACCCGCCCGAGGAACTCCCAATGGCCGTTGTACAGCACAAAAACGGACCCCGGCGTCCCCGCCAATTCCGGCGGAAGTCGCAGACCGAAGTCCTGCCCCAGGCTCAGTACATAGCCGCTCCAGCCCGAACAGACCGTCGCCGCGCCGAAGGCATACTCCAGCACCAGATCCCAGCCGATAATCCATGCAAAGATTTCGCCCAGCGTCGCGTAGCCGTAGGTGTAGGCCGAACCCGCCACCGGGATCATGGCTGAAAACTCCGCGTAGCAGAGTCCCGCGAAGACGCACCCAACCGCTGCCAGGATGAACGAATAGACCACGCCCGGGCCCGCATACCGAGCCGCCGCCGGCCCCGTCAGCACAAAAATTCCGGTTCCGATGATAGCCCCGATACCCAGTGCAATCAGGCTGCCCGCGCCCAGCGACCGGCTGAGCGTATGCTCGCCCGTCTCCGCGGCCTCACCCATAATTGTGCTCAGCGACTTCGTCTGCAGTAGATTCGCCATCCGTCCCCTGTTCTCCCTTAGGCCTTATTCCCTACACCCTGTCTTTTCCAAACCAGATACACCGGTATCCCAAGCAAAACCAGAATCAATCCGGGCCATGTGTACTGAGGTTTGTATCGCAAGAGTACAACAGAAACCCACGTTGCCATCACGATATAAAGCGCAGGCAGGACTGGAAATCCAAACGCTTTGTAAGGACGCGGCAGATGCGGCTCGTTGATCCGGAGCATAAACAGCGCCACAATCGTCAGGATGTAGAAGATCAGGACCGCAAAGATCACGTAATCCAACAAGTCGCCGTAGCTGCCACTGAGGCACAGCAGGCACGTCCACCCCCACTGCACCCATAAAGAATTGACAGGAGCTTTGGTCTTTTCATTCAGCTTACCGACGCCCTTGAAGAACAGCCCATCCCTGCTCATCGCGTAGTAAACCCGCGCACCCGAAAGCAGAATCCCGTTGACGCAGCCAAACGTCGAGATCAGGATGGCCCCCGCCATCAACTTCGCGCCGATCGCCCCGAAAGCCTTCTCCATAACGGCCGTCGCCACCCGATCCTGCGCCGCGAACTGAATGCCACGCCCCACCAGGCTCGTCCCATCCGGCTGGCCTTCGAGCGGAAGTACGCTCAGATAAACGAAGTTGCACAGGATGTACAGCAGCAGCACGGCTCCCGTGCCCAGCGCCAGGCTAAGCGGCAGATTGCGCTTGGGATTGCGCACCTCGCCCGCCGTAAACGTCACGTTGTTCCAGCTATCCGAGCTGAACAGCGATCCTACCTGCACCACCGCGACTGCCGTCAACGCACCCACCATCACGGTCGGCCCGGCCGCGCCCACCTGGATTGCATGTACCTGCGACCACCCCGCGCCAGCCCAGAACTGATGCCATCCGGTGCCGAAGTTCGCAGCCAGCGCCACTGCATTCTTCGCGATAACCCCAACCCCAATCACCGCCAGCAGTGCCAGCACCTTCGCGGTGGTAAAGACGTTCTGCACCAGCGATCCCAGCCGTACACCCAGCGAATTCACCGCAGTCAGCAGCGTAATAA
>CAXTMK010000182.1:0-6209 GCA_964245315.1 uncultured Acidobacteriaceae bacterium | reverse complement strand
TCGTCAGCCCTATATGCCCCTTGCCCACATGCCAGATCCAATGGTCCGCAGCGATGACCGGAAAAAACACCCCCATAAATTTTCCAAACGCGACCCCCACGGCCGCAATCGTCCCAGTCTGGATGACCAGAAAGAGCGTCCATCCATAAAGAAAACCCCAGATTGGTCCCAGCCCTTCGCGCAGATAGACATACTGGCCGCCGGCCTTCGGCATAGCCGCCGCCAGTTCGCCGTAGCTCAGCGCGCCTATGATCGTCATCGCCGCCGAAAACAGCCCCATCCCCTGCACAAACTGGGGCTGTTTGTGATCCCGCAGCCCACCCCCTTTGTCATCCCGCAGCGAAATCGGGGTCCCCGGCGAGCCGTCCTTGCTCGCAGGGGTGAAAGCGAAGGAATCTGCTTTGGCACTTGTCTCTGAAGTGTTCACGTTCCGTCAAAGCTAATTCAAAACGTGAAGAAAGTCACAGCAGCAATCACATACCACGTACCGCCGGCTTTAGGGTGGCGACCGTGATCTCGGGCGGGCAGTTCAGGCGCAGGGGAATGCCGACGGTCCCGATGCCGCGGTTGACGTAGAGCTGCAGTCCGTCGAGCAGGTAATGGCCTTCGGGAAAGATCTTTCCCCACGGGGGGAGCGCGAGCGGGCGAAGACCGGGGATGCGCACCTGGCCGCCGTGGGTATGGCCGCTCAGCACAAGGTCGACCAGCTCGCCGCGGCGGTGGTTGACGATGTTGATGGCGTAGTCTGGCTCGTGCACCATGACGATGACGGGCGCGTCGGGGCTTGCGGGCATGCCCTGGGTGAGATCAGGACTTCCTCCGGAGAAGTCGTCGAGACCGCCGAGGAAGATGTGCTGGCCGTTGTGTTCGATGCGGGTGTACTGATTCACGAGCAGGGGAAGGCCGTTGTCTTCCATGTGGTCGCGCACGACGCGAGCGCCGACTACGACATCATGATTGCCGAGGATGCCGAAGCGCTGGGGGCAGGTGAGGGTGCTCAGCAACTCGCCGCAGCGTGCGGCCGAGGCCAAAGAGTAATCGACCGATAAAGGGCCGCGGCTGACGAAATCTCCGGTGACGAGCACAAGGTCGGCTTTGAGGGCGTTGACGCGGGCGATGACTTCTTTGAGAAAGAAGTCTTCGGTGTACTGCTCCAGGTGAATGTCGGAGAACTGGACGATGCGGAAGCTGTCGAATGCGGGCGGAAGGTTGCGGATGAAGAAGGTGCGCTCGGCGATTTCCAGGTTGTGGCGTGCAAATTCGTTCGAGTAGAGCGCGAGAGCGGAGGCTGCGGTGAGCGAGCCGGCGATGAAGGTGCGGCGGGTCAGCGTTCGCGGTCGAGGCTGGGTCGGAAGAGAACGCATAGACCATGATACAGGGATCAGGGGCAAGGGATCGGAGATCAGGAAGGGCCGCGATCTGACCTCATCCCTGCTCCCTGCCGTAAGATGGTTCAGATGATTCCTTCGATCAGGCGGAGACGGGTGGCAGCGGCGATGAAGCGCGCGGGGGCTGAGGCGCTGCTCGTGACTCAGCCGGCGGATGTGCGGTATCTGTGCGGGTTCACGGGATCGAATGCGGCGCTGGTAGTGCGGGGCTCGCGAGTCACAATGTTTACCGATGGGCGCTATACGACGCAGGCGCAGCAGGAATGCGATGCGGCGGAGATCGTGACCGTGGTGGATAAGTCGGTCTCGATGGCGGCGTGCGAGTGGGCTGCGGAGCAGGGTCTTGTGCGCTTTGGGTATGACGCGGGAGTTACGACGATTGCGACGCTGGATGGCTGGAAGGCAGCATTGCCCGCGAAGCTGCGGCGGAGTTTCTTTTTGCGGACGACAGGGCTGGTCGCGGGACTGCGCGAGGTGAAGGACGAGATTGAACAGGACAAAATGCGAGCGGCCGCGGCGCTGGGATGCAGGCTGTTCGATCAGGTGCTGGAGCATATCGTCGCAGGCGCGAGTGAGTTCGAGGTAGCGATGGCGCTCGAGTATATGGCGCGGCTAGAGGGCGCGGAGCGGATGAGCTTCGAGTCGATCGTGGCGGGCGGTGAACGCAGCGCGCTGCCGCACGGGCGCGCAACCACGGCGAAGCTGCCGAAGCGCGGATTTGTGACGCTGGACTTCGGCGTGGTGCTGGATGGGTACTGCTCGGATATGACGCGCACGGTGCATATGGGAGCGGCGCGCAAGGGTGAGTTTGCCGCCTATGAAGCCGTGCTGGAAGCGCAGATGGCGGGCGTGGCGGCGGTCAGGCCGGGGGTGACGGCGGCGTCGGTGGATCAGGCTTGCCGGTCGGTGCTGGAGAAGGCAGAGCTGGCGGAGTGGTTTACGCACTCGACCGGGCATGGGGTTGGAATTGAGATTCATGAAGCTCCGCGGCTGGGAAAAACGAGCGAAGAGAAGCTGAAGGCCGGGATGGTAGTTACAATTGAACCCGGAGTTTATCTGCCAGGAAAGTTCGGGATCAGGATCGAAGATACGGTGCTGGTGACGAGCGACGGATGCGAGATTTTGACGCCCAGTACGAAGGCGTGGATGGAGCTTTAAAGCAGGGTGTAGGGAGTAGAGGGCAATGAGTGATTGTCAGGAGAGATGATGGACGGGAATGAACTGAAGGAATTGCGGGAGCTGGTTGAATTTTTGAAGGCCAGCGAGATCGCGGAGTTTTCGTGGTCGAAGGGCGACGTAAAGCTGGAGATCAATTTTGTGGGCAAAGCACCGGCCATGCCGGTGCAGGTGCCGACTCCGCAGACTTCGGGACAGGTGACGCACCCGCATCCGCACCCGGCTGAGAGCGCGCCGGTGGAGGAGAAACAGCATGTGGTGAAGTCGCCGATCGTGGGAACGTTCTACGATTCGCCTTCGCCGGGAGCGCCGGCGTTTGTGAAGATGGGCGATGTGGTGGAGGTCGGCCAGGTGCTGTGCATCGTCGAGGCGATGAAGCTGATGAACGAGATTGAGGCGGATGCGGCGGGCGAGATCGTGGAGAAGATCGCGACCAGCGGGCAGCCGGTGGAGTATGGGCAGGGGTTGTTCGCGATCAAGCCTCGTTAGAACAGTACGCAACCAGGATAGAAAGAATAAAGACGGGATTAGAGTGGAGCCTGGAGAGTGGTTGCATCTCTATTTTGTTTGATTCTTACCCCGCTCTTATCCCTTTTATCTTAGTTCGCGCTGGTTCGTTTTGGAGATTCGATGTTTCGTAAGGTATTGATTGCAAATCGGGGTGAGATTGCGCTGCGCGTGATTTCGGCTTGTAAAGAGATGGGGATTCGCACGGTCGCGGTGTATAGCGAGGCGGATCGGAACTCGCTGCATGTGAAGTTTGCCGATGAGGCGATCTGTATAGGACCGCCAAGGTCGGCGGAGAGTTATTTGAATGTACCGGCTGTGATTTCAGCGGCTGAGATTGCGGACGTGGACGCGATTCATCCGGGGTACGGGCTGTTAAGTGAGAACGCGAACTTCGCGGAGGTCTGCCGGGCGAGCAACATCAAGTTCATCGGGCCGCCGCCTGAATTGACCCGCATGATGGGCGAGAAATCGACCGCGCGGCAGACGATGAAGAAGGCGAAGGTGCCGATTCTCCCCGGGTCGGACGGCGTAATCGAAAGTGAAGGGGCTGCGCTGGAATGGGCTAAAAGCGTCGGCTATCCTGTGATCCTGAAGGCCGTTGCGGGCGGCGGCGGACGCGGGATGCGCATCTGCCGAAATGCGGACGAGCTGCCGGCGATGTTCAACCAGGCGTCAACGGAAGCGGCCAATGCGTTCGGCAACGGCGATATGTACATGGAGAAGTTCATCGAGCGGCCGCGGCACATCGAGTTCCAGGTGCTTGCCGATGAGCATGGCAATGTGATGAGCCTGGGCGAGCGCGAGTGCTCGATCCAGCGGCGGCACCAGAAACTGATCGAAGAGGCTCCGAGCCTGCAGATTACGCCTAAGATTCGCGACGAGCTGGGCAAGGTGATTCAGCGTTCGCTGAAGGACATCGGGTACTGGAATGCGGGGACGATCGAGTTCCTGATGGATGAGGACGGCAAGATCTACTTCATCGAGATGAACACCCGCATCCAGGTGGAGCATTGTGTTACGGAGATGGTGACGGGTGTCGACCTGGTCAAGGCGCAGCTGCGCATTGCGGCGGGTGAGAAATTGTCGGACATTGTCCCGAAGGTTCCGGAGATTCGTGGGCATGCGATCGAGTGCCGTATTAACGCGGAGCATCCCGAGAAGTTCACCCCATCCGCGGGCAAGATCACGGCCTGGAATGTGCCGGGCGGCAACGGGGTCCGCGTAGACACAGCCCAATACGCCGAGGGTGTCGTGCCGCCGTACTACGATTCGCTGATCGCGAAGCTCATCTGCCATGGCAGGGATCGCACCGAGGCGATGGACAAGATGCAGCGGGCGCTGAGCCAGTTTGTGGTGCAGGGTATTCAGACGACGATCCCCCTGCACCAAAAGATTTTTGCCGATGAGGAGTTCCGGTCTGGTAAGTTCGATACGAAGTTCATGGAACGGTTCTTCGAGCGGCAGGGCATGAAGGCGTAGGGGTGGTGAAGCGCACCAGGGAAAGGCTTAACACCGATTTGCACCGATGGCACCGATCTTGACGGGAGATTCCGATGCGGATGTTTATGGTTGCGATGGTGTTAGGCCTGGCGACGGCACGAGGCGGTGGGCAGGCTGCACAGCAGAACGATGCGATGGCGTCAATCGCGTGGCTGGTGGGTGATTGGGAGGCGGATCGGGCGGCGGCCAGCACCGCGACGACCAAGGTGGCATACCACTTCCACCCCATCCTGGGCGGAAAAGCGATGTCGCTGGAGACGACATTCAACGGCACAGCCAGGTTTGACGGTATGATCGGCTACGACCCGGCGCGCAAGAGCGTAGCGCTCTGGTACCTGACGGCGACGGGGGATTCCACGTCCGGGACGATGACACCACAGGATGGGGCGGCTCTGTTCGACCTGACGGTCACCAGCCTCGAAGGCAAATCGAGCCATTTGCAGGTGCATGTCGTGCATGTGGACGCGGACCATTACCGGTGGGAGATTTATGCGGACCCAAAGGGGACGGGGATGACGAAGCTGTTGGAGACTTCGTATCACCGGGTGAAGTGAAAAAAGCTTGCCACGGATAGAAACGGAACCTTGGATGAGTGCGGATTTTACGCACCGATCCAGGTATTTCGCTCTGCCCTTCAAGGCAACTACTGAGGTTCTGGCTGCGCCAGAATGAGGGTTTTTTGCGGATCCGGCGGCGGAATCAGTGGCAGTCGTAAGCGTCGGAGTCGACGATCTCCGGGGTGAAGGCGGTTGGGCGTTTCCAGAGATGGCGGAAGAGGGCGTGGGCCTCGCAGGATTCGGGATCCTGTTCCGCGTAGACGCGATGACCCTGCCCGAGAGATTCGGCGGCGGCGTTGAGGAGATGCAGGCGTGCGGGGATTTTGACAGCAGCCGCGCCGAAGTAGCGGAACTCGCGGCAGAGCAGGACGCGGCCGTTCCTGTAGAACGGGTAGCGACCGAGGTCTTTGACGATGTGCGTTGGCGCTCGGTGCAGATTGCTGCGTCCGGAGTGCCCGGCGGTTCCGTTGTGGCGATGAAATTCGTAGATACAGTCGGGTCGGGCGGTGTAGGCGGGGGTGAAGTAGTCGCGAGCATCGATGCCTTCGGCGACAATCGCGGCGTAGATGACTGACGTAAGCGGGTAGCCGCCGGAGTTGGCAAGAGCGTGGCTGGTGATGCCGAGGATGCGGTCGCCGGGCTGCGCGGTGCGGCGAATGGCGGGCTTGCAGATGGCGAGCGTCAGCAGCGGATCTTCGCCGGCGGCGGGTGGCAGGGCGCAGGGCGCGCCGCCGCGGTCGGAGGTAAGTTTGTAGAGGTAGGTGCGCATGAGACAGTTGAAGGTAGTTCAGAACAGTTGAGTACAGTTTAAGACAATTATGGTGATGCCGAAGCTCTATGCAGTAGTCGATGTGGCGACGCTGGCGACGCGCAAGGTTGGCTTGCGGGATTTCGCCGACGAGCTTGGCGCGGCGGGGGTTGGGTTGGTGCAGCTGCGGGATAAAAGCGGAAGTCCGGCGGAGATACTGGCCGCGGCTGGGGTGCTGCGGGAGGCGCTTCCAAATGCCATGCTTATTATGAACTATCGCGCGGATCTGGCGTTTCTGGCTGTGTTCGATTGGTTGCATGGGGGGCAGGG
>CAXTMK010000181.1:8867-9100 GCA_964245315.1 uncultured Acidobacteriaceae bacterium | reverse complement strand
ACGCTGACCACCACCGTGGCCGGCTGGGGTGCCGTCCCCGGCGCAATTTCCAGCCCGATCGTCTCGACAGCTTTCAAGAGCGCGGTGGTTTCGGGACTGTTCCTGGGCTGCGTGGTGGGCAGCTGGATATCAAAGTCAAACGAGCCCTTGATGCCCGTGGCGTCGACCACAGGCGGCACCAGGCAGAACTGCACAAACTTTGCCATGAACGCTGCCAAGTCCTTCATCGATTC
>CAXTMK010000181.1:4508-8857 GCA_964245315.1 uncultured Acidobacteriaceae bacterium | reverse complement strand
GTGAAGGTGACAGGCGTATCGGGAGCGTGCCGGGCATTCGGCGGCAGCGGCGGAGACGTGCAGCCGGGCGTGCCGGAGCCCTCTGACGGCTTCATCCTGGCCTTGATGCCGGCAGCGCCTTTCGGTGCCGTTATCAGGTACGCTGGCTGGGGTCTGTCTTCGGTACGCAAGACCAGCTTGAAGCGGTCGGCCAGCAGACCTTGCAGCATGAGACGAAGTCCGTGGAAAGGCGTGTCGCGCGGTGCCAGTGCAGCAACCTCGTAGCGATCGTTGTCGATCCAGGACGGGCCACCCAAGACCTTGTTGCGGTCCAAGCCATAAGCAAGTGCGATCATGTCCACCATAGTGGCGCGATGGACAAGCAAGCGGTCGTGGTTGACCATAGCCATATTCATGTGGGTCGCCTTGCTGTTCGCGACGACATGAACGTCGGCAACCGAGAAGGTGGACGGCGGCGCGTCGGCTGGAGGCGATGCGCCCCCGGGGGTTTGAGCAATCCCAGCATCGAACCGGATCGCCATCAAAACGACGGTCATGAGCGTACGCGATACTCTGACTCGCCTCATCTCAGACACCCTGTTAGCAGATCGCATCTGGAAGCCAACCCGCCACATTCCTGATTCAAGCTGTTGCCGCCGGGACATACCGCCAGTCGCGGAAGGTAGCCAACCCACTGCCGCATGAGTAAAGAGCGGGACGCAGATCCAGAAAACCACCCAGCGCATTCTGCTGGTATGTGGTCATATCCCACGACGCTCGTACATGCTTCCACGTACCGGGTGAACCGGCGTCCTGAACTCTGTAGTAGAAGTCCACAACTTGATCTTCGTTGACGATGCGCAAGCTTGCACGAGTCGCCTGGATCACGTTCGTTCTCGACTGGCCTTTGGGGCGCGTATCCATGGTCAGGCGCAACCCGCAAACATGGTTGCTATCGTAAAAGAGCAGGAGTCCAGCCTCGCAACCTGCCGCGATCTCGACATCGACTTCGACCGTGTAGCTTCGGTCCATGGCGGCGCGCGTCATTACGGATGTTGTCGAAATGCTGTCGCCGTGCGCGGCGAGCGTAAGCGCCCCGGCATCGAGATGAATCCGGTCGGGATTGTAGCCTCTCCAGAACTGCCACTGCAGATCGAGAGTCTTGCCGGGAAAACCTGAAGTCGGCTCCGGCAACGGCTCCGGGTGCAGCAGTCTCTTCGCGATCGGCTCGCCTCCAGTGATGCCGTCCGGCACCTTGAACCAGCCATCGGAAGTCCAGGCGACAGGCAACAAGAGTATCTGTCGACCCAGAGTTTGCAATCCATTTTGATAGGAATGAAGCGTCATCCACCACGAGCCATCGGACGCATCCACGAGGCGGCCATGACCCTTCGACCACCATTTTTCTGCTTTACTGTAGGTATGAACGATGGGATTGTGTGGCGACCACTCCCACGGGCCATCGATATTGCGGCTGCGTGCGGAAAGCACCATGTGGCTTGTCGGCGGTCCGGACGTTCCCCCCTCGGCAACGTTCAGGTAGTAATAGCCGTTATGGAACAGCAGCTTCGGCGCTTCCGGGCAGTCGCACTCGATCTGCCAATTCTCCGGAATCGGCCAGGTTTCAAGCACTTTGCGCGGCTTTTGCGTAACCGACAACCCATCCGCGGACAGCTCCGCCATCGAACCACCTGCCAGATACAGAACGCGGCGACCCTCGGGAGTGGCTCCGTGGGTTGGGTCGATTCCATGTACCCCTAATGAGACCGGCTTGCTCCAAGGTCCTAAAGGAGCGCTGGCCGTGACCACGAAGATCTCCCCGTTGCATGGATAGTAGATGTAAAACAGCCCTTTGTACTCGCAAAGGAACGGAGCCCACACTGCTCCGTAATACTGATCGAGCGCCGCACCGGCCACCTTCCAATGCACCAGATCGGTCGAGTGCCAGATGAGGAGGCCTGGAGTGTAGTGGTCCGTTGTGTGTGGGAGGTAATAGTCGTTACCCACGCGGATGGCGCCAGCATCGGGATGATCGCCGGCAATGACCGGATTGACATATGTTCCGGGTTTCGCAGACGGCGGAGAAGCCAGCGACAAACTCGGCCATGCCGTAATGAGCCCGCCGGCCGCTGCCGATCCACCGAGCCGAACAAACCCACGCCTCGACCAAAGATCATTCATGGAACCAGACTTGGACCTCAAGACATCATCCTCCATTGCTTCGTCGACGAACCAGCTACTTCTGGCTCTTCAAAGTTAAGCTTGAATCCCCAGAGTTGGGCATCCGGGCCGCATCAGACAGATTGCGGTCTCCAGCCGGCAGAAGCCGGAGCACGTAGGAGAACTCGGTTGGATCGGACCAGACCATATACTGCGGCAACGGCTTTGGCCCGCAACTGTTCGACCCCACGCCCAGCGTCTTCGTATCCAGCGTCAGCACCGTGGACGTGCTCGCAGGCAGATCCTCCGCGTGAGCCGGAGCTTCCAGTTGTTCATCCATCAGCGGCAATGCCGACACCTGCAACAGTTTTCCCTCGCCCACCGCCATCAGAGTCGGCAGACCATCGCCACCCAGGGCGGCCCAACGAATGTCCTCGTGGTTACCAGCTTCCATCGGCTTCGGATACGGCGTCAGCTGCTCCGCTACCGAACTGGAGTACAAGCCGACATCCGATCCGCGGTCGCGATCCGAGTAGTTCTCCATCGGCCCGCGACCAAGATAGGTGAAGCGGTCAAGGCTCTTGTTCAGCATCATGCGAACGCCGATTCTTGCCAGCGGAATCCGCTCCCCGGCCGGTATGAAGTTATTCTTCACGGCGATCGTTCCGTCGCCCGCAATGGTGTAAGCCGTGGTGAACGTCGCCGACCATCCTTGATGTCCCTGTTCCAGGAGGGTGGCCTCGACGAGGATGGACGAATCGCTCAGCTGCGTCGCCTTGAGCTCTTTCACCGTCGTCTGTAGGGAGTTGATGGCGTAGGTGTCCCACGCCTTCGACGCCCATTGGTCGTCGTTGCGATGTGGCGCTCTCCAAAGGTAAAGCTTCGGCCCACCGCCCTGAACCAGCATAGCCATGCTGCCGCGGGTAATCTGCGAGATCGTCCCCTGTGTCTTGTCGAACCTGACGCTGAATCGATCGCCCTCGACGGTGATCGACTTATCGTCCTGGCTCAGATTCAAAGCTCCAGCCGATTGGGCAATCATGGTCCTGGTCACTGATGCGGCTGGCAGCTCAAACTGCTGCGTGGCGACTTCATAGCCGGCCTTCGCCCAAATTTCAGGCTTAGCCAGCTCGAAGGAGAGTTGCAGAAAATATTCGCGGCCTGCTTTGGGAGTTGTCAGCCTGACCGGCAACGTCACCTCTTTGCTTGCACCAGGCGCCAAATCGATAGGCGAAAGCATGCCTTGATCGATCGTTACGCCGTCTTCGCTCAGGGTCCAATGCGGCACGAACTTGCTTAGATTCGTGAAAGCGTACCGGTTCCGAACGCTGATCTTCCCGTGCGCAATGTCTACCGGAGTAAAGCTTACCCATTGGTAGGCCCGCCTTAATTCAGGGTAATGCGGCTTTGGCGAGCGATCGGAAAAGACGACGCCTTTATGGATAAAGTACTTATCGTTCGGGAAGTCTCCGAACCCACCGCCATAGGCCATGTACTGGTGGTTGGGATCGCGGCCGTTCCATAGCCCCTGATCCTCCCACTCCCAGATCGCTCCGCCCATCAGCGTCGGATACTTGTCGAAGAGATCGTTGTAGTCACCCACCGAGCCCATGGCATTGTTCATGGCATGCGCATACTCGCACAGGTAGAGCGGCTTGGTGCGCTTGGGGTCCGCTCCCGCAACCTGCAATTCGGTCGGGTTCGTATACATGTGGCTTTCAATGTCGGTAGGTAGATTCGGGCCTCCGCCGAACGGCTCGTAGTGCGTCGGGCGGGTAGAATCGATCGCCTTGACCGCCGCCAGCGCCGTCCTGAAGCTGCTTCCGCCTCCGCACTCGTTGCCCAGCGACCATATCACCACAGACGCATGGTTTTTCAAGTTCTCTACGTTAGCGACATTGCGATCGACGATGCTCTTCTCATAGCGCGGCTCCCGGTCCAGCACGTTCATATAGCCATGACACTCGACGTTCGCCTCGGCGACCAGATAGATACCGTATTCGTCCGCCAGCTCATACCAGCGCGGATCATCCGTGTAATGCGACGTGCGCACATGGTTTGCGTTGACCTGCTTGAGCAGTTCGAGATCACGGATCATCCGATCCTCGGACACGTAATGGCCTGTATCGGGCCAATTCTCATGCCGGTTCGCCCCCTTCAATTTCACGGGCACGCCGTTGATCATGAAGACGGCATTCTTGATCTCGATC
>CAXTMK010000181.1:0-4498 GCA_964245315.1 uncultured Acidobacteriaceae bacterium | reverse complement strand
CGAAACCCGGTGCGCGCGGACAGAACTTCCGCGGACTGCGCGTCACCGTCCAGCGACAGGACCGTGGTGTAGAGGTTCGGGGTCTCCGCCGTCCACTTCGCCGGATTCGGGACGGCCAGCGACGTGGACACCTCGCGTTCTTCCCCAGGCCCGAGCGCCGGGACATCGACAGACGTTTGCCCAACGCTGGCTCCGCCTCGCGATGACACGAGTTCAACCCTCAGGCGGCGCGCCGGTTGCTGGACATCCGAGTAGTTCTTGATCTTTGCGCTGACCCTTAGAACTCCATCCCTGTAGTTCGAGTCCAGATCGGTCTTGACGGTAAAGTCCCGCACATGGACCTGCGGCGCACTCCAAAGCGTCACATTGCGGAAGATGCCGCTGAGCCGCCACATGTCCTGATCTTCCATGTAGCTGCCAGCGGTAAACCGGTATACCTCCACCGCGAGCACGTTCTTCTGGCCGGGAACGATATAGGAGGTCAGATCGAACTCAGCCGGATTGCGGCTGTTGACGCTATAGCCAACTTTTTTTCCGTTCAGCCATACAAAAAAGCCGGCGTCTACACCATCGAAGGTGATGAACGTTCGGCGACCATTCCAGGCAGCCGGAACCTCAAACTCGCGCCGGTAGCTGCCAACCGGATCACGTTCCAGGTACGCCGTGTACTGCCTGGGCGGCTCGCTGGTGACCCGCGGCCAGTCCTTCTTGAACGGGTAGGTGAAATTCGTGTAGATCGGCGTACCGTAACCCTGCACCTCCATATTCGAGGGCACCGGAATTTCCTTCCATGCGCTCACATCGAACTCCGGCTTGTAGAAGTCGACCGGACGCTCCTCCGGCCGTGGAACCCAGTGGAACTTCCACTGTCCATTCAGGCTCCGAGCCCAGGTAGAAGCGCTCCGGTTAGCCACCAGGGCCTCGCTACGATCCTTGTAAGGCATCAGCGTAGCGTGAAAAGGCTCTTTGTTAATCCCAAGGACCTGCTCGTCCTCCACCTCCGGCGGCAGGGCCGCTTGCTGAGCGTGAAGGAGCGGAACCGCGGCAAACATTAGGAGCATGGTGCAGAGTAATGTCTTGAAATAACGCATTGAAACCTCATTTTTGAACTGTCGAGAGAATTGGTGCGCCCTATGGTCTGGGGTAGGTGCTGAACGGCGAGGCCGGTAGACCGGCGGCATTCAGCAGATTGGGCGCGCGGTCGGGCGGCGGGTAATTCGCCCAGCCGTAGCGCACGTATCGAGGCGACTGAACCGCGGGACTCGAGACAATCACGGTATCGCCCTCGATTTTCGCGATTGCGGGGTTGAAGATGCCATCGGCGCCCGCAACTTCAAACGACTCCACCGGACCCGTGGCCTTGAGGCCCGCGCAGTTCTCGAACGCAACGTGCATTGCGCCGTCGGCGGGGTATGCATAGCGAAACAGCGGGCCTGACGCCACCAAATCTTCTTTATAAGACATCCTGCGGGCCAGAAGCGCCAGGCGAGCCCCTACATCCTGCTTGTCGGCGGGATGGACGTTGTGCTCATTGCCGATATCAATCGTAACGGCCATCCCGGTGTTGGTAAGGTGAAGGGTATCGAACTGTGCCTGCCGGAGAACACCCCATTCATCCTTGGGGCTACCCCCATAAGCGGAGAGTTGAACGTAAAGGAAGGGCAGATTGGCTTGGTGCCACCGGGCGCGCCAATCCTGAATGAGGGCGGCGAAGAGTCGGGCATAGAGTGGGGCCATGGCAGGTGATGAGTTCGACTCCCCCTGATACCAGATAACCCCGCGGATCGAAAGCGGCGTGAACGGAGCGATCATCGCGTTGTAGAGAGCCGCGGGATGCCAGGAGGCTTGGGCGGAATGCCATTCCTGCTGCACGCCTGGCGCCGCAGCGTCCGTGCTGGCGGAGACGAGTCGCTGCTGGGAGCCTTCACGATCCATTCGAACGGCGCGGTTGGAAAAAATCGGCATCAGCGCCGAGTCGGAACCGATGGCGTCGAGACTCGTCCAGGCCTCCGCGGGGCTGCCGCCCCAACTCGCATCGATGAGTCCGATTGGAACATGCTCCTGCTGTAAGATGGCGCGACCGAAGAAGTAGGCCACAGCGGAGAAGCTTCGGGCGGATTCCGGATTGCAGATGGACCAGCCGGAGGTCTTTGGATTGCCCAACGGGAAATCCGAAGCGTCATGTTGGACGAGCAGCAGGCGCATCTGGGGGTAGTTAGCAGCCGCTATTTCGTTCGCGGCGTTCTGGATCTGGGTGTTCGGGTCGTAACCCTTCAAGGGCAACTCCATATTGGACTGCCCAGAGGCCATCCAGATGTCTCCGATGAGAATGTCGTCAAACTGCAGCGTATTGCTTGCTCTCACGGACAGTGTGAACGGACCGCCGGCTGGTCGCGGGGAAAGATATAGGCTCCAGCGCCCGGATTCATCGGCCATGACCGAAGCGGTACTGTTCTGAAAGGAGACGGTGACTTGCTCGGCTGGCGCAGCCTCGCCCCAGATGTGGATGGGCATATCACGCTGCAAAACCATATGGCTGGAGAAGATTCCTGGCAACCTGACTTCGGCATGGGCCAGCGTGGCCGCGAAAACGATCGACATTATGTGCAGCGCCGATCTGCGCATGAATTTCATACCGAAACGATACATAAGTTCCAGCTGTTTGACAACGATGTCTATACCGGGTCTGCTCAAATGGAATGTCTCAGGCAAGGGACGTACGCGCCTGCGCGGAAACGCTTCGGATTCCAACCCAAGCCGAAGTCAGGTTGCTTACCGGAACCTCAAGCCGTATTGCCCCCGGCTGCTTAGTCGCCTGTAGAAACACCATGAATAATCGATTGGAAACTCGAAAGTGGGAACCCTGGTTCATGGCTTGCGGATGTCGCGCCCCGAGGAAATGCCTCAGCCCACAGTTGGCCGTATCTTCGATGTAACGCTTCCAATGTCAACCTGGGCAGAGCTGAGGTTGCCTCCCGAGACTTCAAGCCGTATTGTCCCGGATTGCTTTGTCGCCTGGACGAAGACCATGCACAGGCCATTGAAGGCGCTGCGCATGGCTGCGTCCGGACTCTCCGGCTTATCCCGCTCGCGGCAGCTCGGATCTCCGTTGCCTACGCCGATGATCTTTCCCGGTCCTGTGATCTTGAAATGCAGTTCGGTACAGGCCGTGGGCACGACTCGCCCTTTGGAATCATGAATTTCTACTGCAACCGCCGAAACGTCCTCGCCATCTGCCGCAATCCGGCTCAGACTCGGACGCAGGACCAGTTGCGACGGCGCGCCCGTTGTCTCACGCCGTTC
The DNA here is from genome assembly GCA_964245315.1 of uncultured Acidobacteriaceae bacterium. GTDB lineage: Bacteria > Acidobacteriota > Terriglobia > Terriglobales > Acidobacteriaceae > Edaphobacter. The sequence continues at coordinate 1,195 of CAXTMK010000181.1, read as the reverse complement.
TGTCAGCACCACCCGGCCCCCTTTGGACCCGCGGGCCTCAAGAACTCCGGGCGCGTACTTCACAGCCCATCCAACATGCGAATTGCGCGGCACGTTCTGCGAACCCAGCCTCGTTCCATTCAGGAACAACTCGACACTGTCCAGGTTCGAATGACACCGGACCTGCAATTCCTCGCCTTCCCTTCCGTCCCAATTCCAATGAGGGAAGACGTGCAGCACAGGTTCAGATCCCCACCAGGATTTGTAGTAGTAATAGACATCTTTGGGAAAGCCACACGTATCTACGATCCCCGACTGCGAACTGACGGAAACGTGGTCGAAGGGGTTGGGTTCGCCGCGATAGTCAAAGCCTACCCATGTAAAGCCGCCCGAAAGGAACGGGCGGTCATCGAAGATCGTCCACCATACCTCCGCATCGCTCACCGAAGGGGATTTGAGATCGAACGCGGTAACGTACCCCGCTTTCGGATCGGACTTATAAATCCCTCGCGATCTGCCGCCGTTGCCTGTCTCCGTGCCGACGGTAGGCTCCTTGGGGAACTTCTGATGGAAGTCGTCGATATCGGCGCTCCGGGGCCGGCCTTTTGGGCCGCCTTTCTCACCGGGCATTCCGCCATTCCAGTAGTTGAAGCCCTGCACGTCCACAACAGCCGACATCCCTCTGCCCCACCCGCCATTCATCGCTCCGGTTACGGGACGGGACGGATCGAGCTTCTTCGCCAACCTCTTCATGCTGGAAACAATTCGGGCGCCGCTCGGCGTGCCTTGGTAGAAGTACTCTTCGTTCGCGAGTGACCAAAGGATGATGCTCGGATGATTGCGGTCCTTTCGAATCATCCGTTCCAGCTGACTCAGACCTTGTGGCGTGGAAGCCATCATACGAACTTCAGCCATCACCATCATTCCTTGACGGTCGCAGGCATCCAGGAACTCGGTCGCAACCGGGTTGTGCGCGGTCCGCCATGCGTTGGAACCCATCTGCTTCATCACCCCAACCCGGTCCGAGTGAATCCGATCCGGAACGGCAATGCCCACACCCGCGTGGTCCTGATGATTGCAGGTCCCCTTGAGCTTGACCGGCTGTCCGTTCAGAAAGAAGCCGTGGTCCGGATCGAAGCGAATCGAGCGAATGCCGAAGGTAGTGTCGTCATGGTCGGTCGCCTTGCCGCCACTCTCCACGCCCGACAACACCCGA
>CAXTMK010000180.1:4347-9114 GCA_964245315.1 uncultured Acidobacteriaceae bacterium | reverse complement strand
TCGCCGAAGAGCATCGCAGTACCCGGATCGGCGTCCGAAATCCGTCGCGACATGATCTCGGAGGCGACCACCAGCACATTGCCGTAACGCGCGGCCAGGTCCGAGGCCAGCGCGATGCCGACCAGCGACCCAGCGCTCGCAATCGGCAGGTCGAGCGCAGGGGTCGCGGCCATGCCCAGTCGAGCCGCCAGCACTGAAGCGGGCCCTGGAAAGCAGCGCTCGATCGAGCCGCACGAGAACAGAATCAACCCGATATCTTCGGCCTGCACGCCGGCTCGTTCGAGGCAATCCTGCGCCGCCGCCAAACCCAGATCGACGGCGGATACACCCTCCGCCGCGTATCTGCGCTCCAGCATGCCGGTATTCTTTTCGATCGTCGCGGCATCCTTGCCGGTGCGCGCGGCCAGCATCTCGTTGGTCACCACATCCGGCGGAAGCGCGCAGCCGAACGATCGCAAAAATGCCATGACAATCACCCGTTCCGTTCGTTGTCATTCCGCGCTTTTGTTTGTCATTCCGCAGCGCAGCGAAGGAATCTGCTTTTCTTCTTTAGCTCACCTTGGTATCCAGATACGCATCGATCTTGTTGATCGAATCGAACCGCTCCGGCACCAGATCCGAGTCCGGAATCGTCACCCCGAACTGTTCTTCCAGACCCGTCACCAGGTCCGGCAGGGTAAACGAATCGAGCGTGCCCGAATCGAAGAGCGACTCATCCGGCGCCGGGTCGCCCTGGATATCGGAAACCGCGTGAATGACCTTCAAAATGCCTGCCTGCCTGCTCATCGTCCTGCTCCTCCTGCTGCCGCCGCTACACCCACATAGCTGTTGTACTGCTGGACTATATCGGAAAACAATGCCGCCGCCAATTCGTTGTAACCCTCGCCGGTGAAGTGGGTGTGATCGCCCTGGCCCCAGCCCACGCTCACCCACTCGCGCATGGCGCCGAAGCCGCCCATGCGGGTGCGTTCGTCCCAAAACGCGCAGCCAAGCTGGCGGCAGACGCTGCGCTGCGCCGCGATAATGCGGTCGATACCCGAATAGGGCGCCCAGCCTTTGCGCCCGGCTTTAAGCTCCCGATCCGCCGGCCCCAGCACCAGAATCGATGCCTTCGGAGCCAAGCGTCTACAGCGCGCGATCAACAAGCGAAGCATCTCCGCATAGCTCTCTTCAGACCAGTTTGAATCGCTGGCCTCGTTGGTCCCATACGCCAGCACGATCAATGCCGCATCGCGCTGATCCATCAACTCCTGCTGCAGCACCTCGTTCCACTTCAGGATCAGCCCGGCCTCGGCGCCGTTCAACCCCATGGCCTCATACGTCACGCCGGCGGCCTGCTCGCTGCGCATGCCGAAGAGCCGGACCGGCGCATAGCTGGTGGTGCGCACCTCGAAGTGATGCGGGCCCGGCTCTACCTGCGCGTCTACATATCCGGCGGCGGTTGGCCCGTCGGTCGAGAGGCTCTCAATCATGCGGTCGCCGTCATAGACCTCGATATTGCCTCCGCCCGGCTGGATCAGGTACTGCACCTCGAGCGACACCGCGTCCGCATCCAGCGAAATCCAGCTGCCTGGCTGGGTGGTGCTCAGGCTGACGCCGCCCATGCCCAGCAGACCGTCGCCGAGATCGCGAAAGTGCGTGCCGGTGACGAACCATCCGGTCGACTGCGCGCGTCGCGTGCCGTGAATGCGGTAGCCGGCGAAGGGATAGCCCGGGTAGCTATAGCCCGCGCCGCCGTCGCCGAATTTGTTCTGGAACAGCGTACGCATCGCGCCCGTAAACATATCCGCCGCGGTGTGGGAGTCGCCGAACTGTAGCACCCGCACCAGTTCCCATTTCGGATCGGCCTGCAACGCCCGCAGCCGATCGAAGAACGGCTGCAGCGTCTCCGGATTCTCGATCCCCGGGCGAGTACTGGCGAGCGACGCGGTAATGCGGTCGATCGTCGCTTCGCGGCCCGCCGTCGAGACCGCTCCCGGCGCGTAGACGGCAGCGCGTGGAGCAGGCGCGGCATGGGTCTTCGCGACCGTCGCATGACTCGTCCGTACCGCGATCTTCTTCGCCGGAACGCCCTTCTTCTTTACCGGCGCAAAGGCTTTAGCCGCCGGCGCTCGCCGCACCGCGCCAGCCGGCTTCTTCTTCGGCGGGATCTGAGCGACCACGCTCGCCATCAGCACGAGCGCCATCATCCCCGCACTCGTACACTTCAAACCCATCAATTCAACTCCTCTGTTGCAGCCAGTCCCTGTTGGATTTCCTGGCAGAGGTATCCGACGATGTAATTCCTTGGTGTGGTCTCGACAATATCTCGATTAGTGACCAAATCTGTGATCGCTTTCTCGACCTGAATCCACAGCGGGGTTCCCCTGTATAGGTCGTACGGAGTCTTGCCAGATGTGACATCTTCTTCGATCTTGTTCATCGCAATCAGAGTCCCCTCTCTGAAGTTTCACCCTGCATTAGGCCGGGCCTTCAGCCCCTCTGTCTTGCTGGTACCCGTAACCTGGGCGTTGCCCTAGGCTGTTATAGAACGGGCCTTTGGCCCTGAAACAGCGCAAGGATTTCCTGTTAGACGCTCAATGCTCCGCAATCTTCACCGGCGCCTTGGCCTGATGCTTCTGCTGGTATCTCTCGTAGCCTATCAGCAGCTGCCCGGTCAGCATCTGCGCCACGATCCTCGCGGCCTGCGGCGTGGGATGGATCAGATCCGCCGCGACCATCCGCGGGTGCCCGTCGTACCATCGTGCCATCGTGCCCTCGCCGCCCATCGCCTGGTAGGTGTTGAAGAAACCGCAGCCCAGCTCCGCAGCCACGCGCTGCTGAATCTCGACCAGCCGCGGAATCGCCGGCATCGTAGATATTTCATCGCCGCCTTCGCGCGCACCGCGATCCATCGGGCTCATCACCAGGATCGACGCATTCGGCAGCGCCGTTCGCACCCGCGCGATCGCCCGCCGCAGCTCCGGTTCATATTGCTTCTCGACATAGCCTGGAAAACTGCTCTCATTGGTCCCGTAGTTGATGATGACCAGATCCGGGTCGCGATGTTCGAGCGCGTCGCCCCACTCGTGCGGCTCGAACGCACGCGACATCACGGTCGTCGAAGCGCCATTCAGTCCGATCGAATCATACGTAATCCCCTTCAGCCCGGTCCCGAACGCCACTCCGAAGACCTGCACCGGCGCGTCCTTCACGCGCAGCACAACCTCCTTCGTCCCCGGCGGAAGCGCGACCGTTCCCGCGCCGTTCTCCTTGTCATCCCCCGCCGTGTCGACCTCACCCGCCTCCGCGCCGTCGGCCAGCACCTCGACCTTGCCCGCGCCCGGCGCCTGCATGTACTCCACTTCAACCGAGGTAGATTTGCGCGCGTCTAGCCTGATCCTGCTCTCGGCCCCGACCGGCCCGGTAAACGACGCGCCACCCAGCCCATACGCCGCCTCGCGCATGGACCCCACTGCCGTATCGATCTTCCATCCCGTCCCTTCCACCTCGACGCCGTGATGTCCGTACCACGCCCACGGCTTGGCGATCAGGATGAAGCCCGGCCCGGCATCGCCAAAACGGTCCTGCAGCAACTCGCGCGCGTCGCCGGTAATCAGGTCGGCTGTCGTGGGCGAGTCGCCGTAGTGGACGATCCGGACGGGCCGCTCGCGCCTGCCCGACGCCAGGTCGTCCAGCGCCGCATAGAAGTGATTCATCACCCCGTCGCCATCCTCCAGGTAGGCACTGGTCAAGGTTAGATTCGCCGCCGCGGCTGGGCTCCATCCCGGTTTTGTCGGGTCCGGAACCGCCAGCGTCTCGGGAACCCCGGGCAGCGGACGCGCCTCGACCGGAACGAACGACGCCCGCTCGAAGCGAAACGCCATCACCGGCTTCAGTGCCGCCGGATGCATCCCGCGCGCCGGATCGACATAGTGGATGGCCAGCATAATCCCCGCGAAGGTTGCCGCCGCCAGAAAGGTCGAAATGGGAAATTTAGAGGGCATCGTAGCCCGCCCTATCGCGAAAGCTGGCCTGCGGCGGCCCTTCGGGATTAGCGTAGGGCTTTAGCCCCACGAATGTAGCCAACGAAAGCGGGGGCTTCAGCCCCGGGCCGTCGCCCAGGCGCGCCCAGGCGAATGGCCCGGGGCTAAAGCCCCATCCTTTCCGGCCCAGATTCGTGGGGGGAAAGCCCCACGCGAAACCCGCACTACAACTCCATGAGATGGTCCCTCAACCTTCAAACCCGCCACATCCGAAGAGCTCTTATCCGTTCCTGATCCCCGTTATCCGTGCTGTCTTCAAAAATTGCTGTACACAAACGAACTCCCGCCCTGCCCCGCCATCTTCTCGATCACCAGCACTACTCCCGCCATGGCCGCGCCCTGCACCACCCATGGCGTCCGCCCGAACAGCTCGACCGTCCGCCCAAACCACTTCACCGGGATGAATTGCAGCAAAATTGCCGCCGCAAACCATGCCACCATCGTCCGGCTGATGTTGTCGACTCCCCACGTCCCGGAGCCGATCCGCCCCAGCACCGCCCACGCCGTCGCGATATCCTGGGCGCGGAAGAAGACCCACGTAAGGCAAACGAACTGCAGCGTAACGAAGATGCTGATGCCGCGCCCCAACGCCGTAGGCTTTTTCTTCCCGCGCAAAGTCATCCATGCCCGATGCACTGTCAGCCCCACCCCATGCAGCAGCCCCCACGCGACAAACGTCCAGCCGATCCCATGCCACAGGCCGCCCAGCAGCATGGTCGACAGCAGCGCGGCATGGGTGCGC
>CAXTMK010000180.1:345-4337 GCA_964245315.1 uncultured Acidobacteriaceae bacterium | reverse complement strand
GATTGACATAGTCCCAGCCCTTCCATCCCCGGCGCGACTGCGGCAGCGAAAAATAGAGGTAATCCCGCAGCCAGTTCGAAAACGTAATATGCCAGCGCCGCCAGAAGTCCGCGATCGACACCGACCAGTACGGACGGTTGAAGTTATCCGGCACCGCCAGCCCCAGCAACTGGCTCACCCCCATCGCGATATCGGTGTAGCCGGAAAAATCGAAGTAGATCTGGAGCGCGTAGCCGTAGACGCCAAACAAAACTTCGGCCCCACTATAGAGAGTGGGCGTATCGAAGACGCGGTTGACGACATTTTCCGACAGGAAATCCGCCACCAGCAGCTTCTTCATCAGGCCGCTCGCGATCAGCAGCAGCGCCCGGCCGCCTTCGGTTTTGGTCAGCGAAAACGGCTGCTGGAGCTGCCGCACCAAATCCGAGATGCGGTTGATTGGCCCCGCGACGATCACCGAGAACAGCGTTGCCGAGGTCAGGTGCGTCAGGTAGCTGCGCGTGCCTTCCTTGGTCCCGCGATACAGATCGATGGTGTAGGTCAGCGACTGGAAGCAGTAGAACGACAGGCTAAGCGGCAAAACCCAGCGATAAAGCTGGTCGAAGGCCAGCGGCAGGCATTTGGTCGCGGTCAGCAGGCCCAGATTGACCAGCAGGCTGATAGAGACCAGCAGCTTGCGCGGGCCAACCTGCGACCGAGGCCGGTTCTGCAGGCCGAGCCCGACCAGGAAATCGACGGTTGCGCAGAGAAGCAGCAGCACCGGATAGAACCACGCAAAGCGGGCCAGGAAGAAGAAGTTCGCCCCTAGCAGTACAAGCAACCGCGCGTTCGTCCAGCGACAGCAGGCCCAGTAGATCAGGATTGCGGCGGCTGCAAAAGCGAAGAACGCCGGACTAAGCGGGAGCATCGATGGACTCCATCCATGAAGAGACAGATGAAACGGCGGAAGGCCGAATGAATTTTTCGGAAGTTAGTTCGGGTTCCCCGGCGGGTCCGGAAGACTCAATCCCGGCGGCTGCACAGGGAATTCCAGAGGACGGTTCCGAGTCCATAGTGACATGCCGCCCCGACGCCCGCGGCACGAGCTGAAAAATGAAAGAAGATGTACCGCCTCAGTTACTACAGGCTAGACGGGAGCCGTGTGGATTTCGCCTCTGTTTACGCGGGTTCACGCTTCCGGGGAATTAGCTGATGTCCGCGAACGTCTCGCCGATGAACCGACTGGGGTTGACAATCGCTTTGTACTGTGGTCGTCGGCCAGCAAATTTTTCTCTTCGAAACACCCATTATCTGCTTCAATTTTCTATACTTAAGCTATGGTTACTTCGTTCGCAGGCACCCGCGGCAGGACAGCCGGACTAGGCTGCCCGATCTTCTTCGCAGCCGCATTCCTGATTGCGCTGTCGTGGTTTGCCAAGCAGTCGGCAACCGTCCCGCTGGATTCGCACAACGCAGGATCCGCTCCTGCGGTCGTGCGAGCCACGACTGCGCCATCCAAAACACCTGTCCGGACGGCTTCCCCGACCGTCCACGCCAAGCCCCTTGCCGCTCTGTTCACGGGCATGGCCAGCTGGTACGGCACTGTTCTTCATGACCATCGCACGGCCAGCGGAAGCCGCTTCAGTATGTTCGAGCTGACCGCCGCGCATCGCGACCTGCCCTTCGGCAGCAAGGTGCGGGTGACGGATCTGCGCAACCGCAAATCGGTCATCGTCACCATCACCGACCGCGGCGTGCTGAGCGCCAACCGCATCATCGACCTCTCCTACGCGGCTGCCCAGCAGCTGGACATGATCAAAGCGGGCGTCGACCCCGTCCGGCTGGACGTGCTGACGAAGGAACAGGCCTTGCTGGCCGAGGCTGACGTACCGGCCCAGCCCTGACCTGCTTGCCTGACGGTAGATCCTGATGCCGTTCGCGCTTATGGATCGCGATACTCCCGTCGCTTGACTTCGCGTAACGCCTCTTCATGCCCCTGAAGGGCGGCCTTGCGAGTCCAGTGCCGATACTGCGTGTAGTCGTGCTCCACTCCCAATCCCATCTCGTATAGGTGGCCTAGCTGGAACTGCGCCTCGGCGTTGCCCTGCTCGGCAGCCTTGCGAAACCACGTGGCGGCCTGCGCGTAGCTGCGCGGCACGCCCTCGCCAAGGTAGTAGAGGACGGCCAGCCTCTGCTGCGCCTCGGGATAGTTCTGCGCCGCCGCCAGCCGATACCAATAGGCAGCGTCGGCATCGCTCCGCGCGACGCCTTCGCCCTTGCGATACATCAGACCCAGGTTGAACTGCGCCCAGGCCAGGTTGCTGTCCGCGGCGCGCCGGCACCAGGCGAACGCTTCGGCGAAGTCGCTGGCCGCATAATGGCGAAAGCTGAGATTGGCCTGCGCGTAGATGTGGCCCTGCTCGGCGGCCTTGCGCTCCCAGTGGGCGGCCTGAGTGTCGTCCTGCGGCAGGCCTCTGCCCGCGTCGTACATGGTGCTGAGAAGGTATTGCGCCTCGGCGTGCCCTTGCTCGGCGGCGAGCCGGAAACCGGCGGCGGCGGCGGCGAAGTTGCCGGCGTTGTACTCGGTTGCGGCCTGCTGGTAGTGCGGGTTGCGGGCCGAATTGGCAGCGTCGCGACGGCCGCGCGCGATGATGCCGGAGCGCGTGGCACCCAGCGACAGCGCTGCCGCGGCAGGAATGTGCTGCAGGCCTGTTTGGACCTTATCTTCCATGCGCTGCAATCTGGCGATCGATCAGCTCGAAGCGGTGTTGAGCGTCGGCGATCTGTTCGCGGAGGCTCGCGGCCAGTTCGTTCAGCAGATCGCGGTGGTTGCGTGCGGCGGCTTCGGCTTCGAGCTGCAGTTGGCCGATCTCGCCGGCCAGCAGCGTCTCTTGTTCGGCGTCGAGGGCGGCGATGTCGCGCTCGGCGTGGCGAATTTGCCGGGTGACGCGAAGAAGCTCCGCGGCCGCGCCTTCATCGCCGGCGGACGAGCTGACCTCGCGGTGGTCGTCCAGCAACCGCTGCAGGGCTTCGGTGTCTCCGCGGCTGTAGGCGTGGTTGGCGCGGGCCATCAGCAGGGTGAAGTGCTTCTGCTCGGCGTCGTCACGCGCGAAGTCGGGATGGATGCGCCTGGCGACCTCGCGGAACAGCGTCTTCAGGCTGGGGGGCGGTTCGAACTCCGGAGCCTCGAGAGCGGCTGCGAATGCCGCATCATGGGTCTCCTGTGCGCGCTGGCGGGTCTCGCGGGCGCGGCGGCGGGCAGAGTCGGAGTCGTAGAGATCGACTTCGCGCTCAGCGATGCGCGCTTCCAGATCGTCGAGTTCCGCATACAGAATGCCAACCTGGCGCAGGTAGCGGCCTTCAAACGCGTTGAGCTGAGCGCGGATCTGCGCCAGTTCAGATTCGCGCTCGGCGAGCGCGGCGCGAACGGCGGCCAGCCGCTTGCGCTGGTCGAGCAGAGCGGCGGCATCCGGCGATTGCTGGAGGATGATCTCAGCTGGCATGAGGCTTCCGGTGAAGCACCTACGCGAACTGCTCCAGAAAACGCATATCGCCGGAATAAAAATGGCCGATGTCGGAGACGCCGTGCAGGATCATGGCGATGCGTTCGACGCCCATGCCGAAGGCGAAGCCGGAGATCTTCGCCGGGTCGTAGGGCGTCGGGTCGAGGCCCAGCCGCCTGCGTTCGGCCATGACCGCCTCGAAGACCGCGGGGTCGACCATGCCGCAGCCCAGCAGTTCGATCCAGCCCGAGTGCTTGCACTTGCGGCAGCCCTTGCCTCCGCAGAAGATGCAGGAGATCTGCACGTCGGCCGAAGGCTCGGTGAAGGGAAAGAAGCTGGGGAAGAAGCGCGTCTTGACCGCCGAGCCGAAGAGTGCGCGCATGGCGTGGTCGAGCGTGCCCTTCAGGTCGGAGAAGGTGATGTTGGTGTCGACGCAAAGGCCTTCGACCTGATGCAAGATGGGCGAGTGGGTCGCGTCGGCGGCATCGTTGCGGTGGACCTTGCCGGGGA
>CAXTMK010000180.1:0-335 GCA_964245315.1 uncultured Acidobacteriaceae bacterium | reverse complement strand
GCGGCTGGTCCAGCATGGTGCGTATCTGCACCGGGCTGGTGTGGGTGCGCAGCAGCAGGCGGTCGCGGCTTGGCTTGCTGGATTGTCCGGCGATCTGGAGCGTATCCTGGGTGTCGCGGGCGGGGTGGTTCTCGGGAAAGTTCAGGGCCTCGAAGTTGTAGAAGTCGGACTCGACTTGCGGGCCCAGCGAGACGGAATAGCCGAGATGCTGGAAGACCTCGACGACACGATCCATGGTGGTGAGCAGAGGATGCGGGATGCCGGGCGCGCGGAGGGTGCCGGGCAGGGTGATGTCGAGGCCGGCCGCGGCTGCGGCAGCGGCGGGGGGCGCATCG
>CAXTMK010000179.1:526-9139 GCA_964245315.1 uncultured Acidobacteriaceae bacterium | reverse complement strand
TCCTTTAACCGCATGACGGACCGCACACGGATGACAGGGGAGTGGCTTACCTACTGCCAGGCATGCTCGGTGCCTGAGATCTCCAATGTCTTCAGGCGGTGCGGCATCGAGTATCACCAGGTCACAGGCTTGCTGGAGCAGGGAGACCCAGCCTGGATAGAAATGGAAGAGTGGCTGGCTGCTTCGCAGGTAGCCCATGCCATGGAGCACAACCGCCTCGGCGTGATGGGCCATTATTACAGCGGCATGCTCGACATATACTCTGACCTAACCCTCCAGTCTTCTGTCTTCGGTACGCACATTGAGATGGTTGAAGTCGACGAGCTCTCGGCGCTGCGCCGCGAGATCACGACCGAACAATGCGAGGAGCGTGTGCTCCACATCCGCGAGCTGTGTGATGTGCAACCTGACTGTTCTACGTGCGAACTTGAGCGCGCTGCCCGTACTTCTGTAGCTTTGGATAATCTGGTCGAGAAATATAACCTGGGCTCGCTGGCCTACTACTACCAGGGCGTCGGCATCGACGAGAATCAAGATACGATCAGCTCCATCATCGTTGGCGCCAGTCTGCTCACGGGCCGCGGCATTCCAGTTGCCGGCGAGCTTGAGATCAAGAATGTGCAGGCGATGAAGATACTCGACTGCTTCGGGGTTGGCGGCTCCTTCACCGAGTATTACGCCAATGACTTTCACGATGACGTTCTTCTCATGGGACACGACGGCCCCGGGCACATCGCAATTGCAGATGGCAAACCAAAGTTGAGGCCGCTTGGCGTCTACCATGGCAAGGTAGGCAGCGGGCTGTCCATCGAAATGTCTGTCAAGCATGGACCGGTGACGCTGCTCTCCATTGCCGAGGATGGAAAGGGCAGTCTGAGGCTGATCGTCGCCCAGGGCGAGTCCGTCTCCGGCCCTATTCTCGAGATTGGCAACACCAACAGCCGCTATCGCTTTCCAATCGGCGCGCGCGGCTTTCTCAATGCGTGGAACGAGCAAGGCGCTGCGCATCACTGCGCCATCGGCATTGGCCATACCTGTGGTCGCCTCTGGAAGCTTGCAGCCCTGCTTGGGATCGAGTGCGTGCGCGTCTGCTGAACACGATAGGTGGGAAGCTCCCGTTTTAACCGGCTGGATTTCCTTCCGAACTCCTGATGTTGTTTCTCTCTGCTCAACGAACGCTTCGCCATGGCTCCGGATGGCGGCTTGTACGCGCTTGCTCTGGCTTAGCCTGCGCCTCTCATGCTATAGTCGCTGCGCCTCGATAACCAATGGAAGAACTATTCCCGGAGGCGCTAAGATTCTCTAATGGAACGATCAGTTCGCGCGTCACAACTGAAACATTGTTGACTGCGCCAGGCGCAAGGAGGTTGCAGGCATGATCGAAGGGCACATGGAACGAGCGACGGAGACGAAGTTTGAAAGCAAGTCTCCCATCAGGCAGGTTGCACATGCGATCGTCGCTGCCGCGCTTTTCTTCGCCGCGGCCTGGCAAGGTATGGCGCAACTTGCACAGGGGTCCGATGTCCTTGCTGTGGACTGGACAAAGACACTCCTTACCTCCAAGTCAACGGCTACTCTGCAGGTCGTGGTCAACCCTATGCTTCTTCCGGGTGCGGTCATTCATGATGGATCGTTTGCGGCGCTCAAAGCCCTCGGCGCCGACTATGTTCGCTACGTTCCGTGGGAACCGTATCCGAAGCTGGCGGTGGCCGAGTTAGACCCTCCGACCGAAAGCAAAACGTCCTGGGACTTCTCCAAGATCGACCCGGTAACGATTGATTTTCTGAACGCCACTGCCGGCCACAGCACCATCATGAACTTCAGCACAATCCCGGCGTGGATGTTCAAGACAGACAAGCCTGTCGCCTACCCTGCCGACCCGCTGCAGGTTTTCTGGACGTACACGCAGGGCACTGAACTGAGAGACCCTTCGGGCAGGGAGATGGCCGACTACTTCTCGCGGCTTGTCAGCTGGTATACGCGAGGCGGCTTTCAAGATGAAAATGGCCAGGCGCATACATCGGGCTACCACTACAGGTTTCCCATTTGGGAAGTATTGAACGAGATCGATTTCGAACATAAAACTACGCCGGAAGATTATACAAAGCGCTACGACGTCATCGTAGAAGCCATCCACCGTGTCAGTCCAGAAACCAAGTTTATGGGTCTGGCTGTTGCGCAACCGGCACTTGATCCACGCTTCTTCGAGTATTTCCTGAATCCGGCGAACCATAAGCCTGGCATCCCGCTCGATTACATCTCTTACCACTTTTACGCTACGCCGGTATCATCGCAGGATATCTCCAGCTGGCAATATACCTTCTTTGACCAGGCAGACAGCTTCCTCGCGGAGACTCGCTACATAGAGAGCATCCGCAAGAGGCTTTCGCCTTCCACCAAGACCGATACGGATGAACTGGGGGTGATTCTACCGACGGACACCGCCGAGATCCGGGCATCGAAAGCGAACCCTGACACGATCCCCAAACTCTACTGGAACGCGGCCGGATCGCTCTACGCCTACCTGTATATCAACCTGGCCAGGTTGGGTATTGATGTCATCGGCGAGTCGCAGCTGGTCGGCTATCCTTCCCAGTTTCCGAGTGTGTCCATGATGGATTGGACCAATGGCAAACCCAACGCGCGCTACTGGGTCCTCAAGCTGATCAAAGACAACTTCGGCCCCGGCGACACACTCGTGGATACTTCCTTAATCCCGGGCGAAGATGTTTTGGCACAAGGCTTTGAAACACAGGATGGCAAGAAACTCCTGCTCCTGAACAAGCGCAACCATGCGGTTGAGATCACCCTGCCCGCAGGCACCACACTCGGCGCCATCTCGGTCGTCGACGAGAACAGCGGCGAAGGGCCGGCACGCCGGCAGATGGCAAGCGGGCTGAAGATAACGCTTGCTCCCTTCGCCGTCGCCGTCGCTCCCGTCCAATGAATATGTGTGCGCTGGTTCGCTCGCGCGTCGCTGCTATCCCTGCTCTAAGTGTGCTGCATAGTTAAACTGCCCTTGTACGTTTGCGGCAAAGCCTCTTGCATCTGCCCGATGAAAGCCGAGTTAGATGGCGGTCTGGACCGGCCATCGAAAAGCCTGAACTCCAGCGCGAGCTCGAGCAGATGAAGCCAGCCGGCGATGGCGCGCTTGAGATCGCTACACTCTATCCGCAGGCTCTGAATGATCCGTCGACAGGCTTTCAGCAGTTCTCACACTTCCGGCTTCGCATCCATAAAGCATTTTGACTGAACCGCAAAGAGAAGGGCCATGCAACGAGTAGCTTTCATGCTTCGTTTGAAAGAAGGTACTGAAGAGGCTTACGACAAGGCTCATGCGCAGGTTTGGCCAGAGATGCTGGCGCTGCTCAAGCAGGTCGGTTTCGCCCAGTACTCCATCTTTCGACGAGAGACGCTGCTCTTTCTTTATCTGCAGGCAGAGGACTTTGAAGCAGCATGGATTAAGTTGGACAAGGACCCGGTTAACCTTCGCTGGCAAGCTGCTATGAGCCCCTATTTTCAAGACGCGCAAGACACGCGCGCAGGTGAACGTTTCCCGATGATGCAGGAAGTGTTCTACCTGCCTTAGCAAGGCCCGGTCATTGCAAGCGACACCCGGCGCTTCTGTTTCAACCAAGAAATATTTTCTTGACAGCAGTCTTTGGGCTCCTCTACAGTCCTCCTCGTTCTGAGAAATGCATGGTTACTAAGCCGCCAACCCTGGGGAATATAGGACGGCTACGCGTCACACGGCAGCATTTCCTCAGTTCCGACGCTCTGGAGGCGAAGTGGAAATCAAACACAGAAATGGGTTTTGGCGAGTGCTATGCCTGTTCATATTTGCGTCTCTGCTGAGCAGAACCGGATATGGACAAGGCGGAGCCGCGGGCTCGATCACCGGAACAGTGACAGACAAAACGGGAGCCGTCGTCTCCGGCGCAGTCGTGACTATTACCAATACAGGAACAGGAGCGGTCCGCACGATCGCCACAGGAACTGCCGGCGACTACTCGGTGCCGGATCTGCCGCCCGGACCCTACCTGATCACCATTGAAGCAGCCGGCTTTAACAAGGAGCAGGTAAACAACACCATTCTGCAGGTTGCGCAGGAGATCCGCGTCAACGCTACGCTGCAGGCTGGCGCCGTCTCCCAGACGGTCACTGTGGTATCGAGCGGCGCTACGCTGGACACCGACACCTCCGAGATCGCTCAGCTGGTGACGCAGAAGCAGGTCGAGCAGCTTCCTCTCAATGGTAGAAACTTCCTGAACCTACTCTTTATCGGCGAAGGCGCCGTGCAGACAACAGGCGAGGCTGGGCAGATGCGCCAGGGTGAGGGCAACGCGATCAGTATCAATGGTGCGCGGCCCGAGTCAAACAACTACACCCTGGACGGCATCACCAATACCGATACGGCGCTGCAAACCCCGGCAGTGGTGCTCTCGCAGGATGCTATTCAGGAGTTCAAGGTACAAAGCGAAACCTACGCGGCTGAGTACGGCTTCAGCGCCAACCAGGTCAACATCATTAGCAAGAGCGGCACCAACCAGTTTCACGGTTCCGTATTCGAGTTCAACAGGAACGACGCCTATGACGCCCGGTCTTACTTCCAGACGTCGATACCCGAACTAAGACAAAACCAGTTCGGCTATGTCCTGGGCGGCCCTATCTTGATCCCCAAACTGTACAACGGCAAAAACAGAAGCTTTTTCCTCGCAAACTATGAGGGATGGCGCATCGTCAATGGAACCAACAATTACTACAACACGCCTGACCCCAATCAGCTTGCCGGTAACTTCTCTACCTCAGACCTGCCTGCGCCAGGCACCGCGGCCTGCACGGCGGCGCTCGCCCTTGGCAACCCTTGCATACCGGTCGACCCGAACACGGGCGTCGCCTTTCCCGGCAACGTGATCCCTTCCAACCGATTCTCAAAGATTGCAGCAGGGACCTTGGCGGGCGGCCTGTTCCCCGCGCCTAACTGCGTCGTGGGCGCTGGTGGGTGCCTGGGAAATTATCTCCAAAAGGTAAGCCTGCCTAACGACACCGACCAGCAGACCTATCGCGGAGACCAGGAGCTTGGCCGCTTTGGCTCGGTCTTCTTCCGCTGGACCAATGCAACCTATGACAATCAGAGCGTAAGCGACGTCTCCACGCCCCAGGGCAATAACATCTTTACAGAAGAGTCCACCAGCTGGGTGATCAACCACACGATCAGCCTGCCGCATAACATCGTTAATAACTTTCGCTATGGCCGGCTCTTCGCGACCGCCCTGCAGGGAGCCTATTCCGCACCAGCCAGTGCTGTGAGCACGTTCGGACTCAACGGGGTGTTTACCAACCTGCCCGCCTACGCCCGCGGATATCCCGATATCAGCTTCCAGAACCTGAACTCCTCCTTCGGCGGCGCAGGCTTCGGCAGCGCCGGGAACAGTCCGACCACCAGCAACATCCCGCTCTGGGAATTGGCGGACTCCATGACAGTGGTCCGGGGTAAGCACGCCATCGGCTTCGGCTTTGATTATCGTAACTGGATACAGAAGCGCGACTTATCGACCAATTTCCTGGGAAGCTACACGTACAACAACAACCTGATATCTACCAACGGGGGCGGTGGAACCAACAATTGTTCTACCCCCACCTGCGGAACAGGCAACGCGGTAGCCGACTTTTTGCTCGGCTACTATGCCAATGCAAGTACCTTCCAGCCGGGGCCATTCAGCACCTCGGGCAGCCAACCCGGGAATCTGAACCAGTACCACTTCATGTACTTCGGGCCTTACCTTCAGGACGACTGGAAAGCAACCGAGCGCCTGACGCTCAATATGGGTCTACGCTGGGACTATCGCTCGGTTCCCTATGAGACCAATAACAAATTCTTCTGGATTGATGACCAGAACACCGCAGGCGGCCTTTGTTTTGCAGATAAGACGCTTTTGACCGATGGCATCGCCCCGGTCGGCAATGGCTTCTATCGCTACTGTGGCCGCAAAAATCCGAAGGATGGCTCGAAGCTCCCCTTTGCCCCGCGGTTCGGCTTTGCCTATCGGCCGGGTATGCTCGGGGGCTCTGACAAGACCGTGATCCGCGGCGGCTACGGCGTCTTCTTCGACTCCAGCGAGACCCGCGAGATTGATGATTCGGGCGACCTTTACCCGTTCGTCGTGCGCGCCTCCTACACCCCGAACATCCAGCCTGTCACCAAGCTCACTGACAACCTCTTTACACCCGCGTCCAACCTGCTGCCGGTCGCCGCCGGTTCCAACGGCGGGGCTAGCTTTCCCGGAGGAAGTCAGTTTGTCGCTGTCATTGTTTCGAATCATCCTGTCAACCCCTATGTGCAGCAGTGGCAATTGTCCATACAGCATGAGCTTGCGAAAAACACCACCCTTGAGGTGAGTTACGTCGGCAACAAGGGCACCCACAACCTTGATCGCATTAATATCAATCAGCCCTACGCGCCAGCAAACCCGGCTCTCTGCCAGGCCGATCCCACCACGGCCGACTGTCCTGTAGGAGATAGAACCCCTCTCTCCAATTTCAGCGGTGACACCACGCTTAACAGCGAGTGGACTGGTTTTTCTAATTACAATGCAGGCAATGTGAAGCTGGAGCATCGCGCTTCCGACCTCGCCCTGGTAGCCATCTACACCTATGCCAATGATATGGACGATAAGTCAGCGGCGGCAGGCGTGGGAGCCACGAACTCCTACAATGGCCACCTCGACGATCATGATCCTCAACTGGATTACGCGCCCTCCGACTTCAACGTAGGGCAGCGCTTCGTCGCCAGCTATGTATGGAACCTGCCCTTCGGTCATGGTCAACGATATGCGAATACTGCAAATAGGGCGAAGGATTTGGCCATAGGCGGCTGGGAGACAACGGGAATCGTGACTCTCCAGAAAGGCTTCCCGTTTTCTATCCTGGCAAACGACACGTTTGGGCTTCTTAGCGCGCCCAATCAACGCGCGAATGTGACAGGCGATCCCTACTCTGGTCCGCAGAAGAAGTTCGCCCAGTGGTTTAATACTGCCGCCTATGCTCAGCCTCTCGCCGGGCAGTATGGAACCAGCGGCCGGAACAGCATCGTAGGGCCGGGCATTCTCAACTTCGATGCCGGAGCAGCAAAAAATATCCATATCGGCGACAGGGCCAATTTTCAACTGAGGATAGAAAGCTTCAACACGCTCAATCACACCCAGTTCGGTGTTGACCCCTCCACTCCTGGTGTGGGACCAGGATCGACGCCGGTCTTCAATAACATAGCCGACTCAAATTTCGGCCAGGTCGCGTCTGCACGACCTGGACGAGTAGTCCAGTTAGGCGGCAAGGTCACCTTTTAGTCCATCCGCGGTAGACCAGGGCCGTCATGTGTCAGCATGACGGCCATTGTTTATGGAAACTGGCCACACTGAATGTCTGCTTTCTTGATCCGGCGTTGTCTGGCAAACGTGTAACTCGGACCGGCGCGACAAAGCGGCAGTGCATCGCACACTTAGGGTTGTGAACTCGAGTCGATCACCTGCTGAGTCACCTCTGAGGGAGCTCTCGTAACGCTTGAACCACCATGGCCGGCCTGCTGCTGGTGAAGCTTTCTGAACTCTGCAAGCGCCTTGTTCTGTTCCACCGTATCGCCGAGCAACCTTTGCGCCTGCGACAGGCGATACCAGGACACTTCGTTCGCCGGGTTAATCGCAATCGCCTTTCTCAACTCTTCCATCGCGAGCTGCGGCTTCTGCTCGGCCAGCAACACCGTTGCCAGTCCAATGTGCGCATCTTCAAAGGCCGGATAATTATCGATCGCTGCCTGGAAGTCTTTCTGAGCTTCGTCCAGGTGCATCGCGTTTCGATTAATTTCCCCAACCTCATACGAAGCGTTTGCATTCGCCGGATCAATGGCGAGCTCAGCAGCAAATTCCCTGAGTGCATTGGCCTGGTTCTGGGCAGCGTCAGACTTGCGGGCCTGCGCCAGCAGCGCCCTTCCGATGCGGTAGTGTATGCCGGGATGGCTCGGGTCGAGCGCCAACACCTGGCGGTACTGCTCGATCGCCGCAGCAGCGTTGCCCTGGCTTTCATTCACTTCTCCCGCCGCCAGGAAGCGCCACGGCGATGAAGGAGCAGCATAGCTTAGACGCTCAATCGACCTGTACGCCATCGTGCCATAAATCTGGGAGCTGCGGTAAAGCACTTCCGCATCATTCGGATAAAGCCCCTCCATAGCCAGCGCTACTTCGACTACTTTCTGGTCCATCTTTAGACCGGTGTAAGCTCGTTCCAGCTCGAGGCCGCACACCCGCTTTTCCGATGGATCAGTGCTCCTGCGAAAGCCTTCCTCCAGGCCCGGAAGAGCCCCTCGATAGTCCATCATCTCTGCTAACGAGACAGCCAGCAGGATATGCACCTTGGGCAGGGTCGGCTTCAGCTTCAGCGAGGTGCGCAGTTGCTGCGCGGCTGCGGCAAACTTTCGCTGCTGGTAATAGATCCTGCCCAGCGTCGCGTGCACCTCCGCCACATTCGGCGCCAGCTCGTCCAGCTTTTCAAATGCTTCCTGCGCCTTGTTCAGGTCTCCGGCGGCAAGCGCTGCCTGCCCTTGCTGTGCGTACCGGTTCT
>CAXTMK010000179.1:0-516 GCA_964245315.1 uncultured Acidobacteriaceae bacterium | reverse complement strand
CCTGATCGGGCGCAGCGCCCTGCGCTCCCACACATGGAAAAGCCGCCAGCAGCAGACCGAAGATGCAGACGAACAACAAGTGGCCGGAAGTCGGCTCGCTCTTCAACACCGCTCTTCTCACTCCCTCCAGATTAAGAGTCCGGCCCAGATAAGTGAACGCGCCGGCAGCAACCGCCGCGTGGCAACGCTCTGAAATCGACAGTCTCTTGTAGGCGCTGTATCCCACTCCGCGCCGGGCACACGATCCTCTAAGTGATTCTCCTGACGAGGTTTAACTTCGCAGGCCAGGTTGTCCTGAAACTCGATCGAGTCAGCTTGCCCGCTCTGCGCGGCAAGCTCCCCGGATCAAAATGTATCCTCAGTATTACGAGGCGCCATTGTTCCGGTCAACATTGATTCCTGCCGCCGCCGCCACTCGGGTGCGGTGGACTGTTCTAGCAGTGGTTTTTCTTCTTTTTAGTATATTGTCTTCGTCGGCAGCGACCGGAGGCAGCATCTCGGGGGTGGTTGCTGACC
>CAXTMK010000178.1:0-9178 GCA_964245315.1 uncultured Acidobacteriaceae bacterium | reverse complement strand
GCCGCACGTGCCATAGATCTCCTTTAGCACAGGAATCAGTTGTAACGGAAGCTGCCCGGATCCGCCACCCGTTTGTGGCCCCATTCATTGCGTCGTTGCTGTCAAGTTCAAGGAGTTCGTTTACAGGTGTTGTCTCTGGGCAGTCCACTGCAGTGGATTGCCCAAACCCCTTCCAGGCGCTCCCGCACCACCTCCCCGCCCGTGCTTGCGGTCGGCTCCAGCCCCACCAGGTAACGGCTGTGGTCGTCCAGCACCGACAGAGGCCCGATCTTCGCCTGCGACCTTCTGGCCCTTGAAGTCCATCTGCCACAACTCGTTCGGACGCTCCCGCTCAAAGCGTCACGTCGCATGCCGCCGAGACTCCCAATCCAGCACCAGATCGTGCCACTCCAGCACCCGATGCACCGTGATCGCCGGCATCCGGATCCCGTCGCGCTCCAACAGCACCGCCAGCTTGCCCGCCCCCCATCCCGGCCACGCCCTGCTCGTGATAACGCCGCACCTACAAATATCCCCTCGGACGCGTGATCCCAAACTCACGGCACAAAGCGCTCAGCAGCTCGCCGCGACTCGCCCGAATGACAAACTCCACCCGTTGATCCCGCACACGCACCTGCTTCCAGGACATCCACAAACCTCCCAGGTCAAAACTCCACCTGTAAAGGATGTCCTGATACCAATGTGTAAAGTATGTCCTGATACTGAACAACAAAGGCGCGATGAATGGGGCACGGAGTTTGTGAACCAGTTAGCGGTAGGCGCGGCGGATTTTGTAGACGATTGAGAAGACGCCGGTCTCGTCGCGGGCGGCTACGATGGAGACATTGGGGCTAAGATCGTATTGCAGCTGGATCAGCTGCTCCGCCGACGAGTTAACGTTGGTCGCATAAGTGACAGTGAGTTGCCGGGAAATCTGCTGCTGCACCGTAATTCGCGCGGAAGAGTTGCCGAGCGTACCTACGTACGATGGGTCGATCTTGACGCTGCCACCGCCGAAGAGCTTCGAGACGCGATTGGACACGGTGGCGTTGAGCGCGCCGCCTAACAACGCGCTGGTGGTGGGGTCGGTGCCAGCGGCGGTCTGGGTCTCGGATGAGATCTGCGCCTCTTCCTGGGTTCGGCCGAGAGCGAGCAGGGCGAAGATGTCGGCCTCGGAGAGCGGCGGTTCGGAGCGGTAGGTGGGCTTGAGGTTTTCGGTGGTGCCATGCAGGCCGACGGTTACGTCGTAGGTTTCGACCCGGGCGGTGGCGTCGAGATCGATGGTGGGGTCGATGCGCACGGGGTTAGTGAAGTAGATATCGCCGCGCTGCAGCTGGTACTTCGTGCCGGCGAAGGTGGCGGAGCCGTCGGTGATCTGGACTTTGCCGAGCACTGCGGGTTCGGCGACGGTGCCGCGGACCGTGAGGTCGACGGTGCCGGCGAGCTTGGCGTAGCTGTTCTGGAAGTCCAGCTGCGGCGAGCTGGTGACGTGCACGTCCAGCAGGATTTTGTTCGATGGAGCCGAAGGGTCGGGCGGCGCCTGCACGCCACCCGCTCCGGCGAATGCGGCGAAGTCGACATCGGCGCCGATGCCGAAGCGCGTAAGCAGGATGTTGCCGCTCAGGCGCGCGCTCTGCGGTCCGCCTTCGAGGCGCAGACTGGTGTTCGACGTTGCGCTGAGGCCATAGAGGCGCACGCGGACTACGTCGCCGGTCGCGGTCAGG
Organism: uncultured Acidobacteriaceae bacterium; assembly: GCA_964245315.1. Taxonomy (GTDB): domain Bacteria; phylum Acidobacteriota; class Terriglobia; order Terriglobales; family Acidobacteriaceae; genus Edaphobacter. The sequence continues at coordinate 7,475 of CAXTMK010000178.1, read as the reverse complement.
TCGGCGTAGAAGCCGTTGCGATAAGTGATGAAGCCGCCGATCTTCAACTGGCCGCCGCCTGTCGTGGCGACGAGATTCTGCACGTTCAGGCGATCGTTGTTGAAGACCAGCGAGCCGTTCATCGCGCTGAGGCCGTTGGGGATGCCTTCGACGGCGGCGTTGACGTTCTGGAACTCGACCTTGCCGGTAAGCGCGGGGTTCGAGATGACGCCGCCGGCGGCGATGCCGAAGACCACCTTGCCGCTGGTGATGAGGTCGGGATCGAAGGTGTGGGCGAGCGCCATGCTGATGCTCCCGTTGGCGCTCACATCGACCTTGCCGCTGCCGTTATCGGGCTGCTTGGTTTTGGGATTGAGGGCGCCGAAGACCTGTGCGCTGCCGCTGGCCTTGAGGTCGGTGTCGGGCCCGGTGATGTGGAACTGGTCGAGCGTGGCGAGTCCGTTGCGCAGGCCGATGGTGAGCGGCTCGGCGGCCTTGAAGGTAAGGCCCTGCGAACTGATGTTGAAGTTCGAAAAGACAGCCGAGCCGGCGAGCGCGGTGGGAGTCCTGGCCGGTCCGCTGACGGTGACGACGCCGGAGATGTTGGAGCTTGCACTGATGCCTCCGGGCGAAAACAGCGCCAACGGTTTGGCCACGTCGAGCGAGGTAACGGTGAGCCGCGCCTGGGTCTGATAGTCGCCGGTCAGGTCGGTTTGGCCGGCGGCGGCGACTTCGGTGCCGATCAGGGTCGACCTGAGGGTGTAGAAGACGACCGACTTTTCGCTGTGGGCTTCAATGTCGGCCTGGCCGATGGGCTTGCCCTGCGCGACGACGTTGGCGAGCTTGACCGAAGCCTTCAGGTTGGGCTGCTCGACCGTGCCGTTGGCGTCGGCGACCAGCGTGAGCACGCCGTCGGCGTTGATGTTCTGCTTCTGCACGGTGACGAACTTCGAAAGCTGCAGTTTATCGCCCTGGATATGCGCGTGGACGCGCTTGCTCTTGAGGTCGTAGCCGCCGTTGCCGGCGATGGTCATGCCGTGGAGCTTGAGCGAGAGCTGGGTCGCCTCGATATCCTGCCCCTGCACGCTGGCGGTGACGTTGACGGATTCATAGGGCTCGCCATACGCCACGCCGTTGACCAGCCCGACCGAGCCGGAGCCGTTGAGGTTGGCGAAGGTGCCCGCAGCGTGCATGTTCAGCGCGATGGTTCCAGTGACGGGGTAGGCGTTCTGCTGGCCGGCGATGGTGAGCACGTCGACCACGTTGGCGTTGGCGAGCTGCACCTTGATGTCGGTCGCGGTGCCTGCGTCCCACACGTAGTCGACCTTCTTTTTGACGATGACCGTGCGCGGCTTGAACGAGCCAGCGACATTGAGTACGGCGCTTCCCTGCCTGATGGTGGAGCTGGCGACGGCGAGACCAGCGGGGGTGTACTCGGCGTCGGCGACGAGCGAATCGATGTGGACATCGGTGACGGTCGAAGCGGGCGGGGTAGCGGGTGTTGACGCCGCAGTTACGGCAGCCTTGACCAGCGATGGGCTGGCCGGTGGAGGCGGCGTGGCGACTGAGCCGAGCAGGACTTCCAGGTTGTTGGCTTCGAGATGACCCTTCACATCGAGCTTCGCGATAGCGCCGCGAGCCGTGCCGTGGAACTGTGCGGAGCCGTGCAGCGCGACCGGGATGGCGGCGGCGCCCGTCTTGCCGTTGCCGGTGAGGCCGAGCGTGCGCAGAAGCTGGTCGTACTCGCCGAAGTCGCGCACCTGCAGGTCCACGTTGAGCGCGGTCAGCGGGTCTCCGTTGTTGACGCCCAGCGTGCCGTTGGCGTTGAGGGTCGACTGCGGGGTCTTGAAGGTGAGATTCGGGATCTGCACGGTCTCGGTTTTTCCGTCGTAGTGGCCGAGAATCTGGCCGGTGACGGGAATGTCGGAGAGCGCACCCTTGCGATGGACGCCGGTCGGCTTGATGTTCAGGTCAGCGTCGACGATAACGGTGTCGGAGACATCGACGACCGGGCCGCCCCACTCTACCTTGACCGGGCCACTGACGGCCATGTCGAAGCCGAGGTCGCCGTAGTCTTTGGGCGCGGTCACGTCCATGATGGTGCGCAGCGGTATGTCATCGACCTTCACCGTTAGGTAGGCGCGGGCGTAGCCGATCGGCGGAACCGAGGTCGGCGAATCGGAGACGGCGGGCTTGCCTGTGATGGCGGTCGAGGTCTTGTTGGCCGTCGTGGTCGCGCCCTTTACGGTGGGCGAGGACGTGGGCGCGTTGGGCGGGACTTCGCCGAGCCAGTTGTCGATCTTCAGCTCGCCGAGGACGTCGCCGCCGCCGGGCAGGTAGCCGGAGAGCGCGGTGAAGAGCAGTTGGGACGGCGTGATTTTCAGCTGCGCGCCGCCGTTGATGTCGTGGAGGCGCACATTGGCGTCACGGTACGCGGCGTTTTGCAGCTTGAAGTCGCCGACGAGCAGGTAGCCCTTCTCGCACTCGGGATCGGGCGGCAGAGTTTTGGGGGCGGCGGTCTGGGCTTACTTCTTGCTGCGCAGCCGCTCCCACAGCTTCGGCTTTGTCTGCGAGACGGCGGGCGCGACGTAGCAGTTCGCGCCGCCGAGGTTCAGTTCGATGGAGCCGCCGTCGAACCCGTCGATGTTGCCCAGGATGGCGATCTGTTTCAGCTCGAGCGACCCGACGACCTTGGCCTGCCACTCCGGGTTGTTGAAGTGGTTGATGCCGGCGGAGGCCTGCAGCTCGGACTTCTCGCCGGTATGAAAGTCGAAGGCCTTGAGCTCGGCGGCGTCGCGGCCGATCTCGGCTTCAAGATGCAGACTCGACCTGGCCTGCGGCTGCTTCGCCATCTGGGTTTCGAGGTCGCGCAGATCGATGGTCGCGCCGTAGCGGTCGGTTTTGGAGAGGTAGTTCACCTGCGCGTTCAGGTCCTGCGCCGCGAGGTTGAACGGGATGGCGCGATCATTTACCAGCGCGACTCCGTTGACCAGCTCCACGTCCTTCGCCTTCAGATCGAGCAGCGTGTCGATGACCGGCTCATTGCTCTGGGATTTGGTCTTCGGCGTGGGCTGGTTGGTCTTGCCGTCCTTGTCGATGATGAGGTGGATGTGCGGCTGCTCGACGCGCAGGAAGTTGAGGCCGATCTTCGACGGCGAAGTGGTACCGGCGGCATGGCCGAACAGATTGACGAGCTGGATGCGGACGAGAACCTTGTCGGCTGAGATATACGGCGCTTCGCCGGGGCCTTCGAGACCGTGGATGACGAGGCCGTCTACCTCTGCCGCGAGGTGCCAGATATTGAGCGAGACATGGCCGATCTCGGCCTTGCCGCCGGTCGCATCCGAGAGCACCCCGGCGAGCTCGGCGCCGACGCGCCGCTGGAAGTCGGCCGTGGTCGAGTAATACGCGAGCCCGGAAAGAATAAGGATGACGAGCAGTACGAGGACGCCGGCGGTCCACGCGAGAAACCGCGCGATGCGGACGCCTACGCTGCGTTTCGGCTTTACTTCCTGATCTCCACTCATGGCGCCTCCTCTCCGGGCTTCATCAACCGTACGTTACCCTCGGCTTTGAGCGATGTGAGCCAGTCCGCTAACAGGTTGCCGACCTGCTGCTGCAGGAGTATCTCCTGAATGCGGTCGGAGATGTCGTCGAGCGGCGGCGGGGTCGCGCCCTCCTTTTTGTACTCCGGCAGCATGGTTTTGGTGTAGTAGTCCTTGATCTGCGCGGGTTCGATGCGGATGCCGGCGCGGAAGCGTATCTCGATGAACTTGAGAATCTGCATGCGCTCGCGCCAGCGCTCCTCGACTTCCGGGATGGTAAAGCCCTGGGCGGCGACGAACTTTGCCCAGCCGGCGTCGGAGACGCACTGCATCCTGCAGGAGGGCAGGTCTTTGCGGAGATCCTTCAACTGCGCGCGGGCTTCATCGATCGTGACCTGGTCGTCGGGCTGCAGCTTGGCCTGCTGCAGGATGAGCGCGCGATCGATCAGGCGATCGACGGCGGCGGAGCGAGAAAATTTGCTGTTGGGATCGCTGAAGGGTTGGAAGACGGAGAAACGGCGCTCCTCGTCGATGTCGCTTTCGAGGATGAGGTCGCTGTTTACGACGGCTACGACCTGGTCTACGAGGACACCGGGGCCGTTTGGATCTTTGGCGCGCGTTTGGGCGCGGGTGATCGACGCGAGCAGGATCGCGGTCAGAAGAAGTGCCGGGATATGGAAGCGTGCGCGCATGTTCGACAGAGAACCCGGGGCTAAAGCCCCTTTCATTTCCTTCAGATGTTTCGTGGGGCTGAAGCCCCACGCTAATCCCAAACTACAAGTCCTAGAAGCTTTGTCCGATGGAGAAGAAGAAGTTGAAGTGGCCGGCATTGCCCTGATAAGGCGTGATGCCGTTGACGTAGACACCGGGCGAAGTCTGTTCGGTGATGACGGGATAGACCGGCGGGTTCAGGTTATAGCTGAGATCCAGGCGGATGGGGCCGACGGGCGTCTTATAGCGCGCGCCCAGGCCGATCGCATGGGAGAAGTAGTTGAAGTTGCAATAGCCGACGGTGACGCCGGTTACGACGGCGCAAGTCGCCTGATCGGGCTGGTGGTAGTGGGCGATGGAAGGGAACATGTCGCCGACGTGCTGGAAGACGTTGCCCATATCGTGGAAGATAACGAAGGATACGCTGTCGCCGACGTAAGGCAACGTGGGCGGCGGCAGGCGCAGCTCGAAGGTGTTGACGAAGACCGCGGAACCGCCGACCGGGTAGCCGGTCTGCAGATCGCGCGGACCGGCGTCGTTGATGCCGAAGCCGCGATGCGATGTGGCTCCGCCGGCATACAGGCGCTCGGGCAGCGGGACCGGGTTGCAGGTGGCGTTGGTCTGGAGCAGGTTCTGCGCCGGCAGGCCATTCATCGACCCAACCGATTGGCAGGAGGAGTTGGTGGCGTTGGGGTTGGCGCCTGAGCTGACGATAAATCCGACGCGCGTGTTGCGCGCGAAAACATATTTCTTCTTACCGAAGGTGTAGTAAGTGGAGTCCGTGACATCGGTGCGATTGAAGTCGGTGTCAGAGCCGAATTTGGAGTTGGCGAAGAAGTCCTGGACGCTGAAGTAGTTGCCCTTCTGCGCATCGAGCGGGGTTGGGCTGCGGGTGTCGTGGAACCAGGTGATGCCCGGGCCGCCCACGACGACGGGTTCAGAGAGCAGCGGAATGAGGCTGGCGGAGATGGCGAGCGAGTTTGCAGCCACCGAAACCCGGCGGTACTCGAAGTCGTAGATGAAGGTATCTTTGCGCGTAAGCTTGTGCGTCACCTTCAGGTCGCCTTCGATCTTCGAGGAGGCAAAGGTGGTGATGTCCTGCACGTTGGAGTAGCCGCCGGTAAGCTGCCCGGAGAACTTAGGGCTGCCGTAAAGGTGGGGATTCGTAAAGGAAAGCGTCGCTACTTTCTCGAGCAGACCGTACTGCGTGTGCAGCGAGAGCGAGTTGTCCGTGCCGCGCACGTTGATGCGGGAGATGTCGAGCGAGACGCGCGGGCTGACGCCGGCCTTCCCCTGCTGGGCGGCGGTGGTTCCCTGCTGGGTGCAATACTGGCAGGCGGGCAGGCCGGTCTGGGCCTCGAAGCCGAAGCCGTAGGTGACGTCCCAGCGCCTGGCCTCGATCAGCTGAACCAGAACATTCTTCTGTTCGGCGTCGCCGGAGGGATTCTGGACGGCGGCATTGACCTCGTTGAAGAGGGCGAGATTGTAGAGGTTGCGCTGGGTTTCGAGCAGCGCGCCCTGGTCAAGCGGAGCGCCGGCCTTCACCGTGATCTCCTTATCAACGACCTTCGCCCGGGTAAAGTGGCGGCCGCTTTCGAGCACCTTGCCGGTGAATACCTGCTGCCCGGGAATGACGTTGTAGCCGACGTCGGTCAGGCTCTTGTCGTTCGTGTCGATGGTCTGAGTAACCTCAACGCGGGCCTGGTCGTAGCCGTTGCGCAGGTAGAAGTCGAGGATGATGTCGCGGTCGCCGGAGAGCGTTGTCAGCGAGAACGGCTGGCCGGTGCTGGCCTGCAGCAGGTTGTGGATCGTTCCGGTCTCGGCGGGTTCGACCCCGGTCAGGTTGACTGCGCCGAACTTCTGCTGCGTGCCCTCGTCGATCTTGTAGGTGACGGTGATGATCGCTTCCTTCTTCTTGCCGGAGGGAACTGGTTCTGCCGGTGCCGGGAGAGCGGGCTGGCTCGGCTGTACCCCCAACTCGACACCGGTCTGGCCAGCGCCTTTGGCTCCTACCGCCATGCCGTCTTCATCGCTGACGGTTGACGTTGCCGTGGCGTTATTGAAGCCGTTGGCGCGGTAGATCGCCTTAAGCGAGTTCTCGTCCGCCTTGACCAACTCCTGGCTATAGCGCCCGCTGCGGGAGTAGGCGTCGCCCTTCTGAACTTTGAGGCCGTCTTTCAGCAGGTCGGTGGCAAAATACTTGTTTCCCTGCAGGTTCACCGCGGTGACCTTGTGCTTGACGCCCTTGTCAACCTGGAACCGAACCGTCTGCACCGGCGAATCTGGATCGTCGACCCTCACCTTGACCACGGCATCGAAGAAGCCCTCCTGCTGCAGGAAATCCTTCATATTGAAGGTACCCTCATTCAGCAGATCTACGTCAACGGTGCCTTCCTGGAAGACGGGCACAAGCAGGTGAAGCCGGCTCGTCGAGAACTTCGCGCCATCGACGACCACCTTCACGATGGGTCCCTGCTCGACGTTGAAGGTGTAGTTCAGGGAGTTGGTGGCGGGATCGTATTTAGTGCCGCGCAGCGTCACGGTAGCCTCCAGGCGGTCTTTCTTCTGGAAGTATTGCCGCAAGTCGCCAAGCGTGGTGCTGTTGGTGTCGCGCGTGACCCTGGTGTGAGCTTTCAGCTTGCCCTTCTTGCGGAATACCTCGGCGGTGACGCCCGGATCCTTGCCTTCGATCGTTACGGTGCCCACGCGCGCCTGCGGGCCGACGTCGACCGTGTAGGTGACGTTCATCTGCTGGCCGGCGTCGTCGCGTTCGGTTTTGACCGAGAGGACCGGCTCATAATAGCCGTTCTGCGCGAGCACCTGCTTGATGGCGTCGGCTCCGGCGTTGGCGTCCGCGTCGTTGTAGGCAACGCCGGGGTTCAGCTTGCTGCCGTATTCCAGCAGCGATGCGAGGCGTTCTTCCTTAACCCCGGCGATGTTGACCTTGCCTACGTAGAGGCGCGGAATGCCGGTAAAGATGAGGGTGACTCCGGCGCTGGTCTTTTCCACCCGCACACCTATATTAAGGTAGCGCCCGGTGGCGAAGAGGCGGCGGGTGGTCTGGCGAACCTTCGCGGGATCGAACGGTTCGCCGGATTTCTGCGTCAGTTCACTCGTAAGTTTATCGGTTTTATCGAAGTCGACGCCGACGTACTGGATCGCCGTGACGGTCTGGCCGGTGTACTGGCTCAGGCTGGCAGCGAGGGGTGGGACGGTGACCTCAGGCTGAGGGGGTGCGCC
>CAXTMK010000177.1:0-9276 GCA_964245315.1 uncultured Acidobacteriaceae bacterium | reverse complement strand
CGCTGCTCGATACCGACTTCTACAAGCTGCTGATGCTGCAGTTCATCTGGAAGAATTTTCCCCGGATCCACGTCACCAGCGAGGTCGTCAACCGTACCGTCAAGATGCGGCTCGCCGAGCGCGTCGGCGCGCACGCGTTGATCGAGCAGATGGAGCATGTCCGTCAACTCCGCTTCCGCCGCAGCGAGATGGTCTGGCTCGCCGGCAACACCTTCTACGGCACCAGCCACATCTTCACGCCCGACTTCCTCGACTGGCTGGAGAAGGACTTCAAGCTCAGCGATTACACCGTCTCCGAGCACGACGGACAGCTCGTCCTCCGCTTCAGCGGCCTGTGGACCGACGTAACGATGTGGGAGGTCTACGCGCTCGCCATCGTCAGCGAACTGAAGACCCGCACTGCGCTCGCCGAGCTCACGGAGCTCGAACTCGACGTGCTCTACGCCCGCGCCAAAACCCGCCTGTGGGACAAGATCGAGATGTTCAAGGGCGCCAACCTGTGCGGCCTGCAGCTCTCCGACTTCGGCACCCGCCGCCGCCACAGCTTTTTATGGCAGGAGTATTGTGTGCAGGCCATGCGCGTCTCGCTCGGCGAGCAGCAGTTCACCGGCACGTCGAACACCGCGCTCGCCTACAAACATGACCTCGAAGCCATCGGCACCAACGCTCACGAGCTTCCCATGGCCATGGCGGCGCTGGCATCGCGCGGGTCGGACGAAGAGCTGAAGCAGTCGCAGTACCGCGTCCTCGAGCTGTGGCAGCAGAGCTACGGCGGCGCGCTCAAAATTATGCTGCCCGATACCTTCGGCACCACGCAGTTCCTCGAAAGCGCGCCGGATTGGGTGGCCGACTGGACCGGCCAGCGCATCGACTCCAAAGACCCGGTCATCGCGGGCGACGAATACATCTCCTGGGTCGCCTCGCGCGGCCGCGACCCGCGCCGCAAGCGCCTGATCGCCAGCGACGGCCTGGACGTGGAGAAGATCATCGAGCTGCACCTCTACTTCGCCGGCCGCATCCGCTTCAGCGCCGGCTGGGGAACGCTGCTGACCAACGACTTCCGCGGCTGCCATCCGCGCGGCGAAGACACGCTCGGCCCGCTTAGCCTCGTCTGCAAGTTGACCAGCGTGGAGGGTATCCCGACGGTCAAGCTCTCCGACAATCCCCGCAAAACCGTGGGCCCGCAGGCGGTGGTCGAACGCTACCGCCGCGTCTTCGGAACGGTAGCCGTGGGCGCGACCGAAGTACTGGTTTAGCTGCGCAGGGCGTAGGCGACCAGCGTCTCGCCGCCCGTTCCATGCGCTGTATCGAAGGCCTGGTTCGAAGCCGCTTCCAACTCCGGAATCGCGGGGTCCAACTCCGCCGCCGCAATCTCTTCCGTCGTCGCATGGATGAAGCAAAGCTCGCAGGTGCCCAGGTTATCTTCGGGCGTCCTCATCGGCGGTCCGAACGTGCGGCAGAGGATCGGCCGATGCTCATACAGGTCGCAGGTGCCGGTCGCGGGATCGAGCACCGGGCAAGGCTCATCGTTGGCAAACTCCTCGAAGAGGATTACGGACTCGTAATCTTCTGCCAGCACACCGCTGGCGCTATCGCCGGGAAACCACGGGTCGATGTGAGCCAGAGACGCAGCGACACGAGCGCGGATGCGCGCGGCACGCTCCGGGTCTCGCGCTTCCATAGCCGCAATCCCCTCGCGCAGACGAGCGCCATCCTGCTGCGCAATGGGAAAGACGCCGACGCAACACTGCGAACAGCCCGGACGGCACGCAAGGTATGTACCGCCGCGTTCGGTGGCGGATGCCAGTGCGACGTCGACAATCTGGATGAGGGACAGGTCGCTTTCGCTTGAGTGCATGCTGTAGCGATGCTACGGGATAACGCGCCTCTGGCGAAGCAGGGTGAAGAGCTCGAAGAACGAGTCGTCGGTCGGCTGGAAGTCGAGAAATCCCAGCTTGCGGCTCTTGCTCATGTCGGTGACGACCTCGATCGGCCGGCCCAGATCGGCATCGGTGTGCCACGCGGAGGCGACGCGGCTGAGGTCCGGCTCCACGAGACTGTGCTTCTGGGCCAGGCTGCGCCAGATCGGTGCGGCATCGCTGAGCTGAGTTTCGAGCGGATATATCTGCTCCGGGAACGGTGCTGCCGGGATGCCGAAGAAGTCGGCAAGTCGGGGCCACATCCACGACCAGCGAAAGACGTCTCCATTGACCACATTGAAGGCCTGATTGCGCGCCGCGTCCGTCGTGGCCGCCCAGGTAAGGTGACGCGCGAGCAGGCGTGCGTCGGTCATGTCCGTAAGGCTGTTCCACTGGGTAGCGGAGCCCGGAAAGACGAAGGGACGGCCTGTTTCGCGGCAGATCGATGCATACGCGGCGAGCGTCACGCCCATGTTCATGGCGTTGCCCAGCGCGTATCCGATGATGGTGTGCGGACGATGGACACTCCAGCTGAAACCCTGCGCGGCGGCGGCTGCAAAGACCTCGTCTTCCTGCGCGTAGTAGAAGTTTTCGATGGCAAGACGCGGCTGCTCCTCGCGAAACGGAGTCGCAGGCAGAGATCCCCTTCCATACGCTTCGAACGGTCCAAGATAGTGCTTCAGGCCAGTGACGAGAGCGACGTGCTCAACCGTGTTCGAGTGGGCTACCGCAGCCAGCAGGTTGCGGACCATTGCGGAGTTGACGCGGATATTCTCCGCTTCCGTCGCCTGGCGGAGCCAGGTGGTGATGAACACGTGCGTGGGCTTCAGGTAGGCCATCGCGGCCGTGAGCGACGAAGGATCGAGCAGGTCCGCCGAGACGGGCTCAACCCCAGCGATACCAGTGTCCGGATTCCGGGCCAGTCCGCTGACCTGCCATTGCTTTGCAGCAAGGTGCGCTGCCAGATTGTTGCCGACGATGCCGCTTACGCTGGCGATGAGTGCGGATGGCATGATGTGTCTCCCACAGCATAGATGCGGAAGCGGCGCATACGGATCAGAGGGTGAGCACGCGGTTGAAGATCGCATCCACGTTCGCGAGTTGGCGATGATAGTCGAACGCCCGCGCCAGCTTCTCCGCACCGAGCCTGTCTGCAATCTCCGGCACCTTTGCAACCTCATCGCGAAACACGAGATCGTTCTTCCACGAGTTCATCGCGTGTGTCTGCACCAGCCGATACGCATCTTCGCGGCTCATCCCCGACTCCGCCAGATCGAGCAATAACTGCCCCGAAAAAATCAGCCCGCCGGTTGATTCCAGGTTCTTCAGCATCCGCGCCGGATACACCAGCAGCTTCTCGATCAGCGTAGCCGTCCTGGCCAGCAGATAGTCGGCCAGAATCGTCGAATCCGGTAGAATCACGCGCTCGGCCGACGAGTGCGAGATGTCGCGCTCATGCCAGAGCGCCACGTTTTCAAGCGCCACCTGCGCATTCGCGCGCATCACCCGCGCCAGCCCGCTGATCTGCTCGCTCACAATCGGATTGCGCTTGTGCGGCATCGCCGACGAGCCCTTCTGCTTCTCGGAGAAGAACTCCTCCGCCTCGCGAACCTCCGTTCGCTGCAGATGCCGAACCTCGGTCGCGATCTTATCCAGCGTCGAGGCCAGCACCGCCAGCACGCTCACATAAGCCGCGTGCCGATCGCGCTGGATGACCTGCGTCGCTACCGCGACTGGCTTGAGGCCCAAAGCCGCGCAGATAGCCTCCTCATGCTCCGGCTTCAGGTGTCCGAACGTTCCCACCGCGCCCGAAAGCTTGCCCACGCGCAGGTCTTCCGCGGCCGCGTCGAAGCGCACCAGCGACCGCTGCACCTCGCTGTACCAGAGCAGCAGCTTCAGCCCGAAGGTCGTCGGCTCCGCGTGCACTCCATGCGTGCGCCCGATGATGGGCGTGTGCCTGAACTCCAGCGCCCGCGCCTTCAACACCGCGCCGAGCCGCACGATGCCCGCGCGAATCTCCGCCGAAGCCTCCACCAGCATCAGCGCCTGCGCGGTGTCGACTACGTCGGTGCTGGTCAGCCCATAGTGCAGCCAGCGCGAGGCGTCCGGATCGGCGATGTGCTCGGCCACCGTGGTCGTAAACGCGATTACATCATGCCGAACCTCGGCCTCGATCTCGTCGATGCGCGCGACCGTGAAATCTCCCTTCGCGGCGATCGCATCGGCGGCGGTCTGCGGCACCATACCAGCCGCGGCAAGCGCCTGCGACGCGGCGATCTCCACCCGCAGCCAGCAGCGATACTTGTTCTCGTCGGACCAGATGCGGTCCATCGTGGGGCGGGTGTAGCGGGGAATCATCGGCTTCCTTTTCCTCGATCGTTACGGGTGCGCCACGCCAAACAGCGTCGCCATCTCTTCGTGCAGGAACCCGCGTCCCGGCCGGTACGGCTGCACCCACTTGCCGTCGATCACGAACTGCGGAATCGCGCGTTTGCCGACGTTCTCCAGCACCTCGTCGGCGGCGCCGGGCGTGCGCTCGATATCGATCTCTTCGAACGGAATGTTGTGCTTGGTAAGGAAACGTTTGGCCTCACGACAGTCGCGGCACCAGGATGCGGAGTAAACTTTCAGTTCCATAGGTACAGTTTACAGGGGTCAGTAGTCGCGCGCGATCAACTGCTTCCACAACTCCTCATCCACCGGCACGCCCAGCTCCATATTCTCTCGCCGCGTAGCCAAGGTCTGCTCTCCCGGATAGCGAACTCGCTTGCCGGCCTCTACCGGCTCCGCCGCATGCAAATTCTCGAGCACCGCGTCCGCCGTGGCATTCAATGCAGTCGAATCCGCCGCGAGGTGCGTGGGATCGATCGCCAGAAACACCTGCGACACCCCCGACTCCTTCAGCGAATCCCGCGGAATCTGGTGTGAACTCAAGCCGCCGGAGAGCATCGCCGCAAACAAGTCCAGCGCCATCGACAACCCCGAGCCCTTCCACAGCCCAATCGGCAGCGCCCGCTCCGTCGCCGAGATTGCCGCGGCATCGGTCGTCAGCCTGCCCTCGGCGTCGAAGCCGCCCGCAAACGGCAGCGGCTGCCCGCGCTTCGCATACGCGCTCAGGGTGCCGTAGCTGTACTGCGACATCGCCATATCGATGACCACGTTGGCCCCACCGGGCCGCGGCACCGCCAGCACCAGCGGGTTGTTGCCGACGGTCGGCGCGACCGCACCCCAGGCTGGCACGTTGGGCAGCGTATTGGTGAAGCACACCGCGAACAGCCCCTGATCCGCCGCCTGCCAGCCATAGGTTCCGCCGCGCATCCAGTGGTTCGTATTCGCCAGAAAGACCGCGCCCATGCCGTTGCTGCGCGCCAGCTGGATAGCCCGCTGCATCGACGAATGCGCACTCAGATTTCCGGGTCCAAGATTGCCATTCCAGCGCTCGATCGCTCCAAAGGCCGAGACCAGCGAGGGCGAAGCAGAAGGATCGACGACCCCATTTTGGATCGTGGCGATAAACCGAGGCAGACGCGCCAGTCCATGCGTATAAACGCCGTCGCAGGTCGTCTCGGCGAAGAGCCGCGAGCAGAGTTCCGCCCGCGCCGGCGTGAAATCTAACGTCAGCAGGAGAGCCTGGATGGCGGATTGAAGGTCGGCAAACGGAACTCGCATGGCGTTCAGGGTTTGGCCGTCTCCGCCAGCCGCTCCTCGTGCGCGATCTTCTCCGTGTGCTGGTGCGCCTCGCGCGAGTGTTCAAATGCCTTCTGCGAAAGCTCGTGCGCGGTCAGGTGGTCCTTCTGGCTGAACGATGCGGCGGCTTTGGCATGCGCATGCGAGGCAAGGTTATGCAGTTCAGCAGCGCGGTCGTGATTGGATTGCGGCATGATTGTTCTCCTGCTGGGTTGGATGCAAGAATTGAAGGCTGGATTATCGGCCCATCCAGCCGCCGTCGACCGTCAATACCGTGCCGGTAACATAGTCGCTTGCGGGCGAAGCCAGAAACAGTGCCGCTCCGGCCAGATCCTGCGGCTGTCCCCAGCGGCCCGCCGGGATGCGCTCCAGAATCTGCCGATTGCGCGTCTGATCCGTCTGTAGCGCCTCGGTATTGGTGGTGGCAAAGTAGCCCGGCGCAATCGCGTTCACCTGGATGCCCCTGGGCGCCCACTCATTTGCCAGCGCCTTGGTCAACTGCGCCACGCCGCCCTTGGACGATGCGTACGCCGGCACGCGAATCCCACCCTGAAAGCTCAGCAGGGAGGCGATGTTCACAATTTTGGCCGTTGCATTGCGCGCGAAGACATCCCGCGCCAGCAACTGCGAGAGCTGAAACACGCTGGTCAGGTTCACCTGCAGCACCTGCTGCCACGACTCCAGCGTCGTATCGACCGCCGCGTCGCGGTGGATGGTCCCGGCGTTGTTGATCAGAATGTCCACCCGCCCAAACGTCTCGACGACTTCGGCAAACAGCGATTCGGGGCCGGTCGTGGACGCGAGATCGGCTGAAAACGCCGCGGCCTTGCGGCCCACGGCGGCGATGGCCTCGGCCGTCTCCGCCGCCGGACGCCGGTTTCCGTGCGTGGCTACCGAGGCGCCGGCCTGCGCGAGCGCAAGAGCGATGGCGGCTCCAAGACCGCTGGCCGAACCGGTGACGAGAGCCACTTTGCCTTCGAGCGAAAAGAGCGATGGAATGTTTTGCATGGCACGTTCACTGTATCGCATTCTCGCTGGGCAGCGGACGGTTTAGCATGGTGTGGCGAAGAAGTTCAGGAGAGAATGCGATGCGGCTTTACCAGATGGCGGACAAGGTGCGGTACTCGAGGATGACCACAACAGAACTGCGCGAGACATTCCTGCTCGAAGGCATGTTTGCGCCTGGCGCGATCGAGTGTGCGTATGTCGATCTCGATCGCACGGTGATCGGGTCGGCGGTCCCAACCGTCTCGCCGCTAACTCTCAAAACCCAGCCTGAGCTGCGCGCAGAATACTTCTGCGAGCGCCGCGAACTGGGTGTGCTCAACTCCGGCGGGGCGGGCTCGGTCGAAGTAGATGGCGCCACCTTCGAGTTAGAGAAGCTCGATGTACTTTATGTAGGTCGTGGGAGTAAGTCCGTCGTATTTTCCAGCAAGGACGCGGAGAATCCGGCGGCGTTTTATCTCCTAAGTTACCCAGCCCATGCGGACCATCCCACCGCTATGGTGAAATTTGCCGACTTAGAAGGCCTGAAGCTGGGCGCGACCGAGACCTGCAACAAACGCAGCATCTATAAAGCTATTTGGAAGGGCGGATTGCAAAGCTGCCAGTTAGTCATGGGATTCACTCTGCTTGAGGCCGGAAGTAACTGGAATACGATGCCTCCACACACCCATATGCGCCGCAGCGAGGTCTATTTCTACTTCGATATCGACCCGGCGCACCGCGTAGTCCACCTGATGGGACCGCCGGACGAGACGAAGCATCTAATCGTGGCGGATAAGGAAGTCGTCGTATCTCCAGGCTGGTCCATTCACGCCGGCGTAGGCACAAAAAACTATACCTTCTGCTGGGGCATGGGCGGCGAAAATCAGGCCTACGACGACATGGACGCAGCTACAATTCCGGGTTTGAAGTAAATTCGCCTTTGGGATTAGCGTGGGGCTTCAGCCCCACGAATGAGGCACACAATAGAAGCGGCTTTAGCCGCGGGTATTTTGTTTAGGAGCTAGCAGCGGCAATCCAACGACCCGGGGCTAAAGCCCCATTGTTCCGTTGGCTTTCTCGTGGGGCTGGAAGCCCCACGCTAATCCCAACCGCGAAGGCGGAATTCGTTCAACAAGTCCCAGAGGATTTACTTTGACGGCACTTACTCTCAAACCCGCATCCGCCACCCGCTGGGACCTCCTGAGCCTGGGCGAGGTCATGCTGCGCTTCGACCCCGGCGAGCAGCGCATCGCACACACCCGCACCTTCCGCGTCTGGGAGGGAGGCGGCGAATACAACGTCGCGCGCGGTCTGCGGCGCTGCTTCGGCATGCGCACCGCGGTCGTCACCGCGCTGGCCGACAACCCCGTGGGCCGCCTGCTCGAAGACCTGATGCTGCAGGGCGGCGTCGACCTCAGCCATCTGCGCTGGGTACCCTACGACGGCGTCGGCCGCGAGGCGCGCAACGGCATCTACTTCCTCGAGCGCGGCTCCGGCGTGCGCGGCGCCATGGGCATGATGGACCGCGGCCACACCCCCATCTCGCAACTGCAACCCGGCCACGTGGATTGGGATAGCATCTTCGGTGTTGAAGGCGTGCGCTGGTTCCACACCGGCGGCGTCATGTCCGCGCTCTCGCTCGCCGCACCCGCCGTCATCCGCGAGGCGATGGAGTCCGCCAAGAAGCACGGGGTAACCGTCAGCTTCGACTGCAACTACCGCCCTTCGCTGTGGAAAGAACAAGGCGGCCGCCAGGGTTCCATCGACGTCAACCGCGCCCTCATGCCCTTCGTCGATGTGCTGTTCGGACACGAGGGCGACATCGCCAGGACCATGGGCGTCGCCTCGCACGGCCCGCCGTGGCACGATGAAGTCTCCTACCGCGAGATGGCCGAGCGCTCGGTCGAAGAGTTCCCTAACATCAAGGTGATCGCCACCACCACGCGCCGGCCAAAGACCGCCAATCGCAACGACTGGGCGGCGTTTTCGTGGATGGAGGGCAAGGTCTTCCGAAGCCGGGACTACCTCGACATGGAGATCTTCGATCGCGTAGGCGGCGGCGACTCCTTCGCGGCTGGGTTGATCTATGGATTGCTGACGGGGCGCGACATGCAGTGGTCGCTCGACTGCGGCGTAGCCCACGGCGCGCTCGCCATGACTACGCCGGGAGATTCTTCGATGGCGACACTCGCCGAGGTAGAAAAGCTGATGAGCGGCGGCGGTGCTGGCGTCTCGCGTTAGAAAAGAGAAGGAAAGCAATGGAAAAGTCCAAAGTTCTACAGCAGTGCAAGTCCATCGGCCTCGTGCCCGTCCTCCGCGCCGAATCCGTCGGCCAGGCTCTCGCGCTCGCGAAAGCCATCGCCGCAGGCGGCGTCACCGTGCTCGAAATCACCATGACGGTCCCTGGCGCGATGCAGGTGATGCGCCGCCTCGCCGAAGACCGGCCCGACATCCTCATCGGCGCGGGCACCGTGCTCGACCCCGAGACGGCCCGCATGTGCATCCTCGAAGGCGCGCAGTTCGTGGTCTCGCCCGCGCTCAACATCAAGACCATCGAGATGTGCCATCGCTACTCGGTTGCTGTGCTGCCCGGCGCGCTCACGCCCCCCGAGCTCGTCCCCGCATGGCCGGCGGGCGCGGACGTGGTCAAGGTCATCCCCTGCAGCGCGCTGGGCGGCGCCAG
>CAXTMK010000176.1:0-9408 GCA_964245315.1 uncultured Acidobacteriaceae bacterium | reverse complement strand
GTATACGGCGTGAGACTGACTTCAATGGAGAAGTTTGGCGTCGACCCGCAGGCGAAGGAGGCGGTAGACTTTGCCTTGCTCGGTTGGCTGACGTGGCATGGGATGGCGGGGAATGTGCCTTCGGCTACGGGAGCGAAGCGGGCGGTGGTGCTGGGCAAGGTGACGGGGTGAGTGGACGGCGAGGGAGTAACCCCATGGTCGGCAATAGAGCCGCCGAACATGGGGCACCCGTTTGGATGTTGGCGCTGCTGCTGCTGGTGGGGTGCGGCGGGGCGCGGGAGGACTCACGGACGGTAGTGATGGCGATCGAGAACTCGCCTACCAATCTCGACCGCAGGATCGGCACGGACGCAATGTCTGAGCGGATTGGCGACCTGATCTTCGATCCGCTGGTCAGGATGGATGCGCACTACGAGATGCAGCCCTGGCTGGCTATCAGCTGGGAACAGCCGGATGATCTGACCTGGGTCTTTCATCTGCGCGATGGGGTGCGATTTCACGATGGCCGGCCGCTTACGGCGGAGGATGTGGTCTGGACAATCGAGAGCATGCGCGATGGCAGTCTGCTGACCAGCAAGTCGGGGGCGTTTGCCAAGGTGCTGCGGGCGGAGGCGCGCGACCGGCTGACCGTCGTGGTGAGGATGAAGCAGGCCGACGCTTCCCTGCTCTTCAACCTGAGCGATAGCCTGTTCGGCGTGGTGCCGAAGGGCTCGGGGAAGGACTTCGGGCGCAGGCCGGTGGGCTCGGGGCCGTTCCGGTTCGTGTCGCAGGAGCAGGATAAGGATGTGGTGATCGAGCGCAACCCGGACTACTGGGGTGAGAAGACCAAGCTCGAACGGGTGCGGTTCGCGGTGATTCCGGATGCGGTGACGGCGGCGCTGGAGCTGGAGAAAGGCTCGGCGGATATTGCGAGCAATCAATTGACTCTGGATATGGTGCATGCGCTCGAAGGCAGGCCGGGGTTGAAGACGGAGACGGCGCCGGGGTCGGCGGTGATGTATCTGAACTTCAATGTATCGCATGGTCCCCTGGCGGATGTGCGGGCGCGGCAGGCGATTGCCTGCGCGATGAACAAGCCGGCGATGGTGCATGCGGTGTGGCGCGACCAGGCGCAGCTGGCTTCAACTCTGCTTCCTCCGGAGCATTGGGCTGAAGCGACGGGACTGCCGGTGTGTGGGTACGATCCGGCGAAGGCTCGCGCGCTGCTGGCCGCGGCCGGGTTCGAGCGCGGGCTGAAGCTCGAAATGAAGACCTCGCAGGACGATACTACCCGCCTCGTGGCGCAGATTCTGCAGGCCGAGTTGCGCGAGGTGGGGATCGAGCTTACGCTGCGTTCGAGCGAGTTCGGGACGTTTTACTCGGACGTGACCGCCGGCAGGTTTGAGATGTATGCGCTGCGGTGGATCGGCAGCAACGAGGATCCGGACATATATCGTTATGCGTTTGGCAGCGACCGCACGCCGCCGAGGGGCGCGAATCGCGGACATTATTCGAACGCGAAGGTGGATGCGCTGCTGGCCGATGCCGCTGCGACAACCGATGAGGGCGTGCGCCGCGCAAGGTTCCAGGAAGTGCAGCAGATTCTGGCGGTGGAGCTGCCGACGATTCCGCTGTGGTTTCCGAATAACGAGGTGGTGCATACGACGCGGGTGATGGGAATTGTGCCGCGGGTGGATGGGAGCTTCGATTTTCTGCGGGATGCGTGGGTCCGATGAATGGGGCCACATAGTTTCCGTATGATGAGACAGATAGCTCTATGGCGGGAGACAAAATGACCTTCAGGCAGATCGTGGCGTTGGGCGTTGTGGGTTTCAGCGTGTCGATGGCGGCACAGCAGACGCCGTCTCATGGGCCGAAGAAAGGCTTCCTGCTGATTACCGGCGGAGCGACACAGCAGCCTGACTTCGAACGCTTTCTTGCGATGGCGGGCGGCAAGGATGCGCGAATCGTCGTCATCCCGACGGCTTCGATTACCAGGCCGACGGATGCGGCTGGAATCGCGGCGCACTGCCACTCAAATTCGCCGCTCTTCGACGGCGTGAAATGCACGGTGCTGCATACGACCGATCGCGCGGTGGCGAATTCGCCTGAGTTTGTAGCTCCGCTGAAGGATGCTACGGGCGTCTGGATCGAGGGTGGACGGCACTGGCGGCTGACCGACGCGTATCTCGACACGCTGACGCTGAAAGAGCTTTTCAAGGTGCTGGATCGCGGCGGGACGATCGGCGGCGGGTCGGCGGGCGCAACGGTGCAGGGCTCGTACATGGTGCGCGGATCGTCGGACCCGGACGACAACACCATTATGATGGCGCCCGGGCATGAGATCGGGTTTGGACTGTTTACGAACGTGACCATCGACCAGCATGTCGACGCCCGCGGCCGCGCCAACGACCTGGCAGCGGTGATGGAGAAGCACCCGACATTGCTGGGACTGGGACTGGATCAGAGCACATCGATTACGGTGCATGGCGACCTGTTGACGGTGAACGGGCCCAAGCGCGTGGCGGTGTGGGACCATAAGGATCACGACAACAAGGGCTATTATTATCTGCGCACCGGCGATGCGTTGAATACGGCGACCTGGGTTCCAACGATCGGTGTGCACGCGCCGGATGTACCATGACAGCCATGGACAAGCCCCTTCGTAAGAGTAAAGCGCACGAAGATACGCGAGCTGAAACCTACCGATATTGGCGCAGTCGCCCCGATTGGGAAATATTCGAGGAAACGTAGAAGATGAGCAGAGACGCGTATCGTGAGTATTACAAGCGCAAGGGTATCGTCTTCGATGAATGCACGGCGAGAGCGTTGGTGCGCATTAGGAGGGACATAAGATGAATCGGACCAACTTCCCCGGCACCTCTCCGTACGAACCCGTCATCGGCTTCTCCCGCGCCGTCCGCGTGGGCGAGCACGTCATGGTCTCGGGCACCGGCCCCATCGGGTGCGATGATGCCGACGCAGCGAGCCAGGCCGACCAGTGCCTGACGTTGATCGCCGGCGTACTGAAAGAAGCCGGCACCAGCTTCGAGCATGTCGTTCGCAGCCGCATCTACCTGACCAGCCGCGAAGACTGGGAGGCTGTGGCGCGCATTCACGGCAAGTTCTTTTCGCTCATTCGGCCAGCCGCTACGATGGTCATCGTCGCGGGTTTGCTCGACCCACGCTGGAAGGTGGAGATCGAAGTCGACGCGCTCGTGCCGTAAGACTCACAAGCCGCCTGACTTCTGAGAGAATAGAACCCATGCCCAAGCTTTCGATTCGTGACCTGGACCTGGTTGGCAAGCGCGTGCTGATCCGGGTGGACTTCAACGTGCCGCTCTCGAAGGATGAAGTTCCGCGCATCCTCGACGACACCCGCATTCGCGAGACCGTCCCCACCATTGAGTACGCCGTGCGCCGCAAGGCCAGGGTGATTCTCTGCTCGCACCTGGGCCGGCCAAAGGGCAAGGTCGTGCCGGCGATGAGCCTGCGCCCGGTGGTCGATCGCCTGCGCGAGTTGCTCGACCATGTGCTGGGCGAGGATGAGAACGTCGGCTTCGCGCCCGACTGCATCGGCGATGTGACGACCGAGATGGTAATGGGACTCGAGCCCGGCCAGACGCTGCTGCTCGAGAACCTGCGCTTCCATGCCGAGGAGGAAGCGAACGATCCGGAGTTCGCGAAAAAACTCGCCGGGCTGTGCGAGATCTACGTTAACGACGCGTTCGGAAGCGCACACCGCGCCCACGCCTCGACTGAGGGCATTACGCACTTCGTCGCGCAGTCGGCCGCGGGCTTGCTGATGGAGTCCGAACTGAAGCATCTGGGCAAGGCGCTCAACGAGCCCGATAAACCCTTCGTCGCGATCATCGGAGGGGCGAAGGTTTCGGACAAGATCAACGTCATCGAAAGCCTGATGACCAAGGCCGACGCCATCCTGATCGGCGGAGGCATGGCTTACACGTTTCTGCGCGCGCACGGACAGGAGACGGGCAAATCGTTGGTCGAAGAGGACAAGATCGGCGTCGCGAAGGCTGCGCTCGAAGAGGCAGAGAAGCGCGGCATCAAGTTCCTGCTGCCGGTCGACCACTGCCTCGCGGACCGCTTCGATCCCAAAGCGAAACCGACGCCGTTTCAAGGAACCGGCCCGTTTCCGGCGGAGATGATGGCGCTCGACATCGGCCCCGAAACCGAAAAGCTCTTCGCCTCCGAGATCGCCGCCGCCCAGACCGTGCTGTGGAATGGCCCGATGGGCGTCTTCGAGTTTCCCGCCTTCGCCCACGGTACCAATGCCATCGCTAAGGCGGTAGCCGCGAATGAAGATGCGACGACGATTGTTGGCGGAGGCGATTCGGTTTCGGCGATTCACAAGTCTGGGTTCGCCGACAAGATCACGCATATCTCCACCGGCGGCGGAGCTTCGCTTGAGTTTCTTGAGGGCAAGGTATTGCCGGGAGTCGAGGCTCTTACAGAGAAGAGTTGACCGACCGCAGGAGGCCGGTCAGCATCTTGCGTACTTCGATGACATCGGTAGACAATGCCGCGTGCGGTTGGTCATGAAGGTATCCGAGATCATGGCTGAGCAGCAGCAGATACTCAAGCTCGTGGCACGCCGCTCGCGCACGTTTCAACTCGTTCGCGAACTCGACCCCGGAGTCGCGTCCGGCGCCTTCGGCAATTCGCATGGCGATGCTGGCCGCGCTTCTGCGAAGTTGAAGTACTAAGCCAAAGTTTTCGCTGGGCGGGAGCTTATCGGCCGCGCGGTAAATACTCAGGACCAGGAGATGCGCCTTCTTCCAAGTATCCAACTCACGAAAATCCTGCATGTGTTGTTTCCTCTCAACTCTAAATTCAATACTCTCCACTCTAAGACCAAAGCTTTGATTTTAGAGTTAAGAGTGTCGAGTTATAAGTCGTGAGTCAAAAACACTCACACCTCAAGACTCGATGCTCTAAACTCTAAGACAAAGCCTTTGTTGGGAGATGTGACCAAGACTATGCGCAAGCCTGTAATCGCCGGCAACTGGAAGATGTACAAGACGCCCAGGGAATCCCTGGCATTCCTCGAAAAGTTCCTCCCGATCGTCAAGGACCATACCCGCGACGAGATCGCGCTCTTCCCCACCATGACCTCGCTCGCGCACGTCATCGATGCCGCGCGCAACACGAACGTCAGCGCGGGTGCGCAGAATATGCATTGGCTCAACGAGGGGCCATACACCGGCTCTACCTCGCCGACCATGCTGGCGAGCATCGGCTGCACGCATGTGCTGCTCGGCCACTCCGAAAGGCGCATGTACGCGCATGAAACGGATGAGATGGTGAACTGGAAGCTGAAGGCGGCGCTGGCCCATGGGTTGACACCGGTCGTCTGCGTGGGCGAATCGCTCGACAAACGCCAGTGCGGCCTTACGGAGGCTGTTCTGCGATGGCAGGTCGCCGCCGCGCTGAACGGCATTGAGCCCGCAGGCTCCGCGGCGCTGATCGTCGCCTACGAACCCGTCTGGGCGATTGGAACCGGCAGCACAGCAACGCCGAGCCAGGCACAGGAGGCTCACGCGATTATTCGGCGCGAAATTGCGGTGACACTGGGTGCGGAGCGCGCCGACCAGACGCGCATCCTCTACGGAGGGTCGGTGAAGCCGGAGAATACATCCACGCTGATGGGCCAGCCGGATATCGATGGCGCCTTGGTCGGCGGCGCTAGTCTCGACCCGGAAACCTTCTGCAAAATCGTCCACTACGTCTGACTAGCGGGGGTAGCGGTGTCCATGACGGTAGTAATGATGGCGATGGTGGCGCCGGTGCCCGACCCTGACCACGACCTGTGCGTTGGCCTGAGGGATCATCCCAGCCAGCATGACCACGGAAAAAAGAAATGCAAAGAAGCGCGAAATACGTGCCATTTTAGTCTCCAGGGGGCATCCCCTCTACATTCGGGTGACCCTTCTTGTCAGACGTGCAGGGGCACTCGCCTGTTGTCCGCATAAAAACTTTAGTTTCAGCTGCTTCTCAGCGAACCACGCCCGCCTGATCCATCGGCCAATAAACGAACGCTGCTTTTCCGTAGATCAGTTCGCGATCGACGGGGCCGAACGAGCGGCTGTCGAACGAGATATTGCGATGGTCGCCCATGACGAAAAACTCGCCCGGTGGAATCGCCATCTCCGGCTGCGACGTGTCGTCGGCGAAGCGGCCCGGCACGTAAGGTTCAACCAGCGTCCTGCCGTTCACGATGACCCGGCCATGGTCGATCGCCACGCGATCGCCGGGCAGTCCGATAACGCGCTTGATGTAGCTTTTGCTGTGATCGCGCGGATACTCGAAGACCACCACGTCGCCGCGATGGATATCGCCGACGCGAAACGCCAGCTTGCTGACGATCAGGCGGTCTTCGTCTTCCAGGTTGGGCAGCATGCTGGTGCCTTCGACGCGCACCGGCTGATACAGGAAGACGATGATGAAGACCGCGACCACGATAGACAGACCGAGGTCGCGCACCCAGGCGCGCAGCGTGCCGAGAGCCGGCGAGCGGCGCGGCGGCGCAGGCGTATCTGACGGTTCCGCCGGGGGCGGTGCGATCTCGTATTGCATCTCATCCATCGCTGTTCGCTCAGATTCGAAAGTCGCTCAACATGTACTGTAAAGCACACTATGGCAGACGCGTTCACGCCAGGATTCGTTAGGCGCTTTCCAGATAGCCTTATTAAAAGAAGAATCGCACAGTTCACGACTTCCTGCGGCTTTCTTCCGCGCGCGGGAAACCATCTGCAAGTCCAGGCAGGAATCTACACACGCTTTTTACGCGTCTATGCATAGGAAGTCAGGCCCCTGTTTTGCAAACCGTCGATTTGCGTTTGGTGGTGCAAGTAGCACAGGCAAGGGGCTAGAATGGTGAAGCAACTGCGGAAAACCCTATGGCCACCCTCACAATGATTGAGCCGCAAACGCCCGACAAGCCCGAAAAACCTTCCCCGGCGCAGCATCACGACCTGGGAAAGCTGACCACCGAGAGCTCCAACGCTGCCTCGCTGGGTTTGGATACCAAAAGCGCGCTTGAGATTGCGCGCATCATTAACCACGAAGACCAACGCGTCGCGATGGCGGTGAAAAAGGCGCTGCCCGAGATCGCCATCGTCATCGACACCGTAGCGCGTTCGCTGCGCGACGGCGGACGCCTGATCTACGTCGGCGCGGGTTCGAGCGGACGCATCTCGTCGCTCGACGCCAGCGAGTGTCCGCCCACGTTTTCCACGGCACCGTCGCAGGTGCAGTACATCATGGCGGGCGGCCCCAAGGCTCTGGCCTCCGCTTCGGACGTAAACGAGGATTCGCCCGAGATCGGCCAGCGCGATATCGCCCGTCGCCGCCCGACCCGAAAGGATATCGTCATCGGCGTCTCCGCCAGCGGACGGACCCCATACGTCGTCGGCGCGGTGGAGTACGCGCGTGCCCGCGGAGCCAAGACCGCATGCGTGACCTGCAATGAGCATACCCCGCTGGCCGATGTCTCCGATACGACCATCATCGCCGATGTGGGACCCGAGGTTATCTCCGGCTCTACGCGCATGAAGGCCTCGACATCGCAGAAGATGATCCTGAACATGATCACCACAGGGGCGATGACGCGGCTCGGCTATGTGTATGAAAACTGGATGGTTAACGTCCACATGAAGAACGCGAAGCTGGTCGAGCGCGGGATTCGGGTGCTGATGAACGTCTGTGCGATCGACCGCGACACCGCCATCAGGACCATCAAGTCGGCCGGCAAATCCATCCCCATCGCGGTAGTGATGTTGAAGGCGAATGTCGACAACATGGAAGCGGTGCGGCGGCTGACGAAGTCCGACGGCAATGTTCGTCTGGCTATCGACGATTCTCGGCTGGAACTTTAGAAATATTTCCGGGTTCCGGAAACTTGCATTTTGTAACCTCGTCTATAGAGGCAGACTGCGGGAGAACCTCGCAATCTGGCATCGACACGAGCAGGATATGCGGCTGACTTCAAAGGTATTGATTCTTGCGCTCGCCCTGGCCGGCAGCGTCGCGGTTTATGCACAGGCTCCGCAGCAGGATCCGAGCGCGGCTCCGCATCCGCATGCCGGGCATCCGGGCATGCGCCATCACGAGCCGAACCCCGAATTCGAGACCAGGATGCTGACAAGGCGCCTTAGCCTGACGACGGAACAGGCCTCGGCGGTCGAGCCGATCCTCGCCTCGCAGCAGGAAGCGATGAAGGCGCTCAAGCCGGCGGAAGGCTCCCAGCCCGACTTCAAGGCGATGCGCGAGCAGCACAAGGCAATCATGGACGAAACCAGGCAGAAGCTGGCGACCGTCCTGTCTCCCGAACAGATGCAGAAGCTCGCCGAGATGCACCGCCCTGGGCCGCGCGGCAAGCGCGGCGAATGGGGTCAGAAACCGCCTCCCGCCCCCGGCGCGTAGTTGCTTTCCAGCTCAGCAACATTCCCGTCCGCAGACGGCTGGTAACTCGTTCCGGGCCTACTCCCCACCTCCCGGCCGCATCTGAGTCTCTATGCAGGAATCGCCTATCGTACTCCCGGCCTTTGACACGCTTCTGCTCGCCCTCGACGGCCCGGTCGCCACGGTCACGCTGAACCGTCCGCAGGTCCTGAACGCGCTCGACCGCCAGCTCTTTACCGATCTCGACGAGGTCTTCGCGCAGCTCGCGCTCGATCCCACCATCCGCGCGATCCTGCTGACCGGAGCGGGCGGGAAGGCCTTCGCCGCCGGCGCCGACATCCAGGAACTCGCCGGCACCGACGCCAAATCGGGCGAGGCGCTCGCGCTGCGCGGCCAAAGCATCTTCATGCGCATCTCCTCCTGCGGCAAGCCCGTGATCGCATGCATCAACGGCTTCGCGCTGGGCGGCGGCTGCGAGCTCGCGCTGGCCTGCACGCTGCGCATCGCGGCGGATACGGCAAAGCTCGGACAGCCGGAGGTCAGGCTCGGCCTCATCCCCGGCTACGGCGGAACGCAGCGGCTGCCGCGTCTGGTGGGCCGGGCGGCCGCGCTGCGCCTCATCCTGACCGGCGAGATCATCCCCGCGTCGGAAGCCCTGCGCATCGGGCTGGTCGATGAAGTAGTGCCCGCGGCTGAGCTGATGGAACATGCCCGGTCGCTTGCCCTGAAGATCGCGGCACAGGCTCCGCTGGCGATCGCCGCGGCGATGGAAGCCGTGAACTTTGGCGCGGATATGCCGCTGCGCGAGGCGCTGGAGCTGGAGGCGCGGGGTTTCGGCCGGCTCAGCGCGACTTCGGACAAGCACGAAGGTGTCACGGCGTTCCTCGAAAAGCGTACCGCAATTTTCGCCGGCAAGTGAAAACTGCGCCACAAACTGCCGCGCCAGCCGCTGCCGATCGTTTATCCTATACCTCGTGCGCTTCCCTGCCCCGATCCCCGCTATCC
>CAXTMK010000175.1:0-9563 GCA_964245315.1 uncultured Acidobacteriaceae bacterium | reverse complement strand
GAAGGAAGGCTTCCCGCAGGGGCGTAAGCCTGGTCCCGTGGCGAAGCTGGAGGTCGCGGCTGAAGTGGCGCCCCTTCAAAGCGAGAAGATGGTGGCGGTTCGAACAGCAGATTCCTCCGCTGCGCTGCGGAATGACAAACAAATTTACGGTGATGACAAACAAGAGCTGCGGAATGACAAGACTTTGGCGCAGGTTACGGGAATTCGCCATTGGTCGACCGCGACCTACACCCGTGTGGCGATTGATCTCGGCGATGAAGTCAAATTCGAGGCGGCGCGTGTGCCGAATCCCGACCGCATCTACTTCGACCTGCACGGCGCGAAGCTGGCGCAGGAGCTGGTCGGCAAGAGCTTCGATGTGACCGACGACGGCTTCCTCAAGCGAATCCGCGCGGCACAGGCGGGTGGCGATGTGACCCGCGTGGTGCTCGATGTGAGCGATGTTGCCGAGTATTCAGCGTTTCTGCTGCCCAATCCCTACCGGCTGATTATCGACATCCACGGCGGCAAGAATAAAGAAGAAGGAAGAGGGATAAGGGAAGAGAAAGCGCCGCCGGAGGTGCCGGCGTCAGTGGCGAAGAGCGCGAGCGCGGCGGCGAATGTTTCGGGGCTGCCTGCCATGAGCCCGACCGATGGCGGGGATGCGGTCAGGCCACCCATTGCCGTCGCGCTGACGCCCGAGGCCCATGTCTCGGATGCGAGACATTCGGTGATTCCGGTGGCCAGGCCAGTGCCCAATACCGTCGCGGTGGCAAAGCCGGCGACCACCAGCGAGGTCGCGGCGGTCAGCCTGTCGCCCGGCCGAGTTGAGGCGACCAGCGCGCCGACTTCGAAGCCGATCGTCGCGACCATCAAGGTCAAAAAGGAAGATGCGGTTCCGGCGAAGGCCGCGGAGAAAACCGCGGATGGCCAGACCAGCCTGATCCGCGCGCTGGGATTGAAGATCAATCGCATCGTCATCGACGCGGGCCACGGCGGGCACGACTCGGGCACGCTGGGCGTGGATGGCATTCAGGAGAAGGATGTGGTGCTGGATGTCGCGCTGCGCGTGGGCAAGATGCTGCACGAAAGGTTGGGCGCGGAGATTATCTACACGCGCTCCGACGACACCTTCATCCCGCTCGAGACGCGCACCGCGATCGCGAACAAGGCGCAGGCGGATCTGTTTCTGTCGATCCACGCCAACAGCTCGCCGGATCCGTCGGCGCGCGGGGTCGAGGTCTACTACCTCAACTTCACCAGCGATCCGACGGCGCTGGACGTGGCGGCGCGCGAGAACGCCGTCGCGGGCGAGTCCATCCACCAGTTGAGCGACCTGGTGAAGAAGATCGCGCTGAAGGACAAGATCGCCGAGAGCCGGGAGTTCGCGGCGGATGTCGAGGGCTCGCTCTTCGCCGGGTTGACCAAGGGCAATACGGGCCTGCGCGATCGCGGGGTCAAGAAGGCGCCGTTCGTGGTGCTGATTGGAGCGAATATGCCGTCGATTCTGGCGGAAATCTCGTTCGTGACGAACGCGACGGATTCGGCTCAGCTGCGCGAGCCCGAGTATCGGCAGCGCGTAGCCGAGAGCCTGTACAACGGCGTCGCAAAGTACGAGAGCGGGCTGGCTGGAGCGAAAGCGGCGCCGCCGGCGGTGAAGCGGGCTTCGCTGCAATAAAAGATTGCCACGGATCATACGGAAGGACGGATAAGAGCGGATTCATCGTCGCTGCTTACAAGCACGTTACGGTGATAGTCTCATCTCGATGGGACCTGGAATGCGTAGATGGATAAGCGGGTGGGTGTGGGGCGCGATGGTGGCCGCGAGCGCCTGTGGTCAATCGATTGCGCCGCAGCCCCAGCCGAAGATGACGTTGGTCGAGCCGCCCGGGCCGTTGCTGCCATTGAGCGATACGCTAATGGCTGCGAGCCCGGAGCATCCGGTGCCGGATGATAGCGCCGAAGCGCAGGCGATCTTAAAAGAAGATGGGTTGACACGAAGCGAAGCCGCGGTCCCGCTTGCCGCTGCAAGCTCAAAACCCGGTGTCGGGGGCTGGGTAAGGGTGTACGAGTTTGGCGACGCAACGGGTGCTTTTTCAGCCTTCACTTACTTCCGCATGGCCCCTAACGTCGTTGCAGGGCGTTCGCGGACGGATAGCCGGTCTTCCGGAATGGAGCGGGTCTACCAGATGGGTACGTCCGTAGTACGAGCGAGGCTTACTTTGTACCCGGAATCCGCGGACGCTCTTCTGGGGAAGATCGATACAGGCCTGCCCAAGGTAAGCGGACGCCGTGGCCTCGCTCCCCTGCTGCCGACAATGCTGCCCCCTGAGGCGGGCGGCGCGAAACTCGACCCGGCCAGCGTCCGCTACGCGCTCGGGCCCATTGCGTATAAGGCGATGGGCGGCTTGCTTCCGCCGGACGTGCTGGGCTGGGACAAAAGCCTGGAGGTTGCGACCGCCGGCTACACCGGCAAGGGCGGCAAGGGCACGCTGACGCTGCTGATGTATCCCACGCCGCAGATTTCCGGCGACCGCGGACGCGCGGTCGAGCAGGCGGTGAATGCGCAGCTGGCCACGCTGGGGATGGTGAAGATGCGCCGCGTGGGGCCTCTGGTCGGCGTCACCTCCGGCAGCCTTAAAGCCGAGCAGGCGGAGGCGCTGGTGCAGGCGCTGCATCTGCAGGAGATCGTGACCTTCGACCAGAAGCAGCCCCTCGAATTCCACGCCGAGGTGCGAAAGACCGCGACGCTGCTGCAGCAGATCGCCATCTTCACCGGAGTGCTTATGATCGCAGCCGTGGTGATCGCCGTTTTTCTCGGCGGAGCGCGGGCTGGAATTCGCGTGCTGCGAGGCAAGTCCGCAGCCAGCGATCCGGAATTTTTGACCATCGATCTGCGCGACGGACCGAAGGCGCACTTCGCCCCCAAGGGCGAACAATCCGAAGGACCGGGCGGTCCGACAAGCTGATTTGGCATACCGAGGCGAAAGTGCACTCACCTTGGTGCAGTAATCATCATAAAGCGATCATTCCACGCAGCTTGAAGTCAGGCGTACCGTCGATTCAGCGAACAAATGGCGTAAAAGTGCGTGAAGTGTTAACCTTTTGATAACAACTAACTGGCTCATTTTGAGCAGGTTGCAAGGAGGGCGTTTTCGCCTTGACACTGCATTTTGCGCCTCATAGTATCTCCCCAGAAAGTTCCGATGGCTTTGCCTCCGTTGGAGCTATTCTCCCAAAGGAAGAGGCTGCCCTGTTGCCGGGTGGCCTCTTCGTCGTTTTCGGGCCTGGAAACGACCACGGCGGAGGACCAAGTACACGGAGTCGAGGCGACTCTGGTAGCTTGGTCGGACGGGTTTTTCCGGGGGATGCGATGGACTTCAGGCTTAGGTTGGTGACGTTGGCGGTGGCGAGTACGGCGTTTGCACAGGACCAGCGAGCGGTGACGGAGCCGGTGATCCCGCCCAGTTGCGTGCAGTTGGGCGCCAGCCTGCAGAGCGTCGGCGACAAGCTGGACGCCGCCGACGAGCAAAAACTCGACACGGTCCGAATCCAGGCGGCACTGGATAAGTGTTCGTCGGGCCAGGCCGTCGAGCTGAAGGAGCAGAGCGGCAGGAATGCCTTCCTGACCGGCCCGCTGGAGATGCGCTCGGGCGTGACGCTGCTGATCGACGAGGGCGTGACGCTGTACGGCTCGCGCGACCCGAAGGTGTACGACATGACCGGGCCGGACTCGAAGCCCGGCGATCCCGTAGTCTGCGGCACCTCGCGTCCGCGGCCTGTGGCGTTCGGGACGCAGGCGCCGGCGACTCCAGCTCCGGCTGCCGCACCGCGTCGTGGAGGCTGCCGCCCACTCATCTCGGCCAGCAATGTGACCAACGCGGCGATCATGGGCGACGGCACCATCGACGGGCGCGGCTACGCCAAGCTGCTGGGCGACCGGGGGAAAGACAAGGACTATAGCTGGTGGGAGATGGCACGGCGCGCGGAGCCGAAGGACGATGTCTACTTTTCAACGCGGCTTATCGTAGCGAACCATGCCGATGGCCTCATTCTCTACCGCATCACGCTACACAACTCGCCCAACTTCCACGTCAGCGTCGGCACGACCAACGGGTTCACCGCCTGGGGCGTGCATCTGCTGACGCCGGTGGATAAGAAGCTGGACGCGCGCAATACGGATGGCATCGACCCGGGCAACTCCACCAACGTGACGATCGCGCACAGCTGGATCGACAACGGCGACGACAACGTCGCGATCAAGGCGAACGTCCAGCACATGAGCGTGCTCGACAACCACTTCTATACCGGGCACGGCATGTCCATTGGGTCGGAGGCGACGGGCGACGCCTTCATCCTGGTCGACGGGCTGACCGAGGACCACACCACCAGCGGCATCCGCATCAAGAGCAACGTGACCCGCGGCGGCTACGACCACGACCTGACCTACCGCAACATCTGCATGCGCAACGTGCAGAACCCCATCGCGATATCGCCGTACTACACCAACCAGACGACCGAAGGCTTCGTCGACCCGGGATATAAGGGCACGAAGATTCCGGACTATAAAAGAATCTTTTTAGAAAATATAGTCAGCGAGACGCCGGGCGACGTGCTGATCGCGGGCCTCGACGACGCGCACCGCACGGAGATCACCCTGAACGGCGTCTACATTAAGGGATTGAAGCCGGCGCAGGTGCATGGACACTTCGCGGACGTGACTGTAGGACCGCAGTGGACGAATATCAACTTTACGGGCGTCGATATGAAGGTGACCGTGCCGACTCCGGTGGCGAGGGGTTCGAGCGAACCCAGCTGCACGGGCAAGTTTGTGCCGATGCAGTAGCGTTTTGTCTAACCGCGCCGCGGTCGGGTCGAACTCTGTAAGACAAGCCCTCAAAGCGATGTGGAGGGGCTCGCGATGGAGGGGAAGCGCTTCAGGAAGAGGTCCAGCGTGCCGCCCTGGATGACGATGGAGAATACGACGACGATGTAGGTCGTGGCGAGGATCCAGCCGCGTCCGTTGACCTCCGGGACCGAGAGGGCGAGAGCGATGGAGAGGCCGCCGCGGAGCCCTCCCCAGACCAGCGTCAGGAACGAGGACTGGTGGCCGCGTTGGAGCCAGCCGACGCCGAGCAGCACCACGGCGACGGCCGCGGCCCGTATGACCGTGACGGCGACGATGGCCAGGGCTCCCGAGGTGAAGTTGGAACGGCTGAAGGGGATGACCATGACCTCCAGGCCGAGCAGCACGAACAGGACGGCGTTGAGCACCTCGTCGATGACGCTCCAGAAGCGGTCGAGCGATTCATGCGAGATGGCAGCATGAATGTGGTTGAGATTGAAACGGCGCAGCGCCATGCCGGCTGCGACCGCGGTGAGCGGTGCGGAGAGATTGAGGGTTTCGGCGAGCGCGTAGCCGCCAAGGGAGAGGGAGAGGGTCATGAGAATTTCGATCTGGTAGGCATCGACCCGGCGCATCAGCTCGGAGGCGATCCAGGCCAGGATGGTTCCGAGCAGGAGGCCTCCGCAGGATTTGAGGATGAGCGTGAGCGTGATGCGGGCAAGGGTGAGGTGAGCGCCGCGAGAGGCGTCGAGGACGGCGAGGAAGAGGACGGCGCCGACTCCGTCGTTGAAGAGGGACTCGCCGGCGAGCTGGGCCTGGATGTTTTTTGCCACGCCCACGCGGTTCAACATTTCGAGTACGGCGATCGGGTCCGTGGGGGAGATGAGCGTGCCGAAGAACAGGCACTCGAGCCAGGGAGCCGGGAGGCCAAGGAGAGGCAGTACCAGGCGCATGACGAAGGCGATGCCGCCAGACGAGAGGACGGTGGCAATAACGGACAGGAGGGCGACGGCGAACTTTTCACGGAAAAGATAGTGGAGGTCGAGGAGGAAGGCTCCGCCGAAGAGGAGCAGGCCGAGGAGCCCGTGCAGGATGAGATCCTCGAAGCGGACGCGCTCGACGAGATGGACGGCGCCGGTTTTGATGCTGGGAAACCAATGACTTAGGACGATAAGGGCGATGGAGGCGACTACCGTGAGGATCATGGTGCCGATGGTGATGGGGAGGCGCAGTGCTCGCGAACTGAGCCAGCCGAAGAGAGCGGCGGCGGTGACGATAAGGCTAATGATCGCGAGAGTGGACATATACCAGTGTAGCGATAGAGGAGAGTCACGGCTCGAACTTTGCGGGATCGGGCCTGGAACGGTAGAATAGGCGAGGCAGGCCGATGTAGCTCAGTTGGTAGAGCAACTGATTCGTAATCAGTAGGTCAGCGGTTCAACTCCGCTCATCGGCTCCATTTAATTTCCACAACTTAGATTTCTGACTTTCCGTTGCCAGCGAACGTCGGGGGCTGCGCATCTTCGCGCCGTATACCAGCCGCATTCCCCTCCGCGGAGTTCAAAGAATGCGTCGTCCCGTGTTTACGCTGCTGGTCGTCATGGCCTGTACTCCGCTGATCGCGGTGACGCTGCTGTTTGCGGCGGCCAGCTTTGCCTGGATGGATCGCGCGACGATGGCGATGCCGGCCGGCGTGCGCGGCACCGTGGGAGAGCTTGCGATGCAGGTCGCAAAGGAATCGCCCGGCAAGACCGACCGCGTGCTGAAGCTCGACCCCGAAAATCCAGCCGGATGGGCGAACCGTTGCGACACGATTGCCGACAAGGATGCGGCGCGGGCGCTCGATGCCTGCGCCAAAGCGGTTGCGCTGAGGCCGAACGAGGATACGTTGAACGATCTGGGGCGGGCGCAGGAGGCGAATCGCGACTTCTGCGCGGCGGAAGATTCGTTTACGCGCGCGAACTCCAGGGTAAATGCAGGGGACTCGGACATCCTGCGCAATCTGGGCCGCACGGCGTACGAGTGCGGGCACTGGGCGTCAAGCGTGGCGGTCTTCGAGGTGGCGGAAGAGCACGATGCGAAGGACGTCGCGAGCGGCGACGGGGACGATGAGGACGAGGACTACAAAGCCGACCTGACGCTGGACCGGGAGTGGCTGGTACTGGCGAATCAGGCGAATGGGAATCCGAGGGGCGCGGCGGCGTCGTGCGCGAAGGCTCATGCTGATTGGAAGAATTGCCAGTGCAGGTGCGATGGGAAGGAGTTGAAGTGCGGGCAGGGAAATTAGGACGCGGCCAGCTTTCCTTTGAAGCCTGGTCTGCCTGACTTGATGGTGTACTGGATCAGACCCATGATGTCCGCGTTGGCGTGGAATGGGATGAGTTGCACATCGGGATGCTCGGCTGCGAAGACGCGGAAGATTTGGTCTGCGAAGGCCTGGCCGATCATGTCTACACCGGCGAAGTCGAGGATGACTTGGGAGAATTGATCGACACGTAGCAGGATTCTTTTCGCCTGCGAGCGGGAGACAAAGTAGTCCATGCCATCCTCGGCTAGGATCGACGCCATAGAAATTGTTGTCACAAATACCCTTCCGCTGACGATTCAACAGTGACGTCGAGGCCGCCTCAAAGCACTTCATCGGCTAAAGCAGCTTCTGTAAAGGTGTCGCCGCAGCTCCCAACGGTAACTACGGGGATTCTGGCTGCGCCAGAACGACGAGGGTGGTTGGTTTGAGGATACAGCAACAGAAGATTCGGTCTAAAGCGACTTAAAAGGCCACATTTGCGGCACGGTTGAGGCGTGCCCTTAACAAGATGACAGAACTCGATTCTGACCATTTCTAGTCAATTCCTTGTGATGCCGACTGTTTGGTCATGGTTCGTCGCCAATCCCCAGGCCATCCTCGGGGTGTTGTGGGCAAGCCCGATGCGTCCGTCCGGCCCCAGTAGAATGACGCCGCCATGCCCGCCCAGGCGGTCGTAAAGATACGCAATTGCCGCATCTGCGGCTTCCTGCGGCGACGCCCCGGCCTGCACGCGGTCGACCGCCCACTTGCCGAGGACGAGCTTCATGATCGGTTCGCCCCAGCCGGTCAGCGAGACGGCGGCGGAAAGGTTGTCGGCGTAGCAGCCGCAGCCGATGAGCGAGGAGTCGCCGACCCGGCCGGGAGCTTTGTTCAGGGTTCCGCCCGTGCTGGTGCCGGCGGCGATATTCCCATGAACATCCAAAGCGACGGCGCCTACGGTATCGTGAGAGTCCATGGGGCCGGAGAACGTCGTGTCGCGAAGCCCTTTCAGGTCGGCCTCCTGCGCGGCGTAGAGGCGGCGCTGCTCGCGCGGGATGACGAGGTCCATGTTGTCGCACAGGCGCATGCCGTGGCTCATGGCGAAACGCTCCGCGCCCAGCCCGACGAAGTAGACGTGGGGGCTCTGTTCGAGGACCAGACGGGCGGCTTTGATGGGGTTGGGCAGGCGCTCGACGCAGGCTACGCCTCCCGCCCGCAGGTCGGCGCCGTTCATCAGCAGCGCGTCGAGCTGGACGCGTCCGTCTCGGGTGAGGAACGATCCCCTGCCGGCGTCGAACGTCTCATCGTCTTCCATGACGACGACTGCGGCCTCGACTGCTTCGACGGACGTTCCGCCGCGTTCCAGAACCGCCCAGCCCGCGGCGAGGGCATTGCCGATGCCGCGTTCATGGGCGGCGATCTCGTCGTCGGGCATCGCCCAGGCACCGCCGTGGATCAGCAAAACTGGATTTATCTTCCCCATTGCAGAGTTGATTGTACGGTTTTGGGGTTGAGGACGAGAAAAGTCGGTTCGGCACCGGACAATTGGGTTTCCGGCGCATCCAACGTCTACTGAAGGGATTCCTGGGCTCATGGATGTAATCGGCTTCATCGCGCAGCACGGATACGCGGTTGTAGCGATCATTATGTTTTTCGCAGCCATGGGCCTGCCGATGCCGATTTCGCTCGCGCTGATGGCTGCGGGTGCGGCGGCGCACCAGAGTCTAAAGCTGGAGATCCTGCTGCCGCTGGCGTGGGCCTGCTCGGTCACGGGCGATACCCTGCTGTACTTTGGCGGACGCTATACCGGCTGGTGGCTGCTCGCCGGGATGTGCCGGCTTTCGATGAATCCCGAGGGCTGCATCTTTTCGTCCTCGGCGTACTTCTATCGGCGAGGCTCGCGCACGCTGCTGTTTTCGAAGTGGATTCCCGGCCTCTCGTCGATGGCGGCGCCGCTGGCGGGCAGCCTGAACATGCGTTTCTGGCGCTTCTTTCGGCTGGATGCGCTGGGGGTCGCCGGCTACGTGACGTTGTGGATCGGGGTAGGCTACCTGTTCAGCGGGTTTATCGGCCAGATCGCTGCGTGGCTTGGACGGCTGGGTCACGCGGTTTTGTTTCTGTTCCTGCTGCTGGTGGCGGGCTATGCGGTGTCCATCGCGATCTTCACGATCAGGGCGCGGAAGTATAACAAGATCAGCAAGATATCAGCCGAGGCCTTGAAGGAGAGGCTGCAGGCGCTGTCGCCCGACCGGTTGGTGGTGATCGCCGATGTCCGCAGCCATAACTACTACGACCCGGGTATGCAGCGCATCAAGAACTCGATCCGGGTCGAGCCGACGCGCCTGAAGGAAGAGCTGATCGCGCTACGGGAGTTTATGGCGCCGGAGTGTGAGATTTATCTGTACTGCTCGTGTATACGCGATACCACGAGCAAGCGCGTGGCCCACATGC
>CAXTMK010000174.1:0-9703 GCA_964245315.1 uncultured Acidobacteriaceae bacterium | reverse complement strand
GGGGACATTTCTATCGAGGAGAATGCGGGGACATTTCTATTGTGGTATGACACTTTGTGTTAGTCAACTGGTAAACCTGCTCCGGTTGCTGTAGTCTCGTGGAAACGCACAATTTCATAGGGGGTATCGTATGTCGGCAGAGCAGGTTCTGTTCAACAAGTACAGCCTGGTTAAGGGTGCAGCGCGTCGGGCCCGTCAGTTGCAGTCTGGCGCTCCTCCGCTGTCGAACTCGAAGTCGATGAAGGCATGCCGGGTGGCGCAGGACGAGATTCGCGCCGGCCTGGTGACGTTCGTGCTGCCGGAAAAGCTGGTGGCGCCGACGGTGGATCACGTCGAGATCGATTCGCTGTAAGCTGGAGCGATGGCGGTTCAGGAAGACAGGATGGCGCAGGTGCGCGCGTATCTCGAATACTTTCGGGATATGGGGGTGCAAGACTTCTATCGCAACGGAACGCGGGAGGCAGCGGACGTTACGTCCGAGCCGGAGCTTGCAACTCCGGAGCCGGTCGTGCTGGATGTGCCGCCGATCAGCGTGGCCGAAGCGCTGACGCCGGTGGAGTTGAATATCGCAAAACTTATTTCGTTCAACGATCTTGCGCCGCTACCTGCGGCGCTTGTGCAGCCTGCCGGAAAGGCCGCGGCGCTGGCGGCGATCCAGAATGATATCGGCGACTGCACGCGCTGTCCGCTGGCCTATGCGGGGCGGCATACCATCGTCTTTGCCGACGGCAACCCCAACGCGCGGCTGATGTTCGTCGGCGAGGGACCGGGGGCCGATGAAGACATGCAGGGCCTGCCGTTTGTGGGCAAGAGCGGCCAGTTG
Source organism: uncultured Acidobacteriaceae bacterium (assembly GCA_964245315.1). Lineage (GTDB taxonomy): Bacteria > Acidobacteriota > Terriglobia > Terriglobales > Acidobacteriaceae > Edaphobacter. The sequence goes on along the minus strand of CAXTMK010000174.1, from coordinate 8,880 downwards.
CTGAACAACATGATCCAGGCGATGGGGCTGAAGCGCGAAGATGTCTACATCGCGAACATCGTGAAGTGCCGGCCGCCGGCGAATCGCGCGCCGGAGCCGGTCGAAGCGAATACGTGCACTCAATTTCTGGTGCGGCAGATGGATGTGGTGCAGCCCGAGGTCGTGGTAGCGCTGGGTGCTACGGCGGCGATGTATCTGCTGGGGGTGAAGCAGTCGCTGGTGTCGCTGCGCGGGCGCTTTCACGCGGTGCGCGGCGCGAAGGTGGCGGTGACGTATCATCCGGCGTTTCTGCTGCGCGATCCTCGGCAAAAGGCTGAGGCCTGGAAGGATTTGCAGATGGTGATGAAAGAGATGGGGTTGAAGGCGAAGTCTGGGTAGTCAGTAGTAGACTTCAGCCATGAACCTCGTGCTCGAACACATCGAACTGCCGATTCGCATCCGCACGGAACGGCTGATGACGGACAGCGAGTTGTTGGAATTCTGCCGGGCGAACGAGCCGGCCCGGGTTGAACGGGATGCGGATGGAGAGCTTATTGTGATGTCGCCGACGGGAACCGAGGGCGGTTCGATGGAGACAGAAGTTGCCATTGAACTGGGGGTCTGGGCGCGTGGGGATGGGCGTGGCCGGGTGCTGGGGTCGAACACGGGTATGACGTTGCCCGACGGCTCTGTACGGGCCGCCGATGCAGCATGGATCGGTTGGGATCGCTGGAACGCCTTGACGCCCGCGCAGCGCAAAAGCTACGCGCGACTTTGCCCGGAGTTTGTGGTGGAGGTCCGGTCGGAGAGTGACGGACTTGCTGAGCTCCAGGACAAGATGGCGATGTGGATCGCGAATGGCGTCGAGTTGGCCTGGCTCATCGATCCTAAGCGGAGGGTGGTTGAGGTGTATCGCGCCGGTGAGGCGGCGGAGATCCATGAAGACCCGACCATTGTGCAGGGGAGCGGCTGTGTGCGCGGGTTTGAGCTGGTGATGGCGAGGGTTTGGGGCTAAGTCAGGGGTGCTCGGCCCTTATCCGCATCGCCTTCGCTTCCTTCGTTTTGTGCTGGCGATCCAGAATGACGGCGTGCAGCAGCAGCGTCTCGTGGAGCTGAAGGCGGTAGCTGCTGGCGCGTTCGGTTTCGGTGTTCTCGAGCGCGCTGGGTGCTTTTTTTCCCTGATCGATGAGCAGGTTGCTGAGAACTTCTTCCGCGACCGCACAGTCGGCTGCGGCGCCGGCGAGATCGTTGGCGAGCGAGCGGACTTCAGCGCGCGTGATGTAGGCCAGCGCGACTGCGGGTTTGTGCGGGTCGCGATTGTTCACGAGGGGGACTGCCTGGTCGGCGAGCGTGCCGGCCTCGGGCAGGTTGGGCGACTTCTTTCCGCCGGCGATCAGTACCAGAACCAGGTCGTTCAGCGCGGTGGCGCGTGCCTCAAGCTGGACGCCTGGGCTGAAGCGCTGCGACATCGCAAGCGCTTCGCGGCATGTGTCGAGCGCCTCCACACCGTGCGCGGCGGAGAGCTGCTGGCAGCGCGTGTGCAGCGGCTGGAACTTCGCGTTGACCTGCATGTCGTTGTCGGGCGGCGCCTCCGAGAGCGTGAAGTTGACCGCGGTGGTGATAACTGCCGGAGTGGGGCGGTTGTCCTTCATCAGCGGGCGATAGGTAGCGTGCGTATAGGCATCGACCGCGGCCTGGCGCAGACTCTCGGGGCCGTCGATCGCGCGGGCGGAGCTGACGTGGCCGGTAGGATCGACGTTGATTTCGAGATGCACGACGCCCTGCGTGCGAGCGGCTTTGGCGTCGGCGGGATAGACGATGGCAGGCAGCGTGAGTGGTTCGTCTGCTACAGGCGTTTGCGGAGTTGCGGATTGGAAAAGAAGGAGTGCGAGAGCGAGGATCATGGGCGTACAGGATACGCGATGCAGGTTGGCGACACGTGAACGAAAGTTATTCATCCGGTAGCGTCGCGCGAATCTGCGTGGCGAGCAGGTCGACCGAAGTAACGCTCGTCATTTCGTCGAGTTCGAGATCGTACTCTGTCTCCGGAATGTCAAGCCGGCGGCAGATGGCACGCAACAGCTGCAGCGTCTTCGTGACTTCCTTTTCCGCGAGCAGATCGATCTGCAGGTTAAGGTGATCGCGGGCGTCAGACTTATATTGCATGCGGTTCTGCTTCATCAGGACGAAGGTGCTGAGCAGAACGCCTTCAACCGAGACGATCATCGCAAGCAGGATGAAGGGATACGGATCGAACCTGGGTGCGATCGGCAGCACTCCGGTGTTGATGAGGAACCAGATGGCGAACCAGAGGACGTGCAGGAAGACAAAAGTCATGGTGCCGGAGAAGTTGGCGATAATATCCGCGATGTGGTCGACGAGGCCCCGATGTTCTTCGGAATGCCGTTCGAGTTCGGCGATCATGCGAAGATTGGACTCAACTGCGGAATTCGGCTCGGAACTCATGCGAGGGATAGATGCGTGCAGCAGCGAGAGAGTTCCTGCAAGGGGCAGGGTGGTTTAGGGTGAAGATGTGCCTGCTTACTGCGATGTTGCTCTGCCTGTGCCTCTGGACCGCACGTTTACCTATGCGCTGAACGGGCAGGTGCCGGTCGTCGGAGCGCGGGTGCTGGTGCCGTTTTCAGGACAGAGGCTGATGGGTGTCGTCGTAAAGGTGCATGACGAGCCGCTGCCCGAAGGTGTCGACGCGAAGCCGGTCCAGACGGTGATGGATACGGTGCCGCTGCTCGACGAAGGGCAGATGGAGCTGGCGCGCTGGATCGCGCAATACTACTGCGCGCCGGTGGGGGAGGTAATTCGCTGCATGCTTCCGCTGTCGGCCGAGGTTGCGCGGCAGTGGGTTTATCGCATCGCAGCTGCCGGGCGGCGAGTGTTGTACGAGGGTGCGGCGAAGGGCGCGTCGAGGCGCTCGCGGCTGACGCCGGAGGAGCAGAATCGCGAATATGCAGTGCTGAATTATCTGGAGAATGGCGACGCCTCTAAGGTGGGCGCGCTGCGCTCGGCGACGGGTGCCAATCGCAGGCTGCTTGAGGGGATGGTGAAGAAGAAGTGGCTCGAACGCGAGGCGCAGGCGGAGGAGAGGAATGCGAAGCGGGTGGTGCGGGTAGCAGTTCTCAGTGGCCACTTGTCAGTGGTCAGTAAAGACGAAGGGCCGCGACTGCCCAGGTTGAATGACAATCAGTTGGCGGTGATGGCGGAGCTTGCGGCAGTTGATGGGCGCCTCGCCGTTCGGGAGTTGAAGGAGCGGCTGACGCGCAAGGGTGTGCCGGAGTCGAGCCTGGCTACTCTGGTGAAGCGTGGGCTGGTGACGATGGAGGAAGAGCCGGAGAGATTCTTGCTCAACGATCCCACATCTCAGAATCGAGATGTGGGGCATCCAGATTCTCGCAAGAAAGATGCGCATGAGCATGCTTTGAACGAGGAGCAGATGGAGGCTGTCGGGACCATTGCGGCGGCGATGTTGAAGGGCGGTTTCCGCCCGCATCTGCTGTATGGCGTCACCGGCTCGGGCAAGACGACGGTGTACTTCGCCGCCATGCAGCGCGCGCTCGACGCGGGCAAGTCCGCGCTGCTGCTGGTGCCGGAGATTGGCCTGACTCCGGCGATGGCCGGCCAGATGTATGCGGCCTTCGGCGATGAGGTGGCGCTGCTGCACTCCGGCCTGACGCCGGATGAGCGGGCCGAGCAGTGGCATCGCATTCGGCGCGGCGATGCCCGGGTGGTTGTCGGCACGCGCTCGGCGGTGTTTGCGCCGATGGCGAGCCTCGGCTTGGTGATCGTCGACGAAGAGCACGATTCGAGCTACAAGCAGGAGGAGACGCCGCGCTATCACGGGCGCGATGTCGCGGTGATGCGGGCGAAGCTGAACGGGGCGGTGGTGGTGCTGGGGTCGGCGACGCCTTCGCTCGAAAGCTGGGCGAATGCTGAGCGCGGGCGCTATGCACTCATCGAGATGAAGCAGCGCGTGATGGGAAGGCCACTCCCGGAGGTGGAGCTGATCGACATGCGCGAGGAGTTTCAGGCGGTGGGCAAGGAGGAGATCTTCTCCCGCGCGCTGGTCGCCGAAGCGCAGGCGGCGATGGATCGCGGCGAGCAGGTGATCCTGCTGCTGAATCGGCGCGGTTATTCGTTCACCGTCATGTGCCGCAGTTGTGGCGAGAAGATCGAGTGCGAGAACTGCGCCATCTCGATGACCTACCACAAGGCGATCACAAGCGAGGACGGAATCGCCGACGGCGCGCGGCTGGAGTGCCATTACTGCGGCTCGCGCAGGACGGTGCCGAAAACATGTCCGAAGTGCGCGAGCGAGCATCTGTACTTTCTCGGCGTGGGTTCGCAGCAGGGCGAAGAGAAGCTGCGCGAGCTGTTTCCCAATGCGCGGATCGGGCGCATGGATCGCGATACCGTTCGGGGTCGCTTCGATATGGAGCGGCTGCTGGCGCGGCTGCACTCGGGCGAGATCAACCTGCTGGTCGGCACGCAGATGATCGCCAAGGGCCATGACATTCATGGCGTTACGCTGGTCGGCGTGGTGGGCGCGGACCATGCGCTGGGCATGCCGGACTTTCGCGCGGCGGAGCGGGTGTTTCAGCTGCTGACGCAGGTCTCCGGGCGTGCGGGACGCGGCGAACTTCCGGGCAAGGTGCTGGTGCAGACCTATCATCGCGATCACTACGCGGTGAAGTTCGCGGCGAAACATGACTACGAAGGATTCGTAGGCAAGGAGATGCAGTTCCGGCGCAGCCTGCACTATCCTCCGTTTGCGGTGCTCACGAATGTCGTCGTGCAGAGCGAGAAGATGGAAGAGGCGGCGGGATGGGCGGCCCAGCTGGGGCGCTGGTTCGAGCGCGAAAAGCCGGCCGGAGTGCGGGTTTTAGGGCCTGCGGCGGCGCCGATCGTCAAGCTGAAACGGATCTACCGGTTCCACTTCATTCTGAAGGCGGAGCGGCGCGCGGCACTGAGTGCGGTGCTGCGGAAGATGCTCTTCTTTGCGGCGGATGCGGGTATTCCGCGCAGGAACCTGGTGGTGGATGTGGATGCTGTGCACCTGATGTAACGCCCGCAAAAGAGCAAGGCGTAACGGGGATCAAAGGGAAAACGGGATTAGAAACAAGCAACGGCTCTGGTGTTAGAGTCACGAGGGATGAGTTTGAGCTATGAGTTGATGCCGAATTCCGGGTTCCGCTCTTATCCTGCTTTTATCCTTCGATCCCCGTTCCGCCTTGCTTCAGTCGAGTACCTGGAGTTCCTTGCCTGGCTTGAAGCGCACGGCCTTACCCGGTGCGATGGAGACTTCGGCGCCGGTGCGTGGGTTGCGTCCCACGCCGGTCTTGCGCGGCTTCACGGTGAAGACGCCGAATCCGCGGAGCTCGATGCGATCGCCTTCGACCAGGCTGTGCTTCATGGATTCGAAGATGGCGTCCACCGCGGCTTCGGCCTTGGTCCGGACCAGCCCGGTGCGTTCGACGACCCGCTGAATCAGATCCTGTTTGATCACTTAACCCTCTTCGTATCCCGTATTGGCGCATCTGCCGGAGAAATCTTTTTGATACAAAAGTGTCCTGACGGACCAGCTTTCCTCAACCCCGGTGCTGATGCGATGGTAGAAAGGGAGCAAGCGATTGTCAATATAAGTTGCGCCATGACTACGAATGTTCGCGGACGGGATGCGCTTCGCTTCCGGGGAGAAGAAACACGATGTCCATCAAGAGCGACCGCTGGATTCGGGAACAGGCCCTCGATCACGCCATGATCTCGCCCTTTTGCGAGAAACAGGTGAAGGAAGGCGTGATATCGTACGGTCTTTCTTCTTACGGATACGACCTCAGGGTTTCAGACGAGTTCAAGATCTTTACCAATGTGAACTCGGCCATCATCGATCCCAAGGCCTTCGACGAGCGGTCGTTCGTGACCGTGCAGGCGGACAGCGTTATCGTTCCGCCCAACTCGTTTGCGCTGGCCCGGTCGATCGAATACTTCAAAATTCCGCGCGATGTGCTGACGATCTGCGTCGGCAAATCGACCTATGCGCGCTGCGGCATCATCGTCAACGTCACGCCGTTCGAGCCGGAGTGGGAAGGGTTTGTGACGCTCGAAATTTCGAACACCACTCCGCTGCCGGCGCGAGTGTATGCGAACGAGGGGCTCTGCCAGATCCTCTTCTTCCAATCCGATGAGGTGTGCGAGGTAAGCTACGCGGACCGCAAGGGGAAGTACCAGAATCAGCAGGGAATTGTATTGCCGAAGCTGTAATTTTTGGTGTGGAAGATGGCACGGAGATGATTGTCTTGAACGACGCGGAAATTCCGGCAAGTGCGCCCGCGGGCCTGCCCCGTATCGGGCTGGTTGCGACGGACGCGTTGCGGATCATGGGGCTGCAGACGATTCTTGGCGATGGCGAGCGCTGCGAAATCGTGCTGCTGTCGCCGCCGGGATCGGTCGATGTCTCAGGCCTTGACCTCGCCATTCTCGACTCGTCCATTGCGGTCGATGTGCTGGAGATGGTGACGACATTTCGCAAGCTGCGGCCGAAGCTGAGTCTCATTGTGCTGGGCGCGAACAACGATCCCGAACATATCGAACGCGTGGTGGGCGCCGGCGCCAAGGGCTATCTGAGCCACTCCGCCAATGAAGCCGAACTACAGATGGCGATCGCGGTGGTGCGCGATGGTTCGGTGTGGGCTCCGCGTAAGGTGCTGGCGCGTCTGCTGGAGCAGTCGATGCGCGAACACGAGCCTACCCAACCCGCACCGGTGCGCCTGACCAGTCGCGAACGGGAGGTGCTGCGGCTGCTGGTGCTGGGACACCCGAACCGGCAAATTGCGTTGGCGCTCGGTGTGGACGAGGGCACGGTCAAGGCTCACATGGGACGCCTGATGAGAAAAGCCGGGGTCGACAACCGGACCGCGCTGAGTATGCGAGCGATCGAACACCGTTGGGCATAATACCAACAAGAGGTCAGTTTCGCAGTGCTCGCAAGCTGTTGTTTCGTTAGCTAATGAGTAAACAAAGTGGTTACTTAGGGCCATATACCTCGGTACCGTTGTGATTACCGAAATTCTGGCGCACTCTGAAATTCAGCAACAAGACCTGGGAGAGTGGGGCTGCGACTTGCCAGCGCGCTGAGCCGGCGAAGTTCGTGGCCCCCATTTTTTTGTACCGGTTACCTCGGCAGGACTGCCCCTCTGTGCAGGGGAGTGCAACCCCGTCAAGGATGTATCCATCTCACATCGAGCACGCTTGCGCGGAAACTTCGGATTCGGTCAGTTTCCACAGGTATAAGCGAAATCGGAGGACAAGATGAAACGTTTTTCAGCAGCACTGGCGACCGCGACGATATTGGCGGCATGCTCCACGCAAATTTCTTTCGCGGCAGGTGACGACAAAGCGAAGCTGGATGAGCGAGTCGAAAGCGCACGGCAGGTAATTGACGAGGTTATGGCTGTGCCTGACAAAGGGATTCCGCAGAGCATTCTGGCGGGCGCGGCGTGTGTCGTTGTGGTGCCGCATTACAAGAAGGGAGCGTTCGTCATTGGCGCTCAGTACGGGCAGGGCGTGGCCACATGCCGTACGCCGCAGGGCTGGAGCGCACCGGTCTTCGTGAAGCTGGAGGGCGGCAGCTTCGGCTGGCAGATCGGCGGACAGTCGACCGACCTGATCCTGGTCGCGATGAACAAGGACGGCCTTCAGCACATGCTGCACAACAAGTTCAAGATCGGCGCCGACGCCGCTGCCTCCGCCGGTCCCGTGGGGCGCAACGCTCAGGCCGGCACGGACTGGAAGTTGAATGCGGAATTTCTGACCTATTCCCGTTCAAAGGGCTTGTTTGCGGGTCTTGATCTCGACGGCACGGTGCTCTCGCAAAACGAGGACGATACGCGGGCGGAGTATGGAGCGAACGTCCCCTATGGATCGGTGCTGGAGGGTTCAGTCGCCACTCCGGACGATGTTCGTCCGTTCGTCCGCACGGTTGCGAAGTACTTCGTCGTGGCCAAAGATAATAGCCACTAACCGCGGCCGAGACGGTGTAAGACAGCGGGCGACCCTTTTTTGGGCGTCCGCTTTCTAGTTATGGGCCATCGGGATAGACTGTAGCCTTGACCTCTCAAGTCAGGATCGAGGCTGTACGGACCTCCGAAGTTGTCTCCCGCCGTCATCCGGGGAGAGATTGGCTTGAGTTCATCGCCGTATGGATGCTGGTGCGTGGGGTGGGAGTTCTTCCGCGCCGCCTGGCTCGGGTGACTGGTGCGGGAATCGGCGCGATCGCATTTCGCCTGTCCGGGCGATTGCGCAGAGTAGGGCTGACGAATCTTGCTTTGGCTTACCCGAAGTGGACGCCGGAAAAACGTGTGGAGACGCTGCGCGCGGTCTATCGCAACCTCGGCTATCTGCTGGCGGAGTTCTGCCTGATGAGCCGCTACAGCCGTGCGCAGGTGAACGAGTTTATCGAGTACGACGGCCTGGAGCATTACCTTGCGGCGCGCGACTGCGGCAAGGGCGTGATGGTGGTTACCGGTCACCTGGGGGCATGGGAGCTTTCCAGCTTTTACCACTCGCTGGTTGGGTTTCCGATGGGCCTGGTGATCCGGCGGCTTGACAATCCGCTGGTCGACGACTTTGTGAACCGCATTCGGACGCTGCATGGCAATCGCGTCATCCACAAGGACGACTTTGCGCGCGGGCTCATCTCGGCCATGCGCGGCGGCGAGACGGTGGGCATCCTGATGGACACGAACATGACGCCGCCGCAGGGTGTCTTTGTGCCGTTCTTCGGGGTGCAGGCTTGTACAGCTTCGGGGCTCGCGCGGGTCGCGCTGAAGACGGACGCCGCAGTGGTGCCGGGATTTCTGCTTTGGCATCCTTCGCGGCGCAGGTATGTGT
>CAXTMK010000173.1:6332-9727 GCA_964245315.1 uncultured Acidobacteriaceae bacterium | reverse complement strand
GGCGGAGGTGGAGGACGTGGCGGCGGACTTCCCGCCGGACTTTACGACACAATCCTGCACGATCCCGCGCATCGCGACCCGCGCTCCTACGTCCTGCCGTCCGATCAGCCCGACTTCCCGACCGCGATCAAGTTCGTCAACACGCTGATGAAGTCCGGCGTCAGCGTCGAGCGTGCAACCGCGGCCTTCGACGCCGAGGGCAAGCACTATCCCGCCGGCTCGCTCTTCATCGACTGCGCGCAGGCCTACCGTCCGGAGATTCTGGACATGATGGAGCCGCAGGATCACCCCAACGACTTCGCCTATCCGGGCGCTCCGCCCACGCGGCCCTACGACACCACCGGCTGGACGCTCAGCTATCAGATGGGCGTCAAGGCCGACCGCATGATGACCTCCGTGACCGGGCCGTTCGAGAAGATCACGACCGACCTGGCCGCGCCGCCGCCCGGTACAATCATTGGCGCTGCCGCCAAGCCTGCCGGGTACGTGGTCTCGCACGAGTACAACGACGCATTCACACTGACCAACCGCTTCTTGAAGGCCAAGGTTCCGGTCTACTGGCTGAAGCAGCCGGTGAAGGCTGGCAGCGCGGAGATGAACGCCGGCGCGCTCTGGATTCCCTACTCGCCGGCCGCGCACGATCTACTCGAAACGGCCGCCAAGCAGCTCGGCATCAACGCCTACGCGATGACCTCCGTGCCCGCGGGCGACGCGCTGATGCTGCATCTCGAGAAGATCGGCCTGGTCGACCAGTATGGCGGCTCGATGCCCTCAGGCTGGACGCGCTGGCTGCTGGAGCAGTTCGAGTTCCCCTTCACCGTCGTGTATCCGCCGCAGCTTGACGCGGGCAACCTGAACGCCAGCTACGACAGCCTGGTCTTCCCCGACGGCACCTTCCCGAACCTCGCGCCCGCTCCGGTAGGTCTCGGTACGGGCGCGCCGGCCGGTGGAGACGCCGGTCCGGGTGGCGGCTTCGGCCGCAACATGCCCCGGCCGGAGACCATCCCCGAGGAGTACCGCTCCCACCTCGGCCGCATAACCGCCGAAAGGACCCTGCCCGAGCTCACCAAATTCGTGCAGAACGGAGGCACACTGATGGCGATCGGCAAGTCGACGGCAATCTACAAGTCGATGAACCTGCCGGTGGACGATGCGCTGACCGAGGTGGTCAAGGGCAAGCTGCAGCCGATCCCGTCGGAGCGCTTCTACATCCCCGGCTCGCTCATCCGCACGCAGGTGGATAACACCAATCCCGTCGCGTATGGCATGCCGTCGTCCGTGGATGTGTTCTTCGACTCCAGCCCGGCATTCCACGCGCAGCCCGGCACGACGGGTCACGGCGTCCACACCATCGCCTGGTACGGCCAGGGCAACCTGCTGGATAGCGGCTGGGCCTGGGGACAGACCTACCTGAACGAGTCCAGCGCCGTGGTCGAGGCGCCCGTCGGCAAGGGTCGCGTGCTGCTGTTCGGACCCGAGATCGCCTTCCGCGGCCAGCCCCACGGCACGTTCAAGTTCCTCTTCAACGGCGTGCTGCTCGGCGCGGCCACCCCCGCCACCCTCAGGTAGACCAAGCCAACCTGGGTGCCCCATGTTCGTCGCGGCTGCATCGCGGCGACCATGGGGTTACTCACTTAACCTTCGCCAGACAAGCCTCGACAGTCTTGCTCAGCCGCTTCTGCTGCGACTCAGGCGTCCGATAGTAAAAGAACGCCATCAGCTCCGAGCGCCGCTGCAGCGGAGTCAACGCAGCCCATCCTGCACGAGCTTTCGGCCTGGCGCGAAACGCCGCTTCGATCGCGGGCGGCAGTTCGATCTCGGCCTCCATGGTCGCCAGCAACCGCTCGGCCATCTGCTGGGCGCGGCGCATGCGAGCCTCGTCGCTCTTCACTCCCAGCACCCACTTGCCGATCTCGCGCCGCGTGTACTCGGTCAGGGCGTCGTACCACTCGCGCAGGCCGGGTTCGTCGTCAAGCAGCACCGCGAGTTCATCCGGAAGCTCGGGCTCGCGCGCTTCCAGATCGGGCTCAAGGGTGAAGTTGGCGGTCCTTCCCAGCGAAACGCCCGCGCCGGCTTGAGCCACGCGATTCACCAGCAGGAAGAATCCGCCCGCGGGATCGGGAAACAGCGACGTGCGAATTGCGAAGCCGTTGACCGTGCCGCATACCCGCAGCCGGACCATCTGCTTCCACGCCTTCGCGGGATCGAACGGCACACGCGCAATCGTCCAGCCGAGGGAGCTATTGTCCTTCTCCAGCACCGCCTTGAATCGCTGCTCTTGTTTTGCCACTTTCTCCTCCGGTGGCACCATCGTATAGTGTTTCCATGAGCGAATTAGTGTTCGAGGTCACGCAGGAGTCGGATGGAGGCTTTATCGCAGAGGCTCTCGGCGAAAATATCGTCACCGAGGCGGATAGCTGGGAAGAGCTGCGCCGGAACGTCATAGAGGCAATCGACGCATACTACTTCGGGGAAACCAAACCAGCATCGCTGCGGCTCCATCTGATAAGAGATGAAGTTCTTGCCGTAGCATGAAGCTCCCGCGTGACATTAGTGGCGATCAACTCGCGGACCACCTGTGTCGACAGTGGGAATACAAACGAGTGACGCTGGTTGGAAGCCACATCATGCTCCGGACCGAAACTCCTTCCGGGTCGAGACAGGTGATCCCCGCCCACACTCCGATGAGGATCGGAACCTTCAGCAAGATCCTGACGCAGGTCGCTCAGCATAAGAATGTGACCCGCGAAGACATACTCCGGAACCTTTAGGTGCCTTCGCCATCCCTCTCTCCTGCCTCTCCCCGGCCACGATAAACTATCCTTATCGCCACCGCGCCCAACCCGCACATCTTTCTCTCCGCCGGTGAGGCCTCCGGAGACGCCTACGGCGCACGGTTGATCGCGTCGCTGCGGGAAGCATTGCCCGAGGCGGCGTTCTCCGGCCTGGGCGGCATGCAGATGCAGCGCGCCGGCCAGCAGCGCATCGTGCGGGCGGAGGATGTTGCCCACATGGGCATCACGGAGGTGATTCGCCACGCCCCGTACATCTACTCGCAGTTCAAAAAGCTGGTGCGCCACATCGAGCAGGCGCGTCTTCAGGCGGCTGTGTTGATCGACTTTCCCGATGTAAACTTTCGCCTGGCGCGCGAGCTGAAGAAGCGCGGAGTTCCGGTGGTGTGGTTCGTCTCGCCGCAGCTTTGGGCGTGGAAGCGGCGGCGGCTCTGCGGCAGGCCAAGTGCAAGGTCTCGCTGATGACCCGCGACGCAGCGCTCTGGAGCCAGTTCCTCGATCCCGAAACTTCGGCGTGGCTCACCGGCCAGTTCAAGGCGCACGGCGTGACGCTGCATTTGCAGGAGAGTCTCAACGGGTTCGAGGGCAAGACCATTTTGCGCA
>CAXTMK010000173.1:0-6322 GCA_964245315.1 uncultured Acidobacteriaceae bacterium | reverse complement strand
GCTATGGCCGTGGAAGCGCAGACGACTGCGCTGGGTGCAGCAGCGCGTCACCCGCATGATGGTCATCTTTCCGTTTGAAGCTCCGTTCTATCGCAATCGCGGCGTGGCGGCGGAGTTCGTCGGGCATCCGCTCGCCGAGTTGCCGCTGCCGACGATCTCCCGCGAGGACTACGCGGCCTACAACTCGCTCGACCCATGCAAGCCGTGGATCGCGCTGCTGCCGGGAAGCCGCTGGCGCGAGATCGAGGCCAACCTGCCGACGATGGTCGAGATGGCCTGCCGGCATCCGCGCAATTGCGAGTATATTCTGCCGGTGGCGTCCACCATCGATCGCTCAAGGCTTGCGGATTTCGTGGCGGGATGGATCACGCACAGCCCTTTGGCCGCTATGCCGAGTGCCACCGCAAACGAACGGTCTTTGTATGGCGGCGTATCTGCCCTGGGAGGACTGCCCTACATCCACCTCGTCGACGACGCCCGCGAAGCCCTGCACCACGCTCGCGCCTCCATCGTCGCCAGCGGCACGGCGACGGTGCAGGCGGCGCTTATCGGCAATCCATTTGTGGTCGTCTACCGGGTCTCCGCGCTGACGTTCAGGCTGGCAAAGCACTTCGTCTGGTATCCGCCGGAGATTCCCGCCGAAGTCGATCGCGACGGCAACCTGCCCATCGCCATGGTGAACCTGATCGCCGGCAAGCGCATTGTGCCCGAACTTTTGCAGGATCGCTTCAACCCGGATACCCTCTCGGAGGTACTGGAGCCGCTGCTGGCCGATACGCCAACGCGAGCGCGCCAGCTTGCGGATCTGGCGGAGATTCGCGCGCTGCTCAGCATTCCGGGCGCGGGGCCGATCGAGAGAGTGCGGGACGCGGTGCTGGACGTGCTTTGACGCGCGGCCCCAATGAGTAGGCAATGTGTGATAATCTCGCGATAGCGTCAAAGCCCCAGGCGGTTGCTCCCGACCTGGGGGTTGTTATAGAACTACAGTTTGAATAAGACGACCGTAGCAATCAGAATTACCGTGACGATCGCGAGTAGCAAGCTACCCGAGATCGAAACAGAGCCCTGAGCCTTGGCATTTCCTAGTCTGGCCATTGCTCTAATCTCCTTTCTTTACGGAACGCCCCGGAGCTCGAACTCCGGGGCGTTCTCTATTCGCACAAGGCGAATTTTGGACGTACCGGTGTGTGCCCTGTGCGTGCAACCAGAAAGAAGACCCGTTTAGTATCCCATGCGCTCTTGAAAGCGCGATAGAAGACTTCTATCGCCCGATGAATCGAAGAGACGCCACGGCCTAACGAACGACCGTCATGGCGCCCGCCGCATGCGGCACCGAGCATCCCCCACGCAGAAACGTCATCTGCTGCCCCGGATCGGTGTGATACTCGTGCAGTCCTTTGAGAAAGTTTTTGCTGCTGAACGAACCCGCGTAGTCGTACACATTCCCCGAGCACTCCAGCGCACCCTCAACCGAAAACAACGCGTACGTGCCCACCGAGCCGCCGCTGTAGTTGATCTTCGATCCCAGCACATTGCTCCTGTGCGTGACCGAGCCGCCCGATTCGAGCGCCTTGATCAGCAGCACATGGCGCGCCGCCCCACCCTTCCTGGGCAAGCCCGTATCCGGGTCGATGCCGAGTTGCAGCGCCATCCCATCCGCCAGCAGCACCGAACCAATATGCGACGTCGCTGCCGCCGCCGGCTTCGCGGTCGCAGCAGTCTGGCCTGCGGCGGGTGTGCTGCTCGCCGTGGAGGACTGGTTCAAAGTCGCGGTAAAGGTTGTGATCTCCGTCTCCAGCGACTTCATCGCATCGGTCCCGGGCGACTTGAGCGAGAGACATCCGCTGATGGCCAGCGTGCGCTCCAGGCTGGCGAGAAACGGCGAAGCCTCTGCGTCCAGCGCCGCAAGCGAACCGGGCGCATAGGCCGACGGCATCATCACCGGCACGCCCAGCGCGCCCAGTTCGCGCGCTACCGCATCCATAAACGCCTGGTCCTGGATGGTGCCGCCCACCGACGTGGTCGATTCCTCGGACGCCAGCAGGCCGGCGACGCTCGAAGCCAGCGCCAGCGGCGGGCCGGCCGGCGTCATGCTCAGAACGGAGCTGGCCGCGGCGGTCGCTGTGCTTGTACCGGCCTTGGTCTTCGAACCCAGCGGGCAGTCGAAGGCCTCCGCCTTGTGCTGCAGCCGCGCCATGGTGGCCATATCGGCGCGCCATATCTCAAAGTCGGCGAGCTGGGTCTTGTCGAACGGCATCAGCAGCAGGCTGACGTTGGCGCTGTTCGTATTGGGAACGTTGCAGAGCGGCGCGACCGGCGCACCGGGCACAGGCTTCTTAGGCGGCGGCGTGCCCGGCCTGGGAAAAACCTTCACATTGTTCAGGTATCCCATGATGTCGCAGGCAATGGCTTCGCTGTTCGACTCGAGCGAGCGATAGGTCAGCATCTCGGTCTCGATCGAAAATCCGCTGGCAGCGGTCGTCGCATCGCTCTTTGCGGAAGCAGCCGGAGCAGCGGCCGCGGCGGCCTGCGCGTGCATTGCGACTGGCGACACAGCGGCCGAAAGCAGAACCGCGAGGCTCAGAATTGTGTGATTGCGCATCATGTCGAACCTCATGTGCAATTGTGCGGATAACAGGCAAGATATCACGGCGGTCGAGTGGCATCTCGATTATTCCGTCAAATCGAAGCGCTTGACCGGGCAGCCGTCATCCGATAGTTTCTGACGCATGAAGGCGCTTCCGCTTACTGTTCTCGTTGCAATCTGCACCGCTGCCCTCGGCCAGGCGCCGCAGCCTTCGAAGTACGCGCTCCTGATCGGCATCGGAAGCTATGTCCATACTGCGGCGGAGATCAGGCAGCCGGGCGCGGATGTCGCCGCGATCGGACGCTACGAGCCGGGTATTACCTATAGCGACCTGACCGGCCCGACGAACGATGTCGCCGCCATGAAAACCGTGCTCGGCGAGAGATTCGGCTTTCCCAAAGACGACCGGCACCTGATCGTGCTGCCCGAAGAAAAGGCCACCCACGACGGTATCCTGCAGGCAATGCAGAAGTACCTGGTCGATGATCGCGTGGCCGGCGACACCGTGGTTCTGTTCGTCTCGTCGCATGGCTCGCTGCGGCCCTACGCGGCCGGCGAAGGCCGCAAAGACGGCCAGCTTTACGATATCTTCAACAAGCCCGACGACCTGCGCCACGTCGAAAATACGATCGTGCCCTACGACTGGTATACCGGCGCGGACGACATCTTCAGCCGCGACTTCCGCCATAGCTTCAACCTGGCGGCGGCCAAAGGCGTGCACCTGACGGCGATCTTCGACGCCTGCCACTCCGGCTCCATTACGCGCGGCTTCGAGAAGACGAAATTCGTCTCGAAGGACTTCAGCTTCGATCCGCGACTGATGACCGCGGACCCGTATCCGAAGGAACTCGCGCCGGCCAAACTGCCGCAGAATCGCGACGACAATCCCGTGCTGATCCTCTCCGCCGCGCAGAAGGACCAGTTTGCGGTCGATAACGAGAGCGACAATCCCGCGCATGGGCTGTTCACTTCCGCGCTCATCGACACGCTGACTACCTTGCCGTCGGACCGCCCGGCCGAGGACGTGCTCAAACGCCTGCAGATCGCCATGGAGCTCGCGCCGGGCACACAGCATCCGCAGCCTGAGATGGATGCATCGCCGGAACGCCGCCGCCAGACGCTCTTCGGCGGCACAGCCGGCAATGGACCCGCGACTGCCGCAGTGGTCTCGGTAAACGGTTCGGAGGTGCTGCTGGACATCGGCGCCGCAGCCGATATCGGGCCGGGCAGCACGTTTACGGCGCTGACCGGCGACCGTGTGACGCTCGAAGTGGTGAAGTCCGACCCGGCACGATCGAGCGCGAAGATCACATCGGCAAGCAAGGCCATTCAGCCCAAGGACATCGTGCAGTTAACCAGGGGCGTGCCGTGGCAGCGGCCCTCCCTGCTCTTTTACGCCGGCACCTCGAACCCGCCCGCCGCCGACATTCAGCAAGCGCTGGCCGCGGTCAAGGCCGCGAACCTGACGCTCGTCGCCGATCCCTCCGCCGATGCGTGGACCCAGCACCTCGCCTGGGATGGCACGCGCTGGGTGCTGTACTCGCACTCCAGGCCGATCGCGCCCGGCCACGTGCAGCCGGAACAGATGACCGCTCTCGGCGCAAAGCTGAATGCGGCTTCCCTCAAGAAGATTCCGCAAGGGACAACGGTCTGGTTCGACCCTCCGCTATCGAAGGAGTCGACGCAGGCGCTGTTGCCTCCGTCCATCGCCGCGAAAATTACGCCGGATCGCACCCAGGCGAAGTACGTCGTCGGAGCGAGGATGGCCGCTGACGGTCTGGAATACGCCTGGTTCAAGCGCGACGACGTGGACGCCGAGGTGTTGACGCCCAAAGGCTCCGGAGCCGGCTGCTCGCCAAACTCCGCTTACCCGCTTCGCACCGACTACATACCGGGCGCGCCCGATCCGCAGAAGGCGCTCGCGGCTAAGGCCCGGCAGCTGGCGAAGCTGAACGGCTGGCTACAGCTGCAATCGTCGCCGCTCACCAGCCACGAACAATTTCCTTACAGGTTCGTTCTACGCCGCGAGAATACCACCGACGACGTGGCCGACAACGGCACGACCTATCCGGGAAACTACAGCATGGCGCTGGTGGCGACGAAGCCGCCGAACAACCCGACGCCGCGCTGGGTCTACGTGATCGGCGTCGACTGCCAGGGCAAAGGCGGCGTCGTGTGGCCATATGAGGGCATGCCTCCGGGCAAATTTCCGCCCGACGGCATGGGCAAGGCGATGCGCATCCCGCTGCCGGGCACTCCCTTCCCGGTGGTTCCGCCACTGGGCAATGACACGTACCTTCTGCTGACCACATCGACCCCGTTGGCTAACTACAACGCGTTGAACTTTGAGGGAGTCGTGACCCGCGGAGTCGGCATGAGCCCGCTCGAAGACCTGCTGGACAGTACCAGCGCGGGGAATCAGACCCGGGGAGTACCGATTTCCACCGACTGGAGCGTCCAGCCCGTTCAATTACAGAGTGTCCCGGGACCGTCGAAGCCGTAGCTAGGATGATGCCGATTAATGTGCCCCATTCATCGCGTCTTTGTCTCTGGCGATGAGTGGGTGGTCGCCACGACGGCCGTCTTTGGTTTGATATCTTCCTTCAGCACTACGAGGAACTTCGTCAACTCATACTCAGACGAAGCGGCTGCGTCGCAGACACTCGCAACCTCCACATCTTTCCCTGCAACGAGCGAAGGCACCTGCATCCATCCCCAAAGCCCCTCAAACTGCTCCTTGTCGAAGTAGGTATCGCCTGCGGACTCATTCACACCCGCGAGCCAGCGCACATCGCCGTCGTGCCAGAAGGCCTGTGTCGCGATGACGTCGCTGGGAAGGCCCGGAAATGCAAGCAGCGTGCGAATCCGCGCCGCGGCACGCCATTTATCGCCTTCCTCGAAGCCCAGCGCGGCAAAGCTGTGCGCCAGCGCAGCGCGCAGTTGCAGCGCGTCGAACGCCGCTGCCACATGACCCGGAAGCGCACGCACCAGCGTCCACGCAAGCACGGGAGCCCAGCTCTTTGGGTCGCCGCCCGGAAGAAACGCCTGCGTCGCGGCCGGCCAATCCGCAGTCGACCTCAGGTGCAGCGCGTCCTGCAGCTTCTCGCGGCAGCTCGACAGCGCGGTATCCACGAGCCATGTGTCGGCGCCCATGGCTTCCGTCAACCGCTCGAAAAACGCATTCGCCTGCGCCAGCAGGCCGGCCAGACGATCCTCCGGCACGACAGGCTCAGTTGCCACAACGGCTTCCGTCTCCGCGAGAGGCTCGGCTTGCGCTTCCTTCACGTTGTCCGCCGCAATCTCCGCCAGCAGCCTGCAATTTCCTTCGCTTAGCACACGTTGCAGCGCATCATGCAAAGGATGCAGCCGCATCCTGCTCAACGCCTCATCCAGGTTCGCTACGCCCGCGCCCTGCAGCTCATCGCACAGCCTGTCCCACGGATACTCGGCTGTCGACCTCAGCTCGCGCCAGTTCAGCAGCACGATGCGCTGATATCCGCGCAGCTCCACGCCCAGGCCGTGCCAGTAGAAATCCATGGCGCGGCGCAGGAACTCAAGTCCGCTGACGGTGTCGCGATAAGCAATCACCAGCGCATCGTCCATCGGCAGTTCCAGCCCCTGCGCAAGGCTCTTCTGCCGCAGTTCGCCGCTGCCCTTGTCCATGGACGCGGCCGATGTGTGGATCGTCCCGCGCGTGCTCTCGTACACGTTGTTGTACAGGATCACCGAGCGTTC
>CAXTMK010000172.1:0-9734 GCA_964245315.1 uncultured Acidobacteriaceae bacterium | reverse complement strand
CCGCGTTCGCGCAGGATATCGACGCCCACTCACCCATGCTACTGCGCCTGCGCGGGGTCCACCCGCTCAGCGCGTTCATAGCCGCGGGGTTTGTCATATGGCTGATTGTCCGCGCCCGCCGCGGAGGCGCACCTGCCAAATCGAACCTCATCCTGGCGCTGCTCGCCCTGCAATTCCTGCTGGGCGTCGCCGACGTGGTCCTGCTCGCCCCCACCTGGCTGCAGATCCTCCACCTGCTCGGCGCGGACCTCTACTGGGTTGCGCTGGTCGTGCTTTCGGCCTCGGTGCTCTGGCCCGCTCGCAACCTGAGCGAGAGCCAAAAGCAGATCCACGCGGGATGACAACAGATTCGATTTATTGTCATCCCGCAGGATCCGCTTGTATTGTGTCCTGCGCAAACGCAGGAAGGGCCGAGCACATAGCCCGACCCGTCTCGTCCCCACTCTGTACCTTACTGCGGAGGAGCCGGCTTGCCGGTGATCTTATCGCCCAGCTTCTCAGCCCCATGCGCTGTAGACTTCGCGGCGGTCTTCGTGGCATGCGCTGTCTCGTGCGCCGCAACGTCCGTTCCGTGCGCCGTGTCGTGGGCTACGGTCCTGGTTCCGGAAGCGGTCTTGTGCGCAGCCACGTCAGTTCCGTGCGCGGTCTTATGCGCCACCCGCTTCGTTCCCGTTGCGGTCTTATGGGCGACGTGGGATGTTGCATGCCCGGTATTGACAGCCGCCGCCTTGCTATCGCTCCCGGCGGCCTTCATGTCGCCCTTGGCGCCGGTATCCTGTGCGTGACCTGAAGTAAAGCCTGCGCTCATGATCGCAGCCAGAGCGAACCTGAAAAACCGTGACATTCTCATGGAAATCTCCTCACCGGAGGGCATAGGTCCGCCCTGGAGAATAGATCCCCAATTGGCTCAACAAGTTGCTCTTTATCGTTTCCCATCCTG
Organism: uncultured Acidobacteriaceae bacterium; assembly: GCA_964245315.1. Classification (GTDB taxonomy): domain Bacteria; phylum Acidobacteriota; class Terriglobia; order Terriglobales; family Acidobacteriaceae; genus Edaphobacter. The sequence continues at coordinate 8,794 of CAXTMK010000172.1, read as the reverse complement.
CCTGAGAGGCTCCAGCGGCAGCGTCACGATCACCTCACCCGGTCGCGCATAGTGCAGCTCCTCGCGCGCCTGGTGCTCGATCGCTCCGGGATCGTTCTGCAGCCGCTCCACATGGCCCTTCAACGCCTCGTTCTCGTCGGTCAGCATGCGCAACTGTTCGCTCAGCGCCTGCGCGTCGGCCTTCTTCTTCTCGTAGGCCGTCAATCCGTTCTGGCCGAAGACGACGTGGTAGCCCGCGGCAACCGCCAGCACCGCGGCAGCCACGGTAGCAAATCGTCGCCGCTGCGCATACGCATATCTGATCCACCGGATCACACCGGTAGAGTCGGCTTTGAGCGCTGGTTTTTGCAAGGTCATGTCACCCCCGAGTTGAAATCGTTCGTGCGCGTGGAAGCAAGCGCAAATCCCTTTGAGATCGCTTCAGGAATCAACTTCGACAGCCCCTGCACACCCAAACCACAAACTTGATATCCTTAGGGAGTCGAAGCACCCAGAGGATTTCTACTCCATGCCCATCGCCAGCTCCACTTCTGCCGCGCCTCAGCTTCGCCTGCTGCCCGTTCTCGGCGTCCTCAACCAGTCGCTTACGGGCAAGCTCGTGCTTGCCGTCGCGGCCAGCGCCTTCGTCGCGTTGTGCGCGCACATCATCGTGCCGCTTGGCTTCACGCCGGTGCCGCTCACGTTTTCCGATTTCGCCGTGCTGCTCGTCGGCCTCGCGCTCGGCCCCGTCACCGGCTTCATGGCGCTCGCGCTCTACCTCGCTGAAGGCGTATGCGGCATGCCAGTCTTCAGCCCGCTTGGGCCGGGAGGCATTGCACAGTTGATGGGACACACCGGCGGCTATCTCATCGCGTATCCTTTCGCTGCATCCATTGCCGGAGCGGTCTCGAGCGCGCTGGCCAGGGTCACCTCGCGCTTCATCTCCGCGCTCACCGCCTCCGCGATGGCCAGCGCCGCGCTGATGATCGCCGGCACCGTCTGGCTCGGCTTTGTCGCGCATCTATCCGCTAAAACCGCGTTTGCACTGGGTGCAGCGCCGTTCCTGCCCGGCCAGGTAGTAAAGGTCGTTGCCGCCGCCGGCATCTTCGCCTCGCTGCAACGCTGGCGCCGCGCCTGACTCTGCCCTTGAACGGCCGTCATTCCGGCGCAGCCAGAATCTCCGTAGTTGCCTTGCGTTCGCCTCACCGCATCACCCTTGAAGGACCGCACCAGCCATGAATTCCCTAGCAGTGAAAGAGATCCAGATTGCACACAGCCCCGACTCCGACGACGCCTTCATGTTCTACGGTCTCGCCACCGGCAAGATCAAGGTTCCCGGCTATAAGTTCACCCACAATCTCACGGACATCGAATCCCTGAATCACCGCGCCATCACCGACGCCTTCTACGATGTCACCGCCGTCAGCTTCCACGCCTATCCTTATCTGCAGCAGAATTATTCCCTGATGAACTGCGGCTCCAGCTTTGGCGAGGGCTACGGCCCCATGCTGGTTGCCACCCGCAAGATTCCCGCGACGGATATACGCAAGCTGCGCATCGCCATTCCCGGCACACTCACCTCGGCCTACCTGACGCTGAAGCTCTACGCGCCCGATATCCAGACCTTCGTGGTCGATTTCGACAAGATTATCCCGGCCGTAGCCTCGGGCGAATACGACGCCGGCCTGCTTATCCACGAAGGCCAGCTCACCTATGGCAACGACGGTCTGCACAAGATCCTCGATCTCGGCCAATGGTGGCGCACGGAGACCGGACTTCCGCTCCCGCTCGGCGGCAACGCCATCAAGCGCTCGCTCGGCGCGGAGGCGATGCTCGCGACCACCCACGCGGTGCGCGACTCCATCCAGCACGCGCTGGACAACCGTGATCAGGCGCTCGAATACGCGATGCAGTTCGCCCGCGATCTCGACCCCAACCTCGCCAACAAATACGTCGGCATGTACGTCAACGACCGCACCATCGATATGGGCGACGACGGCCGCGAAGCCGTGCACCGCATCCTGGCGATGGGGTTCGAGCAAGGCATCATCCCCATCGAGTCGAAGGTGGACTTCATTGGCTGAATGACTTACCGGGCGCGACGTTTTGCGCGCCGGAAGTTCACTCCCGCCGTATCGATATGGTATTCTCTTACAAGTGATGGTTGAGCGCGACAAGCTTCCCCGGCCCTGTCCGCACCTCTTCAAGCCTCATCTGGACGCGTAGCTCAACTGGCAGAGCATTCGACTCTTAATCGACTGGTTGTAGGTTCGATTCCTACCGCGTCCACCAATAACTCAGCACATTCTAAACAACTTGATCATAGAAAGTCTCGCACGCAAGCAACTGCCCACCGCCTCGGATCGTTCGGGATTTCGGTCCTTATCTGCTCCTGTTGATCACACTTTGGGCACAGTCGCCGAACGGACGTACACCGTCGCAAGGAGATGGTGCTGCTCCTCCACGAGCAACATGAGTTTTCCGACATCTTCTAACGTTAGAGCCGGCATTTCAGAATGAGGATCGAAACTGTCAGAGGCCAACGTACTCGCGGGTATAGTCCTGAAACAGTCCTCTTCCGGGGTACATGACCCGGATCGGTATCTTCTCATCCATCGCGTTCATCCTGACCCAATGCCAGGCGTGGTGAATCTGCGACACACGACAGTAGATGGTCTCGGCTTGCATAAAGGCTGTGGCGACGAGAATCATCTCCGATACTTCCTGCCATTGGTCATTGCAGATCACAGCCATGCGCGCAATGTGGTCGGTGTGGCGTTGGAGGAAGCGCATCTCATCCCACCGCGCAGCCCAGGTTGCTCCATGCATCTCCGACAGATCGGCGAGCAGGCCGATAGGCTTCGTGTTCGCGACGATAACATTCTCAATCTGCTGAGAGATGTTTGTGACGTCCTCTGTGGTGAGTTTACCAATCACTTTGAATCCAACGGCCGATCCACGACTCTCTCGAAGTTGCTCAATCATCTATCCTCCCAAAACCCCTCGCCCCGATTGTCTCCGGCCGGCGCAACACTCGTTTCATCAAGATGCGTTTACGAAACCTCGGTCGAAAGGATCGGCCGGCAAATATCCGCAGGTGCCACCCGTGCCATTCACCATCTTCTTTCCTCCTGCAACCTCTCTGACGCAGGTAGATCATGCGCGTACTGTTGCTCCGCCAAGATCATGCGGGTAAGCCCTGGCGGGGTCGCTCTCTGCCGACTCAGGTCGCGCGGTCCGAGGCGCGGTAGATGTATCGGACATGATCTTCTCCTGGCGGAAAGCACGAGACTCGCTGCACCTATTCTGCGACTGGCAGCGCGCCAGATCTGTGTCGTATAGCTCATGCTTCGAACCTGGCCCGAAGGCCGGGCACATCATTGCAGGCACCGGCCACCTGATTACACCTGCCACTATGGTACAAGCACCAGGGAACCCGATTCGTTCTCGTGCTTGACCGCGAGCAGGGCTTTGTTCGCCTCGTCCAGCGGAAAGACGGTCACCTCCGGCTTGACTCCCTGCTCATGTACGAGCTTCAGAAAGTCCCTTGCGTCCTGGCGAGTCATGTTGGCGACGCTGCGAATCTGCCGTTCACCCCAGAGCAGCTTGTCGTAATCGAACGCCGGCATCTGGTCGAGGTGGATCGCGTTGATCGCCACGACACCACCCTTGCGCAAGGCGGTGAGCGCGCCGACCACGACCTTGCCGCTGGGAGCGAAGGTGACTGCTCTGTCCAGCGCGACGGGAGGTTTAGCGTCCTCGTCACCCACCCAGGTCGCTCCGAGGGAGGTGGCCAGCTTCCGGTGAGCTTCGCCTCGTGTCACCACGTAGACCTCACACTTCCAGGATTGCAGGATAGCGATCGTCAGTGCGGCGGAGCTTCCAAACCCGAACAGGCCGACCCGCTCACCCGGCTGCACACCGGCGACGCGCAGGCTGCGAAAGCCGATGATGCCTGCGCACAACAAGGGCGCAACATGCGTGTCATCGAGGCCAGTGGGGAGCGGAAATGCGAAGTCTGCCCGCACAAGCACATACTGGGCATAGCCGCCATTGACCGTATAGCCGGTGAAGGTGGGCTTATCGCATAGATTCTCCATGTCATGCCTGCAATACCAACAATCGCCGTCGACTCCGCCCATCCACGAAACTCCGACGCGAGCGCCGACCGGCATCTCCGCCGTAGCGCCTTCAACAACCTCTCCGACGATCTGGTGCCCGGGAACGATCCGAGTCTGGATGGGCGGCAGATCGCCTTCCACGATATGCAGATCCGTGCGGCAAACCCCACAAGCCAGCACCCGCAATACCATATGCCCTGGCGCCAGTTCAGGCCGGGAAATATCTTCCATCTCGACGAGCAGGCCCGGTCTCGCCCTGGATGAATCATAGACAGCAGCTTTCACGCTTTTACGTCCCCTTGCCTTCTCGTCTGATTGTCCGCTCAACGGAGGCACTCCTGCTGTGCAGAATTGCACAGCGCCCAGTCGTTGCGGTCAATGGAGCCTTGCCAGCATCAGGAAACAGACCAACTGCTCGATGCGGTCGATCGACGCAACACCCACCGCATTCCCGCCCAGATCGCCTCTGCCGGATCAGGGCACATTTCTGGGCATACTCACAGCTCTGTCTACCGGAAACCCCGCATAAACACTGGTGATAGACGCATGGTCGCAATTGTCCGACAATAGAGTGTGGCCATGATTACGGAATTGGAAGAGACGAACGCCGCCGAGGCGCCAGCGCCGACGCACTCGCTGGACCAGATCACCATTCGCGGCGCCCGCACGCACAACCTGAAGAGCATCGACGTCGATATCCCGCACAACGCGCTCACCGTGGTTTCGGGCGTCTCGGGTTCGGGCAAGAGTTCACTCGCCTTCGATACCGTCTACGCCGAAGGCCAGCGCCGCTACGTCGAGTCGCTCTCCGCCTATGCGCGGCAGTTTCTGGAGCGCATCGAGAAGCCGGATGTCGACTTCATGGATGGCCTTGCGCCCGCGATCGCGATCAAGCAGAAGAACCAGACGCGCAATCCGCGCTCGACCGTCGCCACGGCTACTGAAATTTACGATTATCTGCGGCTGCTGTATGCGCGCTGCGGGACAGTGACCTGCCTGCACTGCGGTGGCGTGGTGAAGCGCGATTCGGTCGATGAGATCGTCGCGGCCGTGCTCGCGCTGCCGGAAGGCACGCGCGTGTATGCGCTCTTCCCTATCGTGCGGGCGGACGTGAAGCTGGAGGCGTTGCAGGGTTCTTCGACCGAAGTTGTCGAAGCGCCGAAGCCGGCGAAAAAGGCCAAAGCACCGGCGAAGAAGGCCGTAAAGAACATCGCGGCGGCAACGCTGACCGACTCGTTGAAGGAGCGTTTGATCGAGCTGCGGCGGCGCGGCTACAACCGGCTGTATCAGCAGACGGCCGCGCAGATGGCGGCGAACGAGGCCGGCTCGATCGTCGAGTTTTCGACGCCGGAGTCGCTGCTGGAGCTGGATTTTTCGCAGCCCATCTTCGTACTCGCGGACCGCCTGGCGCTTAGTCCAGAGATACGCAGCAGACTGGTTGACGCCATCGAGACCGGCTACCGCGAGGCGGGCGAGATACAGTTCCACGTGCTGGGCAGTGACGCCGCGCATCTGCGCTATTCGTCGGCTTTCGAATGCACGACGTGTCACCGCGCTTATCGCGAGCCGGAGCCGCGCCTGTTCTCGTTCAACAATCCGTTCGGGGCCTGCCCACGCTGCCAGGGCTTCGGCAACACCATCGACTTCGACCCCGCGCTGATCGTTCCCGACCGCTCGAAGACGCTCGATGACGGCGCGGTGCATCCGTGGACGACGACGAAGTATCGCGCGCACCACGGCGAGATGAAGCGCGCCGCCAAGGCCGAGAACGTCCCCACCAACGTACCGTGGTACGACCTGACCGCGCAGCAGCGGGCCTTCATCGAGAACGGCAGCGGCAGCTTTCCCGGCATCGCGGGTTTCTTTCGCGAGCTCGACCGCAAGAAGTACAAGCTGCATGTGCGCGTCTTTTTATCGAAGTATCGCGGCTACGCGCCATGTCCCGACTGCCGCGGCACCAGGCTGCGCGCGGAGGCTCGCGCGGTGATGATTCAGGGGAGAAATATCTGCGAGGTCTCGGCGCTTACGATCACGGCCGCGACCGAGTTCTTCGACTCGCTGACGCTGTCGCCTTCGCAGATGGAGATCGCCGGCAAGGTGCTTGAAGAGGTGCGGCAGCGCACGCATTTCCTGCATCAGGTCGGGCTTGACTACCTTACGCTCGATCGCCTCTCGTCGACGCTCTCGGGCGGCGAGTCGCAGCGCATTCAATTGGCGACATCGCTTGGTTCACGTCTCGTCGGCGCGCTGTATGTTCTGGATGAACCGTCCATCGGCCTGCATACGCGGGACACCGCAAAGCTGATCCGCATCATGGAAGACCTGCGCGACCTCGGCAATACGATCCTGGTGGTCGAGCACGATCCCGACGTGATTCGCGCGGCGGATTACCTGCTCGATCTCGGACCCGGCGCAGGCGAACTCGGTGGCGAATTGCTTGCGGCCGGAACTGTCGCCGAGGTGATGGCCGATCCGCAGTCCATCACGGGAAAGTACCTCTCCGGCCGGCTTACGATTCCCGTCCCGAAGAACCGCCGCGAGCCCGGCCGCGAGCACCTGAAGCTGAACGGCGCGCGCATCCACAACCTGCGCGGGGTCGATCTCGACATCCCGCTCAACCTGCTGTGCTGCGTTACCGGCGTCTCGGGTTCGGGCAAGTCGACCATCGTGCATCAGGTGCTGTATCGCGCGCTGCAGCAGACGCTGGGACAGACCGAAGCTGGAGCTCCGACCGCGCTCTATCGCGATCTCTCGGGCACGCAGCATCTGAACGACGTCATCCTGGTCGATCAATCGCCGATCGGACGCACACCGCGGTCCAATCCGGTGACGTACATCAAAGCATTCGACGATATCCGCGCCTTGTTCGCGGCGCAGCCGGATGCGCGGCGCAAGAGCTTTACCGCGGGCTCGTTCTCGTTCAACGTGCCCGGAGGGCGCTGCGATGTGTGCGAGGGCGACGGCACGGTGACGGTCGAGATGCAGTTCCTCGCAGACATCGAGCTGCCGTGCGAGGAGTGCGGAGGCACGCGCTACAAGGCGTCGATCCTCGACATCAAGTACAAGAACAAGAACATCAACGACGTGCTGAATATGACGGTGAAGGAGGCGCTGGTGTACTTCGCCGGGCATCCGAAGATCGTCGACAAGCTGTATGTGCTGGATGAGGTAGGGCTGAGCTATGTGCGGCTGGGCCAGTCGGCCACGACGCTCTCGGGCGGTGAGGCGCAGCGCGTCAAGCTGGCGTCGCACCTGGCCACGGCGCGCTCGATTGCGAATCGCGCGACGACCAACGAGACGGCCGCGAAGGCTCGCAGCCGGACGCTGTATATCCTCGATGAGCCGACGACGGGGCTGCACTTCGACGATGTCGCCAAGCTGCTGGCGGCGTTCCGCAAGCTGATCGACGGCGGCGGCTCGCTGCTGGTGATCGAGCACAACTTGGATGTCATCAAGTCGGCGGACTGGGTGATCGATATGGGTCCGGAGGGCGGGGATGGCGGCGGCAAGATCGTCGCGGTTGGCACGCCGGAGGAGATCGCGGCGAATGCGGCGAGCCATACCGGGCATTGGCTCAAGCCCGTGCTCGGCGGTGACGCACAACGTTCGGTTTTGGCCTGAGTCTGAACAACATGACTGCAATTCGCTCGCTCATTTTGCTCGCAGCCTTCACGCCATTCGCGCGAACGCAGGAGCCACACGCCAAGCTTCCGGTACAAGTGACTGCGCAGGATGCGCGCTACGCGGAGGCGAACGCCGCGCTTGAAGCACACGACTACGAGAACGCCCTCAAGGTGCTGACGCCGCTGGCTGCGGCGAATCCCAGGGACGCCAACGTCCTGTACGACCTCGGCTCGGCGCAGGATGCGCTCGATCAGTCAGTCCCCGCGGAGCAGTCTTATCGCGCGGCGATCGCGGACGACCCCAGGCATCTGGCCGCGCACGTCGCGCTGGGATTGTTGCTGGCGCGGAATGGCAAGCGCGACGAGGCAAGGGTTGAGTTGCTGGCCGCAACAAACGTGCCCATCCCGGCGAACAAGCAGGAGCAGGCCGCCGGGAACGACTACAAGGCGGCGGCGTTCCGGGCGCTGGCTCGGATCGACGAGAAGACTCGTCCGGCGGATGCCCGCGACGAACTACTCTTAGCTCTCAAACTGAGCCCCGAGTCGCCGGACGATACCTTGCTGGGTGCGGAACTGGCGGAGTCCGCCAACGGTGGCGCCGGTGCGGCGGAACAGGCATATCGTCGCGTACTGGCTGCCACTCCGAACGACCCGGCCGCCACTTCCGAACTGGCGCGCCTGCTGGTGAAGGAGCTGCATGCGGATGAGGCCGAAGACCTGCTGACCGGCGCGCTGAAGGCGCATCCGGGCGACACGCTGCTGACCATCCAGCTGGCCACGCTGTACAACGGCGAGCGCAAGACCGCGCAGGCTGTCACACTGATCGAGGCGCTGCACGCGGCGAATCCGCGGGATGGGAATGTGGCGCGGCTGCTCGGCGGGCTCTACGTGGATACCGGCGACTACGCCAGGGCCGAGCCCCTGCTGGCCGAGCTTTCGGCGCAGAACCCGCGCGATACCGGGCTGGTCGACGACCGCGCCCGAGCGCTGATCCATCTGCAGCGCGATGCGGAGGCACAGGCAATTCTCGCGCCGATTGTCGCGCAGCCGGCGCTGTTCCCCACCCCAGGC
>CAXTMK010000171.1:0-9871 GCA_964245315.1 uncultured Acidobacteriaceae bacterium | reverse complement strand
GCAAGTACATCGAGCACACCGAATGGCACCGTTGCGTGGTCTTCGGCAAGCTCGGAGAGTTCGCCGCCACGCTCAAGAAGGGCGCTCATATCCAGGTCGAGGGCGAGCTGCGCAGCCGGAAGTACGACAGCACGAAGACCGGCACGGAAGTGACGGTTTGGGAGATTCGGGTCAACTCGATTCTCAAGCTGGATCGTGCTCAGAAAGCCGCGGCGGAAGACGAAGAAGAATCCACCGAGGAAGAGGCCGCATAAGCCCTTCCTCCTCTCCGAAGAGTCCGGCATCCAGCCGGGCTGCTTCGGCTGCTAAAGGCCAGTGGCATCGCGCACGAGTACAGGTCGGATTGGAGGTATCGAGATGAATGGAACAGCCCAAGATTTTCTCGCCCGTTGCTTCGCTCCGGGTGACACAATCGCTCTCCTGCTTCGCAACGAGAGCACAGCAACGACACAGCAACGCATCGTTCCTTTGGAACGTGCGCTCGCGCCACGTTACCGTGGCTGGCTCTCTCATGAAAACCACTATGGAGCGAATATCTATGTGGCCGCTAATCCTTTGCTCGCTGGCAGCCGGAAGCGCACCAAAGATTGCATCGCTTCCATTCGCCACCTGTACATCGACATCGACGTGAACGGAGAAGCCCGGCTCGCTGCGCTCCGGGCTTCCGAGCTTGTGCCTGAGCCGAACGTAATCGTCTCTACATCGGCCGGCAAATACCAGGTGTTGTGGCGCGTGGAGGACTTTGACTTCTACACGCAGGAGATGACGCTCAAGCTCCTCGCGATGGCCTTCCACGGTGACATCTCCTGCACGGACTGCAACCGGGTTCTCCGCATTCCCGGATTCAGGAATTGCAAGTACGATCCAGCGCAGCTCGTCACCGTCGAGTACCTCTCCGATGCGACCTACCAGCCGGATGACTTTCACCTGTATGTCCTTCGCGAAGCCTGCTTGATTCCGCCGATCCCGCAGCAGCCAATGCGCCGGGATATGCAGACCAATTCCGAGCATGATTGGGCTTGGATCTCGCGTGAGCTTGCCCACGGCAAAGATGCCGTGATGCTCACTCTGGAGCTAGCTTCGCGCCGCTCCGACAAGCCCAATCCCACGTACTACGCCCAGCGCACCGTCGATATGGCTTCGGCCCGTCTCTGGCTGATGGAAGGCACTTCCATCGCGGACGTGATCGCCATGCTTGAGAGCCGCAGACAGCCTGAGATCCCCGCAGCCCTTTGCTCCGCTCGTGCGCGGGAGATTGCGGCCACGGCACAGCGCATGATTGCCCGTAACAAGGTCGCCTGAATTTATCACCCAAAGGAGAACAGCAATGCCACTACTTGAAGTCATCCAAACCCGCCAGGTCAGCGCCTCTATCCGGCTCACTGACTCAACCGCTACGCAGGTCGATCAGTACGCCGCTTTCATCCACGCATCTGCGGATGATGTGGTGGAACAGGCGCTTGCTTATGTCTTCCTAAAGGATCGCGACTTCCAAGACTTTCTGAAGACGCCACAAGCGAAGCACGCCTCTTCGACGCTTCGCATTCGCAGAGCGCCAGCTACCGATGCAGCGGAGCCCCCAGTAAAGAAGCCGGTATCCGCTGCATCATCGCCAGCACAACCAGCGGCATCCGTGGCGGGATCGAAAGCATGATCCCGCTGCTAAAGCAGTGGCAGAGCCACTACGGTGCTGCGCACCGGAAGGAGATTGACACTTGATCCCTTCCAGGGTGGTGTTTGGGGCAAGGACGAAAACAACTGTTTACGCCCTTGCCTCAGAGCAACTTGAAGCTACCCGTAAGACAAACGTTTTCATTCTGAAAACAATTGTTTACGGCCGTCAGGAGGAACTATGAATACTCTGCACAGCACCCCATCCGACCTGAATGTACGACTCGCCCGGTCTGCAGGCCGCACAGGAAGAGATCGCATGGCGAACGCGCGTGTGACCGCCAAGGAGCAGCGCGAGCTTCATGAAGCAGCTCGCGCACAGGGTAAATCTCTCAGTGAATGGGCACGCGAAGTTCTCCTGCGAGAAGCGCGGCGCTCTACCGACGACGCCGTGTTCACGGAGTTGGTCGCCACGCGGATGATTCTGGTGAACCTCATCAAGCCACTCATCCTTGGCGAAAAAGTGTCGCCCACATGGATCACCGAGGCAATGGGAATGGTGCGCCGCGAGAAGCACAAGGCCGCGCAAGAAGTCATGCAGCAGTATGCGCAAGGCGCGCCAAAGGAGTAAAGACATGGCAACGCAATGGGGTAGAAAAGAGACGATCATCTGGCCGCCGCACGCGCCGGTTATGAGCTATACGGCCATCGCAACGGCGCTGCTTTGCACGGTGCTGTTTGTCTGGCAGCGGCTTCATTTCTCGCTGCCACCGTTGCAGCAGTCTTATATCACCGAGTACATCCGCGCTGAAGTCGGGGCCGCTGTCCATACGCATGGCACTTACCGACTCTTGTATCTAGGAGGCGCAAAAGCCAAGCCTCGTCTCGCTCTGCCGGTAGACTTCGCCGCAGGGCAGATGACGCTGCCAGACGGCAGAGTCGTTCCGTTCACACTGTCGGAGTTGGCACAGGCCCAAGGCTACCGCTTTCCGTTTCGCGGGCCTAGCCAAAAGCTCGTGGATGCCGCGATGAATCATTGGCTACGCTATGCGATCTTCGACGGCAAGGGGCTGTTCGCCGTCTTCACTATCAGCTTCGTCGAAGGTGGCGTCTGCCTGCTGGCGATGCTCTGGTTCGCCATTCCAAAAGACATCCAGCGGTTCCGGCAAATGAAGTATGGGCGCGTCCTGCGCGGCCCGCTCATGCTCTCGCCCAAGGAGTTCAACAAGGTACAGAAGGGTGATGGCATCGGTTTCAAGACTACCGAATCCGACAAAATGATGCGGATTCCGCTGCGGAAAGAGGCCCAGCACCTCCAGCTCATGGGCGACACAGGCGTGGGGAAAACGCAATTAATAATCCAGTGCCTGCGCCAGATTCGCCAGCGTGGAGACTCGGCGATCGTCTACGATCCCGCTTGCGAGTACATCCAGAGATTCTATGACGCCGGGCGCGGTGACATCGTCCTCAATCCGCTCGACACCCGCTGCCCCTACTGGGGACCGGCGCAGGAGATGGAGTCGAATGCCGAGGCAGATGCCATCGCGGCCTCGCTCTATCAACCGGCCACTGCCGACAAAGATGAGTTCTTTCACCAGACGCCCGCGCAGATCTTCGCGCACCTGCTGAAGCTGGGGCCGACACCGCATCAGCTTGCCGAATGGATGGCGAGCGACACGGAGTTGATGAAGCGGGTCGAAGGAACGGAGATGGCCTTCTATATAGATAGAAAGGCTGGCCCGCAGCGCGCCGGTGTCCTTTCGTCCCTTGGCCTGGTCGCTAAATGCTTCCGACTTTTGCCGCAGACGGATGAGAAGCGCCCCGTCTGGAATGCCCGCACATGGGCTAAGAAGCGTAACGGATGGATCTTCATTACGTCGCGTCCGCCAGAGCGCGAAACGCTTCGGCCGTTGCACTCGCTGTGGATTGATTTGCTCGTGATGCGGTTGCTCACCGCGCCGCAGCCAGGGCAGAAGCCCGTCTGGTTTGTGATCGACGAGTTAGCGAGTCTGCAGAAACTTCCCCAACTCCATACCGCCATCACCGAAAATAGAAAGTCAAAAAATCCGTTGGTGTTGGGATTCCAGGGCAAGGCCCAGCTTGAGGTCATCTACGGCCACCTAGCCGAGGTCATGCTTTCCCAACCTGCCACCAAAATTTTCATGAAGACCGCGGAGCCCAAGGCCGCCGAGTGGATTTCAGAGGCCATCGGAAAAGTCGAGATCGAACGACTGAAAGAGACAAAATTCGATGGCTCCAGGTCGGGGAAGAACTTCACCGTGGAACGTCAGATCGAGCCGCTTGTGATGGGTTCAGAGATCACTGGGCTCGATGATCGCCACGCTTATTTGAAGTTGGGCAACAACGTGGCCAGGTTCGCATTTGACTACATGGACCTGCCAACGCCAACACCGGGATTCCTGCCCCGTAAGTCTCCGGACGGCGAGATGAGCTTCGATCCCGATACCCTCAAGCCCCGCGCTCCGAAGGCCGCTGACGTGGAAGGATCATCAGAACCACTGGCCGCAGATGCTTCGGAAGCCGTAGCGAACGATGCGCCGCTGGCCCTCGAAAAGAATCCCATTCCGTGGCCGAAGCAAGATGGGATTGAATCTACACGCGCCGGCGAAGCGAGCCGGCCTGCGCCTGCCCCTACTCCCATCGCGGCTGCTGATGCTGATACCGAACAGGAAGAGGTACTTGGTCCTGAATACATCCGGGAGATGTAGCCATGATGACCATCCCAAAGGCGCTTAGTTCAGGACAGGCCCAGACGTATCACAAGCTGGAGTACACCTCCGCCGCCCAGAGTTATTACAAACAAGGTGACGAGGCAAAGGGTGAATGGCAAGGGCGGCTCGCAACCTCATTGGGACTCTCCGGCGAGGTGACCGCGCAGGAGTTTTCCCGCCTGTCAGAGGGCCAGCACCCACAGACCGAGGTCCAGATGGTCCGGCACCGGGAGGCAGTCGAGTACCAGACAGCCAGCGGGAAGACCGTCAAAGCGGTAGAGCATCGCGCTGGGTGGGATGCCACCTTTTCTGCACCGAAGTCTGTTTCGTTGACTGCCTTGGTGGGAGGGGATGACCGCGTCCGGGAAGCCCACGCCGCTGCCGTCACCGTAGCACTGAATGAGCTGGAGAAGTACACGCACGCGCGGATCGGCGGCAACAACCCAGCCGAGAACACCGGCAAATTCATCGCGGCGAAGTTCGAACACGACACCGCCCGGCCCGTAGATGGATACGCCGCGCCCCAGCTCCATACCCATGCCGTCATCTTCAATGTCACCGAGCGAGCCGATGGTTCGACGAGGGCTATTCAGGAACGGCCATTCTTTGAGAGCAAGCAATTCGCCACGGCGGTCTACCAGTCCGAATTGATGTATCGGTTGCGTGATCTCGGCTATGAAATCGAGCCCGGAAAGAGCGGAGCACCTGAGATCAAGGGGTTTAGTCAGTCCTATCTCGACGCATCAAGCCTGCGGTCGCAACAGATCAAAGATGAGATGGAAAGGAGTGGCGTTAGCGGCCCGAGAGCCGCCCAGATCGCAGCTCACTCCACACGCGACAAGAAGCTGACCCTCATGCGAGAAGAGGTCTTGGAGGCCCATCGAAATGTCGCCGCCGAGTTCGGCAACCAGCCGCGACAAGTCGTGCAGGAGGCCCGCGAACGTGCCCAGACGCAGGAGCGTAATCCAGATCGACCGACTCGCGCGAAGGAAGCCATCACCTATGCGCGGGACAGTCTCTTCGAGCGCGAAGCCGTCGCTGATGAGCGGCTCATCTTCCGCGATGCGTTACGGCGCGGCATGGGAGAGACGACCTATGCCGAGGTTCGCGCCGACTTCGAGGCAAGGCGTCAGCGTGGTGACCTCCGCTCCGTGGAGACCGCGAAATACGCATCGGGCCGCAGTTTCACGACGCCGGAAACCATCGCCGCGGAACGCGCCAACATCGCCCATGTAGTTGCGGGACGTAATGCCGTCCAACCCATCATGAGTGCGGAGTTGGCGCAGGATCATGCGCGTTCACGGCACTTTCTGAACGACACCCAGCGCCGTGTAATCGAGGAAGTTCTCAATTCCACGGACCGCATTCATGGCTTGCAGGGACGCGCGGGAAGTGGAAAGACGACGGTGCTGGCTTCGATCCGTGAAGGCGCGGAAAAGAGCGGCTATACCGTCGAGGGTTTTGCCCCCACCTCTCGTGCGTCGGCGCAGCTCCGCGAGGTCGGAATCGATGCTACAACCTTACAGAGCTTTCTTGCGCGCGGCGACAACCACCCCAGCGCCAGCCCTGAATTGCGCCATCTTTATATGCTAGACGAGTCAAGTCTCGCCAGCACTCGGCAGATGCGAGCCTTCCTCGACAAGCTGAATCCCAACGACCGCGTATTGGTCATCGGCGACACCAGCCAGCATCAGGGCGTGGATGCCGGAAAGCCCTTTGAGCAAATGCAAGATGCCGGGATGCGCACCTCGCAACTTGACCACATCATGCGGCAGAAGGACTCTGAGTTGCTGAAGGCCGTCGAGGAGCTTGCGAAGAACAATACCCAGCAAGGCATCGACATGCTCGCCAGCCAAGGGCGTATCACCGAGATCCCTGACAGGCAGGAACGCATCGCGGCTATAGCCAGGGATTATGCCGCGCAGCCGGAGAACGCCATCGTCGTCTCGCCCGACAATCGCAGCCGTCAGCAGATCAACGAGGCGGTCCGGGCCGAGCTGCTTCAGAAAGGTGTTTTGGCAGCAGACGGGCAGACCTTCCGCACCCTTACGCATCGCTCCGATATGACCGGAGCCGACCGCACTTGGGCGGCGCGGTACAACCCCGGCGACGTGCTGCAATACACTACCGGCAGCAAGGTCGAAGGCATTGAGCGCGACAGTTTCGCCACCGTCCGCACCGTGGATGCCCGTGCCAATGCGCTCACTGTGGAGCTTGAAAACGGAACCAATGTGACGTATGACCCGCGACGGTTGCGTGGCGTCCAGATCTTCCGCGAAACAGAGCGCAATTTCGCCACTGGCGATCGGATTCAAATGACGTCGACCAATAGAGAACTTGGCGTCGCCAACCGAGATCTTGGCACCATTACCGGTATTGAAAACGGTCTGATGTGCGTGCGAATGGATGGGAAAGCCGAGCGCACAATCGCATTTGATACCGCTCAATTCCGGCAGTTCGATCACGGTTACGCCGTGACCTCACACAGCTCGCAGGGACTCACCGCAGGCCGCGTCCTCGCTCACTTTGACACCAACGGCGCACACTCGCTCATCAACACCAGGCTTGCTTACGTTGCCATCTCGCGGGCCTCGGACGATGCGCGTGTCTACACCAACAATGCCGAAACCCTCGGCCAACGGCTAGCGACCGATATCTCGAAGACTGCCGCCGTGGACTTCCGGCCATCGAGCTCCCCAACCGAAGTCCAGCAGGCCGTGGCCGCGTTTCGTGCAAAAGATCCTGCGACCGGAACAGCAAAGTTGCAGGAGCAAGGACGTGTCCATGAGTACGCAAACCCGGAGCATCGCATGGCTGCAGTTGCTCTTTCATACACCGCCCAAAAAGATCGTGCCGTCGTCATCGCGCCCGATGCCGGAGAACGGCGGGAGTTGACCCAGCTCATCCGCGATGAATTGCGACAGCAGGGACGGCTTGCGCCGGAAAGCCGTTCTGTCCCAATTCTGGTCGAGCAGCATTTCGGCAATCCTCGTCTCGCCGCCAACTACGCACCGGGTGACGAGATTCATTATAAAGTGGGCAGTCCCACGGAGCATGGAATCGCCGACAACAGCACAGCCACAGTTCTCTCCGTCGATGGCCGTGCCAACACTCTTACCGTCGCGACCCGCGACGGCAACGAGACCTCCTATAATCCCGCACTCCTCAAAACGCATACCGCGCAGAGTACGGTATACCGCGAGGAGGAACGCGACGTTGCTGTAGGTGAACGAATCAGGTTCACCGACTCCGACCGCGACGCCCACATTCGTGTCGGCAACTTCGCCACCGTGGAGCGGATCGGCGAGGACAATGCTCTCTCCGTGAGACTTGATTACGGAAAATCAATCGAATTGGACCCCAATAACGCCCGGCATATCGAATACGGTTACGCGGTAGACACAGCTCAGCGCGTTGCTGTCAATCGTGTTCTTGTGACCGGGGAGGCTTCCCAGCTTGCCCAGCAGCAGGAGGCGCTCACGCGACTCTCTCCGCACATCCGCGACCTCGCCCTCTATACCTCCGACAGCCGTCAGCTTGCACTGGAAAAAACTCTTCGAGGCGCAGAAATCGCACCTTCAGTAACAGAACTTTCTTTGACTCTGGGCGCTCCGTCACCGGTTTCCACACCTGAGGTTGAGTTGCCGGGATTCGGTATCGGACTCTAGTTGAAACGAGTCGATCCAGGCCCGTCCCGACAGATGCATTGGGAATTGTCGTATCCCTGGTACGACAATCCGATTGCATAAGCTCCCCGCCCGGAGGAACCTTCGGCCTTCTGTCTCACCGCCAACGGACTGTTTACTCTTGTGGCTCAGTCGGATTCGTCCATCGTTGTAAAGCCTGCCTGGCCTCTTCTATTGCTTCCCGCTCCTCATACATCACGATGCGCCACTCCTCTTCGTGCCGGGCAAAGACCAAGCCGCACTGGGCCATCATCTCGCAGATGAGATCGTAGATCGGAGCGAAGACTTCGATCGATTCCCAGACGAACTCCTGCAGCCAAAGTTCATGCAGGATGCGTTCGAGACGAGTTATGAGATCTTGCACCTCCGGATTCTTCTGGAAGACCTCGTCCAGTCGCGCGGTGTGATCTTTCAGATTTCGTTCCACCCCGTGGACATGGCCGAGCAGGTAGCCGGCGCAGATAAAAACATCCCCGAAGATCTGCTGAAGCTCATGAAACACATCGCCTGCGCCGCGCCCCTCGCGGTGTGCCTTGACCTGTTCCAGTGCTGCTGCAAAGCTATCTTCGATCGCGCGGCAGAGAATCCCTTCAAACTCCTCCACCGCTTCCGGACGAAACGTCGCCGAAGACCGGCATGCAGCATATTCGCTCCAGACATCCATTGCCTTCAAGAAAGTCTGCCGGGAGCGGTTGCCGCACTCCAGCGGCTTTCCATAGCTGTCAGGAAACGTTCGGTAAAGATGGCTCTCGTGCTCCACATGCGCGGCTTCGTGGCCGATACAGCCCAGCGCCAACCGCTGCATCTCCGGCTCCGGAGAAAGTATCGACAACGCGAGACCGCGGCGCAACACGATATGGAAACGCAGGTCTCCCTCGCGGCGGACCGCAGCCGTCCGTGCCATCTCCATGACCTCCGGCTGGGGGTTCATCTCCAACGGCACTTGGCCTTGGGGAAGGTCTTGCAGGGCGCACGCAGCCGCACGGCAATCCGAAGTGACCGTCACGCCGTCTAGCGCCTGCAACTCAATCCCGGAAAACGTGACGACGTAGAGTATTTCTCCGATGGCGACTGCCAGTGCGTCTTGTACCTCCGGTTCTTCAAAGCAGGAGACATCAAGGCTGCACCTTTCCGGCAGCGGCAGACGCGCTTCGCCGTTGGGCGCGAAGATCAGCTCGCGAATGTCGCTCATCGCGGATACCCCGTCGCTCTCGCACATGGAATTATCATGCGCACAAAGCCGTTCCTCCATCGCTTACCTAAGGGCAACACAAATCCCGGTCCCTCGGGGACCGACAAGAAACATTTCCGGGAAATATTATGCGGGATCAGCATAACTCCTCAATCGGAAGGGTATGAGAACGTCTGCGGTGCGCCCCCGCAAACAACCCTATAACCCGTGATCGGGGAGTTCGAAAACCGGCAAAGCACGGTTCCTGCAACCTTTAGCTTTAGGGGCCTGGACATACGTTACAGGCTCCCCGACCGCAAAAGTCGTAGGGATTCATTAGGCGTCCGAAGAGCGCCTTGTGCTTTGCAGGGGTTTCGACACCCCAGGACGGTGCGTTCCGTCCCACCTCCATCATCGGTCATACCCGATGCCTGTGGCAATTACCCTCTTTCGCCGGGAGCGTCTCCTCCCGCGCTGCGACTGCTGCGCATTCTTCGCTTCCCACCGCAGCGGCCTGTTCCTGCCGCAACGCGACCCTGAAAGCTGTGTGTGCTAACGCGCACGAATAAGGAAACCAAACCTCGCTGAGGGCTCTGCCCTGGCGCGGCGCAAGGGCTTCCCAACAGTCTTCCGCGCTGCGCTTGTGCAGACCTTCGCTTCGCTCGTCCTCC
>CAXTMK010000170.1:723-9926 GCA_964245315.1 uncultured Acidobacteriaceae bacterium | reverse complement strand
ACAGCGGACTTAAAATCCGCAGCTGCGAAAGCGGCGTGGGGGTTCAAGTCCCCCTCCGGGCACCATGGAATCAATGAGTAAGACGTAAGATGGCCTCCATGCAATGGGAAGCCGTTTTACTGGTACCAGCCGGCGACCGGCCAGGTTCATTACGCCGATCCCCATGCCGCGCAAGCGCAAGGATCGCGGCGAGCAGCGCGACCTGATCCTCACCCATGACGATGGGTTATCTACGGCGCAGCAGCAGTACGATCCGACGCCGATCATCAACGAACTCCGGGCTGAGGTAGACGCCTGGCGCGCTCTACCCAGGCGCAACGACTGGCTCGTGACGCCGCAGACGGCGCGGCTGCTGGAGCATTGGCGGCACTATAAGTTCAATGGTGGGCGGCCGTTCTTCTGCCAGATCGAGGCCGTCGGGACGGCGATCTGGCTGACCGAAGTTGCGCCGAATCGCGCCAAGACCCGCCGGTGCTTCCAGGAGGATCTCGCGAAGGCGAATGCAGCGGCTAATCCTTCCGGCGGGTAACGGGGGTACTGTGATGGGGCTGCAACCGTGTCCAGGCAGAAAAGATATTCGGCAGGGTGGACTTTCTATGCCACTCTGGTTTCGCTTTACTCCGACAACCCCATAGAAACACGTACAGTACCGCACCGGACTTGCCAATAGAAGGACGATAAGCTATCAATCATCGTGCGGAACAATTCCGGTTCCAGATCGCCTCTTCAGGATAAGGGTTTATATGAGCAGAGATTCACTCTGGACCACCATTAAGCGGATGGTGGGATGCTTCCTTTTTTCGGTGACCTGGATTGCAGCGGCGCAGCAATCGGTTCGACGACCGGCTCCTGTGACAGGCCCCTGGATGAACAAGGCGCTTTCGGCGGACGCGCGCGCTGACTTGCTGGTGAAGGCGCTGACGCTGGATGAAAAGCTGAGCCTGGTGCATGGATTCCGGCCTGCGGGTGCACCAGGTCTCATACCTGAGCCCACGCGCAAGCTCGGCGGCGCGGGATTCATCCCGGGAATTGAGCGCCTCGGCATCCCCGACCTTCAAATGGCCGACTCGGCTGTCGGGGTGACGCGCGGCGCAAGCCACAGCCGCTATTCCACTGCATTGCCATCGGCCATCGCAGCGTCCTCGAGCTGGGACGTTGAATCGGCTTACGCCTACGGAGCTTTGATCGGCAAAGAACTGCGGGAACAGGGATACAACATGTCTCTGGGCGGCGGCGTAAACATAACACGCGAGCCGAGAAACGGAAGAAATTTCGAGTACATGGGTGAAGACCCGATTCTTGCCGGGAACATGGTTGGTCAGTTGATGAAGGGCATGCTGTCGCAACACATGATCACAGACATCAAGCACTTTGCCGTAAACGATCAGGAAACCGGCCGAAATATCGTCAACTCTATCCTGGATCAGCGCTCACTGAGAGAGACGGACCTGTTCGCTTTCGAGATCGGCCTGCATGAATCGCATGCAAGTGCCGTGATGTGCTCTTACAACAAAGTGAATGGGGATTGGGCGTGCGAGAATCAGTACCTGCTGAACGACCTGCTGAAGAACACCTGGGGTTTCAAGGGGTGGGTGCTCTCGGATTGGGGCGGTACGCACACGACGGTAAAAGCGGTGCTGGCGGGGCTGGATCAGGAGATGCCCGGCAACACCTATTTCGGTGATGCCGTAAAACAGGCCATTGCCGACGGCAAGGTTCCTATGGATCGGCTGAACGACTTGGTTCATCGCATTCTGCGTTCGGAGATTGAGAGCGGCGTGTTCGACGATCCCCCGCATCCGGTCGTACCCGAAGTCTTCGCGGGGTTGAGTGTCGCGCGGAAGGTCGCAGAGGAAAGCATTGTGCTGCTGAAGAATCAGAACGGCATCCTGCCGCTCAATACCGCAAAGACACTGCACCTCGCCGTAATCGGATCGCACGCGGACGTGGGTGTTCTATCCGGGGGTGGCTCCGCGCAGGTAGACCCTCCTGGTGGCAACGCGGTGCCACCGCCGCCGACTGCTGTCACCATCGGAGTGGCGGGTTCGTTCACGGCCAGAGGCGCGGTCTGGATGCCGTCTTCGCCTCTGAGTGCGCTGCGCAACGAGTTGCCGCACGCGCAGATTGACTACGACGCCGGGAGTGATCCGGCAGCTGCCGCCCGCACCGCGGCACGCGCCGACGCGGCGATCGTATTCGTCAATCAGCCGATGAGCGAAGGGCGAGATGGAGATCTCAGTCTTCCGGAGAAGCAGGACGCTCTGGTCGAAGCTGTCGCGGCGGCAAACAAGCACACGATTGTGGTTCTCGAAACAGGCGGCCAGGTTCTGATGCCCTGGATCGACAAGGTAGATGGTGTCGTCGAAGCGTGGTTTCCCGGTATCCGGGGCGGGCAGGCAATCGCGGAGATTCTTGCCGGTAGCGTCAATCCCTCCGGAAAGCTCTCGGTCACCTTCCCACGCTCCCTAACGGATCTGCCGCATCCAAAGCTGTTTGGGGCTGATCTTGCGGCGGAGCAGGCGCGTGCCATGACGACACTCCCGCCCGGAAGCGAAGGAAGGCGTGCTCCGCTGCCACCTTTCGATGCGACCTACGAGGAAGGCCTGCTGGTGGGCTACAAGTGGTACGACGCAAAGGGCAAGGCTCCACTCTTCTCCTTCGGCCATGGGTTGTCGTACACGACCTACAGCTATGCCAGGCCGAGGGTGACCGGAACGGAAGGCCTTGAAGTCAGTTTCGAGGTGAAGAATACGGGCAATCGAGCGGGTGCTGAGGTCTCCGAAATCTACGCAACTCTGCCTGCGTCAACCAACGAACCGCCGAAGAGGCTAATCGGTTGGGCAAGAACGGAACTGAAATCAGGCGAGTCGAAGATCGTAACGGTGACCGTCGATCCGCACTACCTCGCAGTTTTCGATACCGTCCGATCCGCGTGGGAACTTGCAGGTGGAAATTACCAGATCATGATCGGTGGATCATCCGATGCGTTGCCCTTGAAGCAGATGGTGCAGCTAAAGGCCGCTGAACTCAAGCCGATGCCCGCGGAGTAGGAACAAAGCTAAGGTGCGATCGCAGGCGTTTCCCGTCGGGCCGAGGTGTGAACGGACACTCCGAAGGAGTTCTCAATTCGGGGTCCGATCCGGGGCAAGTACGCTATCTGCGAAGCGCTGACCGTTCCACTCAAGGCGTCATTCCGGCGAAGCCAGAATCTCTGCAGTTCTACTGATACATATCCGGGTTGTACACCGGGAATTCCACTGGCTCGTCCGAACGTTCCGGCCGGGCCTTTTGCCAGGTGAAGAGGTTCGACATGGAGTAGTTCCAGACCGAACTCAAAATGATTCCGGCGATTCCCGCCAGGTACCAGCGCGCGCCCGACTGCAATAGCGCCCGCGCGAACACGACATTCGCCCACGCCCCGAACGTGCACGCCACCCAGAACGAAAGCAACCCGGTCAGCAGGCCGAACCCGCGCAGGCTGCGGTCGCGCCATGTTACGAGATTGTTCAGGAAGAAGTTCTCCGTCATCGCCAGGTAGGTTGCGATAATCTGCGCCGGCATAAAGTGCATGTGGAACAGCTTCATCATCACAGCCAGCGTAGCCAGATGCGTTGCCGCACCGGCGGCGCCGACCACTGCAAACGCGGCAAAGCGCGTCGGCACGATGGAGCCGGTCAGGTTGTCAAGGATGAGGAAGAGGTATTCGACGGCGGTATTCACATCCAGCTTGCTGTCGCCGTAGGTGCGCGCTCGGAAGGTGTATCCGACTTCGGCGAGGCGCACGGGGCGTTCGGCGCAGGCGAGCATGTCGACCAGAATCTTGAAGCCGCCGCCGTGCAGGCTGCGCACTACTTCAAGAAAGAAGCCGCGGTTGAAGAGGAAGAACCCGCTCATGGGGTCAGAAATCTCGCACTGGCAGACCGCATGGCTGATCTGCTGGCCCAGTCGGCTTAGAAACACGCGCGGCTTGCCGAACTGGCCCATACTGCCGCCCTGCGCATTGCGGGTGCCGACGACGATATCCAGCGAATCCTGTCGCAGCAGATCCAGCATCTTCGGCAGAATCGTCTCGTCATGCTGCATATCGGCGTCCATCACGGCGACGTAGTTGGCGCTGGTGGCCAGAATCCCTTCAATGCAGGCCGACGACAGACCTCTGCGGCCGATGCGATGAATCAGGCGGATGCGAACGTCACGGCGTGCGTAGCCGAGGATGAGGTCGGCGGTCTCGTCGGTGGAGTCGTCGTCCACGAAGATGATCTCCCAGCAGATGCCCTGCAGCGCCTCGTTCAGGCGGCCGATCAGCTCCGCGATGTTTCCCCGCTCGTTATAGGTGGGGATCACAACAGCGAGATCGATCCGGCGTGCGATGGAGGTTCGTGGCGAGAGTTCGACGTTCGAATTGACAAGACTCATCCGCGAAAAAATCCTTTCCGAATCCTGAATGGCGGGAGTTGATTCCGCCCCCAGTATACCGCCCCGGCATGCGAGTACGGCTGCCTTCCCGGGAACATCGCCGGCATGAAAATCCGGCTCCATCTGTCGACCGTTCTTTGCAACGCCAGAATCTTACATCATGGACGGGTAGACGGACTCCATCGCAGATACGGTTACGGACCATAAGGATTTCAGTAGTTAACGCAGGAACGCACTCAACTCGGCGGCGGCGTTGCGAAGCGGCGTCAGGAAATGAGTCTGCATGTCGAAGACCGGCATGCGCGGCGCGTTACCGGATAAGTTAACAGTCGCCACGACGCGACCCGACGGCGCATACACCGGCACAGCAAGCGAGCGCAGACCGACCTCCAGCTCCTGATCCACCAACGCATAACCCAGACGGCGCACTGTTCGCAGGGAAGCGCGCAGCTTGTCCACCGTCGTGATAGTGCGGGTGGTATGCGGCGTCAACTCCACACGAGTGAGATAGCTTTCCAGCTGGTCGGGCGGCAGGTACGCGAGCAGGACGCGGCCCATCGACGTGCAATAAGCCGGCAGGCGCGAGCCGATGTGCAGGTCGACCGCCATCACGCGCGAAGGCACCTGGGTGCGCGCGATGTAGACGATCTCGTTGCCGTCGAGCGTGGCGACGGAGAACGATTCGCGAAACGTCTGCGACATGCGTTCGAGGATGGGTTGCGCCGCGGTCGAGAGCGTCGATGACGTGGTGTAGGTGTGCGAGAGCGACAGCATGCGCGGACGCAGCGCGTAACGCTGGCCGTCTTCCGCGCCGGCAAACCCGAGCTTCGAGAGTGTATAAAGGCAGCGCCGAACGGCCGCGCGCGAGAGCCCCGTCTTAACCGAAAGCTGCGAGATGGTCATCTGCGGATTCTGCTGCGTGAACGCCTGAATGACGATCAGGCCGCGGGCGAGCGAGGTCATGAAGTTGGGATCGCCCTGGTACTGGTCGAGCGTGGAGGCGGGCGTGGCGCGGACGGCGGGCGGAGGCGTTGCGGGCATGTCTTTGGGCGCGATGGGCGCGCTGACTGGGCGTGTTGCTGGCAATGTCGACATGGTCTCTCTTTCGAGTGTCCGGGCATCGTGCGATAGACGGACTAGTAATACGATAAACGCACGAAGCCTTTCCGGGCAAGTTCACCGGACTGCCACGGTGTTTGTGAGAAAATTGCCTCCTATGGAAACCGCAAAGAAAATCGCACCGCTCGGCGAACGATCTGCCTGGAAGGCGCTCAAGGCGCACGCACAACAGATGCACGACACGCAGCTGAAACAGCTGTTCGCCGACGATCCGGCGCGCGGCACGCGCTATACAGCCGAGGCCGACGGAATCTTCCTCGACTACTCGAAGAATCGCGTAACCGATGAGACGCTGAAGCTGCTGATGCAGCTTGCCGAGGAGTCCGGCGTGCGCGAGAAGCTGGAGGCGATGTTTACCGGCGAGAAGATCAACATCACAGAGAACCGCGCCGTGCTGCATGTGGCGCTGCGTGCGCCCAGGGGCGAATCCATCATGCTCGACGGCGAAGATGTGGTGCCACCGGTGCATGAGGTGCTGGAAAGGATGGCCGGCTTCGCGGACAAGATCCGCTCCGGCGAGTGGAAGGGACATACCGGCAAGCGCATCCGGAATGTGGTCAACATCGGTATCGGCGGCTCCGACCTGGGCCCGGTGATGGCGTATGAGGCGCTGCGCCACTACAGCCAGCGCGACCTGACGATGCGCTTCGTCTCGAATGTCGACGGCAGCGACTTCTCCGAGGCGGTGCAGGATCTGAACCCCGACGAGACGGTGTTTCTGGTGGCCTCGAAGACTTTTACAACGCTCGAAACGATGACCAATGCGCACTCCGCGCGCGACTGGTCGCTTTCCGCGCTGAAGGATGATGCGGCCGTGGCGAAGCACTTCGTTGCGATTTCAACCAACGCGAAAGAAGTCGCAAAGTTCGGTATCGACACGGAGAACATGTTCGGCTTCTGGGACTGGGTTGGCGGCCGCTACTCCATGGATTCGGCGATCGGGTTGTCGACTATGATTGCGATCGGGCCGGACAACTTCAACGCCATGCTGGCTGGCTTCCATGCGATGGACGTGCACTTCCGCACGACGCCGTTTGAGAAGAATCTGCCCGTACTGCTGGGCCTGCTGACGGTCTGGTATACGGACTTCTTCGACGCGCAGACGGTTGCCATTCTGCCGTACGAGCAATATCTGAAGCGCTTTCCCGCTTACCTGCAGCAGCTTACGATGGAGTCGAACGGCAAGCACGTCACGCTTGACGGCAAGCACGTCGAAACAGAGACCGGACCGATCTACTGGGGCGAGCCGGGCACCAATGGTCAGCACTCGTTCTATCAGCTGATCCACCAGGGCACGCGGCTGATTCCGTGCGACTTCATCGGCTTCTACAAGACGCTGAACCCGCTCGGGCGCCACCACGACATGCTGATGGCGAACGTCTTCGCGCAGGCCGAGGCGCTGGCCTTCGGCAAAACCGCCGAAGAGGTGAGGGCTTCGGGCGTGCCGGAGGAACTGGTGCCGCACAAGGTGTTTGAAGGGAATCGCCCGTCGAATGTGATTCTGGCCGACGTGCTGACGCCCGAGGTGTTGGGCAAGCTGGTCGCGATGTATGAGCACGCGGTGTTCACGCAGGGCGCCATCTGGAACATCGACTCGTTCGACCAGTGGGGGGTGGAGTTGGGCAAGGTGCTCGCAACGCGCATCCTCGGCGAGCTTGAGGGCGATGCCGCCCTGACGCACGATACGTCGACGAATGCGCTGATCGAGCGATATCGTGCGAACAAGTAAGAACTCAGCAGGAAGAGCCACAGAGGAATCGCTCCCTCCGCGGCTCTTCTGCGCGTGTCGTGGGCTGAGTTCCTGGCTTTGTCAGCGAAGTCCGCCGGCGACCTGAAGAAGCGATCCGGTGACCCAGTGGGCATCGTCGGAGGCAAGGAATGCGACAACGGTGGCAATGTCCTCGGGTTGCCCGATGCGTCCGAGCGGCGTCTGTTGAACCAGTTGCTGCTCCATGGGTCCGCCCAGGAATCCGGCTGACTGGACCCCTTCGGTGCTGGTGATGCCGGGATTGACGGCGTTCACGCGAATCTTCTTTGGGCCCAGTTCCTTCGCGAAGCTGCGCGTGATGCTGTCGACCGCGCCTTTGGTCCCGCTATAGACCGCAGCACCCGGATTGCCGCCCTCCGATACCACCGACCCGATGTTGATGATGCTTCCGCCTTCGGCGGGGAACAGCGCGACGGCCGCTTTCGTGGCCAGCAGCAAACCCTTGACGTTGGTGCCGAACTGGCGATCAAACTCTTCTTCGGTGATCTGTTCGAGCGGCGAAAAGCCGTACACCCCAGCGTTGTTCACGAGGATATCGACCTTGCCATACGCGGCCTTCGTGCCCGCGAAGAGCGTCTCGATCTCGGCTGATTTCGCCACACTGCCGCCGATCGCAACGGCCTTGCCGCCCGCCGCGACGATCTCGCCAACGACCTTGTCCGCGCCCTCTTTACTGGTCGAGTAATTCACGACGACCGAAGCGCCCTGCGCGCCGAGTTCCTTCGCGATCGCCGCTCCGATGCCTTTGCTCGCGCCCGTGACCACTGCGACCTTACCTGTAAGCTTTGCCATTGCCGCTCTCCTTGTATTCCATATAAAGCTACGATGTATGTCGAATAGTTCGACAACCATCTAATGGATGTGGCGAGGCGAGGAAGGATTCACAGGAAATTGTGGACAAGGATCAGAGCGCGGCGAGGCGTTTGCGGTACGCGTCCCACACCGGGCGGCAGAAGCTCAGCTTCATCGTCCGTCCGTCGCGTTCCCCCGCGATCAATCCTGCCTCGGTGAGTTCCTTGATGTGGTGCGAGATGGTAGGGGCGCTGATACATTCATGTGCGTCCAGTGCGCTGCACGGCGTCTCATTGGCCTCTGCGATCTGCTGCATGATGGCGAAGCGGCGCGGGTCTGCGATGGCACGCGCGATGGCGTGAAATTGCTCGTCTGAAAGACTGAGGCTCGAACTGGCGCGACGCGTGGTCATAGTCGAATTCGATGCATGCTACAGCAGCGCGAGCAGGTCCGCAGGCTCGGGTCGCATGCGCGGGTCGGCGTAGGCCTGCGCGAACGCGATAGTGCCCGTGCCGCTGTTGGGACGGATGAGAAACAATCCGGGCAGCGGCAGGCGCCAGGCCGAATCCGGCGCGGTCTCATAGGTCAGGCCGGAGTTCGCAAATGGGATGTTGATGAGGATGGAACGGAAGTATTTGCGCGCATGATCGGGCAGCGTGTGCGCGATGCCGAACCGGGCGGCAACCGTTGCGCCGGAATCAGAAAGCAAAGGAAAGGTGAGCGCATGCTGCTGCGCCGCGAAGTCGTTCTGGCGGCGCGTCTGCGGAGAGATGGCGATGAAAAGCGCGCCGCGCTCGCGCACCCTCGGATAGAGTTCGCGCCAGTTCTCAAGCTCGGTGACACAGTATGGATCCCAGCGTCCGCGAAAGAACTTCACAATCACTGGTCCAAGCGCGAGCAGGTCGCTGGAGCGTACGGGCCTGCCCGTCTGCGCATCTTCGAGCGCAAATTCAGGCGCAGCCGAACCCACCGGAAGCACACGGTCTTCGATGCCGGTGGCCAGCAACTCCGCGGCCACTCCTTCGGAGATGGCGAGCCGCTCCGGCTGCACCAGCGTACGGGTACGCGCGGTAATGGCGTCGAGTTGGTCCTGAAGTCGAGTCACTCT